>NZ_VZPF01000031.1 GCF_008801695.1 Pantoea stewartii subsp. stewartii
ATGGAGGCGAAGCGCCTCAAGGAGCCATGTCCGGTGTTTCACGCGATAGTGTCCATTAAAAAATGATGGACACTATTTTCCCGGAACCGGAGCCCGCTGCACAGACGGTTTAAATGTGACGCTTACAGATGAGAAACGGTTAAGAAAGCAAGATCGTGCAGATGGAAAGCATGTGAGATCTGCAGCGTCAGGCAAAAGCATGTTCCCTTTTGCCTGACAGGCTTATAAAGATCCGGATTGAAGGCTTACGCAGCATTCACATTGCTGGCGCGCATAATAATGTTAATAATCTCATCCTGATCCGCTTCCGCCAGGTTCGGATGCACCGGTAAACACAACACCTGCTGAGAAATTTGACTGGCCACCGGCAAATTTGAAGGAGCCGATGATTCATAGCCTTTGTACATCGGGAAATCGGAGATGAGCGGATAAAAATACCGTCTGACATAAATATTTTGGCTTTTGAAGTGATGATACAGTTCATCACGCGTCATCGGGAATAATCCCGCGTGAACAAAGACCGGGCAATTCGCATAGTTCCAGTCGGTTTCATCAACGAGCGGTAGTAGCGTAAGTCCGTGTATATGCCCTAATGCCTGCTGATATTTTTCGTAGATGACTTTACGCTTAGCCAGCGCTGAATCCACATGCTTCAGCTGGAGTAATCCAAATGCCGCCTGAACTTCATTCATTTTGCCATTGATACCCGGCGCAACCACCGTGGTTTCATCGGCAAAGCCAAAATTCTTTAAATAATCAATACGTCGTTTGATTTTTTCATTTGGGCAGATAATGGCGCCGCCTTCAAACGTGTTAAATACCTTTGTCGCATGGAAGCTTAAAACAGAAAGATCGCCGTGATTCACGGATACTGACGTTTTTTTGTTTAACACCAAAACAGTGCGCGGCATCGTAGATGACTTTCAGACCGTAGTTGTCGGCAATACGTTGAATGCGTTCGACATCGCAGGGAATGCCATAGCAGTGAACGGGTAAAATTGCACTGGTGGTAGGCGTGATGGCGGATTCGATTTTTTCAGGATCGATATTGCAGGTAACAGGATCAATATCGACGAATATGGGTTTTATGCCGTTCCATAATAAGGAATGGGATGTCGCGACGAAAGAATAGGGAGTGGTAATCACCTCCCCCGTTATTCTGAGCGCCTCTAGCGCCGTCACCAGCGCCAGGGTACCGTTCGCGAACAAACTGAGGTGCTCGACACCGAGATAATCGGCAAGGGCCCGTTCCAGCTCCTGGTGATACGGACCACCATTTGTGAGCTGTTTACTGTCCCAGATACGTTCTAAATAAGGCAGGAACTCTTCCAGGGGCGGCAGAAGAGGACTTGTCACCAGCACATTTGATGAGGGTTTGTTTATCTTCATCGGATAACTTCCTGACCTTAAATAATTGTTGAATGCGTACAGGGCTTTTATCTGGCGCGCTGTCTCTGCACGTCATTTATGCCTGAGTGGCTTCAGATAACGCCTGTATCCGGCCGAAAAGTGTCATAAGCGCGTCCTGGTTTACCTCGTTATACGCTTTTTCTTTCAATGGCTGACTGAGCGTGTCACTCAGCGACGTATCAGCACAAAGCGTTGCGATAGCCTCTTTCCAGGCGTTCGGGTTATGTTTTACTCTCCAGCCGGGAACGGACTCACCGAATGTAGGATGATCGCTATACATCGCCGGTATCCCCATTACCGCTAACTGCATGAGTACGTTGTTATCTTTGTAACGGTTTTCATCATTGTTGCAGCGCGGAAGCACGGCGATATCGGCGTCACAATGCAGCAACTGCGCGACCAGGCGGGCCTCAGTCTGAAAACGGTAAGTTTCCCTGATATAAGGCAGCCATTCCGGCGGACAATGTCCAATGACAATCCAGTCAAGCTTTTCCGCACTTGCCGTTATCGCTGGAGTCAGTAATTCATAATCTTTCTTCCTGAGATCGTATGTGAAACACACGACACGGCATTTGTCTTTTTTCTGCTTAACCCTATCCTGACAGGGCTGCACTAAAACATTAGGAAGAATAACGACAGGTTTATGGCGCTTTTTGAGCCAATTGGCCAGTGCATCGCTGTACGTTAGCCAGTTATCGATAAAATTATCTTCAATTAATTTTTTATATTTCCGCGCATTCGGATCGTCCTGAATAAGATAATGAACACGACAGGTTATGGCGTTTTTGAGTTGCCTGATTGTCTGGCAGGCGAGATCCGTCAGTTCGCCGCTGATAACGAGCTCGTCAGGATGATGCCGCAATAATTCTGGCGCGGAGGGTATCTGTTCAAGAAGCACGCTTTTGACGCCACCGGCATTCATCAGCCTGTCCAGCGCGATGATAAATCGCTGCACGCCAGTATTATTCTGATCCTGCGCGATAAAAATGACGGTGCGTGTTTCGCCAGGTTTGAGCGGGTTCCAGCCCGTGACTAACGTGCTGTCTGCGGTAAAAAGGGTTCTGTTCAGGCTTAAATTTTTATTATAAGCCGGATCATCTGCCAGAACAGGGAGCCAGGCGTGATAGAAACGGTCAAGTTCCTGTGAAGGCGACAACGCATATTGTGGCGGAAAGTCCGTCACGGCTTCCTGTTTTGCTACAACGCTGTAAGGTGTGCATATTGCCCGACCGCCCTGCTGAACCAGTCGCAGATTCAGGTCCAGTCTGGCCAGCAGAGGTTGTGTATAAGCCGTATCAAATCCACCGACCTCCAGCCATCTGTCTTTTCTGATTAACAGACAGTCTGTGGCCAACGTCGAATAACTACAGTCGCTTTGATAGCGTGACAGGTAGCCTGCATTGCCCCATCTTTCGGCATAACCAACGGGGAAGGACAGGCCCCTGACCCCAAGAATTTCTCCGGCACATAAGATCTGACTGTCCAGGTTGATAATATGAGGCGCGACGCAGACAACATCATGCCGAAGGGCATGACAT
This sequence comes from Pantoea stewartii subsp. stewartii, assembly GCF_008801695.1. GTDB lineage: Bacteria > Pseudomonadota > Gammaproteobacteria > Enterobacterales > Enterobacteriaceae > Pantoea > Pantoea stewartii. The sequence goes on from NZ_VZPF01000031.1 coordinate 2,949, forward strand.
GCCAGCGCCTCCAGCCAGCCGCGGCTGACAAATAAAACACGGGGATCCAACAACAGCAGAAACTCGCCTTCTGCCTGCCCTACTGCCTCATTAATCGCCGCTTCCTGGGTTTGGCTGCCATGACTTTTCAGGATGTTGATGTTAACCGACGCTGTTGACAAATTTGTCGTCAGCCAGGCCGTGATGGCCTCAGAGGTCGCCGGCGTCACAATAACAATCAACTGGCATACCGGTTGATGGGTTTGTTCAAATAACGTAGTGATGCAACACTGCAGTTGATGGATATCTGTGCCAGCGACAAGTATGATGCTGAGCGAAATAACCGGCTCCGTGCTGTATTTTAACCGCCACGGCTTACCCGGCTGGTGCTCCACTACACCCTGGCTGAAGCCCTGCTGCTGAAGATAAGATTGCAACACAGCATGTTCCTGCTGCAGATCCTGTGCCACACAGCTGTTCAGAGGCGTCACGGTAAAGACCTCTGAAACATGACCAAACACGTTGCTATCGCGCGTAGCTAACAGTCGCGTAATCGCATCCAGCTCATAGCACGCGGATAAATCAGCATTAAACCCGCCGATAGCCATCAAGGCGTTTCGCGCGAAGATCCCGCGCTTAAGGTAGAGTGAAGGCTGACTCAGAAAAAGGTCCGGGCAAAATGCAGGCTTAAAATGAGGATGAATTTTCCCTTCCTTGTCAGAGAGGCCTTCATCCGCGTAAACAAAGGCGCATCCCGTTCTGCTGTGCAAGGCCTCAGCAAGGAGTCGTAAACTTTCCGCTGTAAACTGACACCCGGCAGGAACGACGTATATCCAGTCGTAAACGTTCTGCTCCAGATGACAATTAATTTCATTCAGCCACACATCAGACCGAATCTGAAAGACACGATCGTCAGAAACGTGGCACGTTTCCTGCGGCGTCGCCAGTAAAACGGTGCATCCTGTTACCTGATCTAACTGAGGCAATAAGGCATTCAGCGTCGAGGTCCTGTCCGCTTCGCTGCCTGGCTGGACGGCAATCAGCATTCTGAGGAGTGGCAGTGATGAAGGACTCTGCACCTCTTCAGCAGGAGCCGGAAGTTGCCGCTTATACAGCCAGTCATTCAAAGCGTGTCGCTTATCCTGCGCGGCACGTTGTTCGGCCTTTTCTTGTGTCAACGTAACGAAGTTTTCAAACTGTTGCTGACTTCGCGCGCGTCGGACCAGAAAATAGTCTCGCATCTTCCATAAATTCTGGCGCTCGGTATCAATAGCTTCCTGGGTGTTTTCCCAGCAAAATCCAGCGCCACCGTTGTCACGCAAGGTTTCCTGCGTAATGGCATACTTTTCATAACCCGGTGCGGTTAACGCAACTACAGGACTTCCGCATAAAATCGCCATTGCGCAGGTGCCCGAGGACTCATACGAATAAAATACGCGCGTACGCTTGAGCACAACGGCAAGTTCTTTCAGCGTCAATGGGTTTGCCATGGACAAGATTTTGGTATCCGCGGGTAGCTGGCTGAAATCAACGACCGACTCAGGCACACGATTCAGGTAGAGGATATTCAGGTCTTTCTGCGGGTTGTCGTCACAAAATAATTGCAGATCAAAGGATTCGATTCCCAATATTTGTGGGTCAACGGCTTTTTCAGCAAACTCATTGCGGTACCAGAAAAATAAATCATCCGGTCCTTCATGGATCCGGTTATTCATGATCACGCCTTCCCGGTTCAGCATATAGCGAACACATACGGGCGCGGAAAGAGGATTACCCGATACGATTTCAGGGTAAATGGCAATCCAGGGTTGCCCGCTGTTTTGAATAACTTTCCAGTCTTCACTGTTTATCACCGGCGTATTCCATTCTGGATTCACGCGGCAATTAACCATCCAGGCTTTACCGCCCTGTTCATTAATCATGTGACAGAGCTGATGGATAACCTGAACGCCGGATGAAGATTCGATGTAATCCGGTGCCAGAAGTAAGTAAGGAAAGGTGAACCCACGCATAACAGCCTCTTTTTCTACAGGCGCGACAATGAAAAGCTGGCGTTGCCTGAACGTTGTGTGTCTCTATGGAGACGTTATGTCCGGTCATGTAACGACGGCGTCATCATCAGGACGACGCGCCGCCACTGTCTCAGGCAGAAAGCCAACCTCTCTGCCATTCGTTTAATCCCTGCTCCCTCAGGTACCAGTCCTGATGGACCGCCGCGCGAAGTTGATCGCCCAGACGACGAGTGGCATCCATATCCGCAAGGTGCGCGCGTATAGCGCCCATCCAGTCTTTAAAGCGGTTTTCAACGAGCGTGACGGGCAGGCCACAACGATAGGGTTCGATACTGGTGGCAATGATCGGCACGCCACAGGTGCCGATCTCCAGTAACCGCAAATTACTTTTGCATTCATTGAACTGGTTGACTTCGAGCGGCACCAGCGCCAGATCCAGGTTCAGGCTGGCCTGCTTTTCGGGGTACATATCAAACGGCACGCCAGTGTGGAACTCACAGTGCACGCCCCGCGGTTTCATTCCCATGAAAACCCATTCAACCTTGTCTTCCAGCTCCTTGATAAGCGGCAGCAAAATTTGCAGGTCACCGGCATGTGTACTGCCGCCCGCCCAGCCGATACGCACTTTACGCCCCACGCCGCGCTGGCTGGTCAAATGGCCCCACTGACCTTCTGCGAGACGGTTCTGTGCAATGCGGATGTCATGATGGAAACGGCTGTAGGCATCCGCTAACGGTGCGGTTGACACAACCACCCAGTCCGCGCACTCCATTACTTTGCGAAGATTTTTGACAATCTGTTTAGGGAACTGGTTACGGTTGCCATTTTTTACCGGTACGTTGAGCAGGTAGTCGTCGTACTCAACCACAATTTTGGCATCGCAGACGTCGCTATATTGCGCCATGACCGACGGGAAACGACCGCCACTCAGCGACTCCAGCACAATAATATCAGGCTGTAAAAGTGCGACTTCCATTACGCCGGGAATTTGCTGAGTGAGTCCGCCCTCAAGCAGCAACTGACTTTCCATGGCCTTGAACGGTTGCAGGATGCGGTGATTGCCACATCCCTGCCAGTCGACATGGTGTGCGAGCACGACAGGCAGTGGCCTGCCCGGCAGCGGCTGCTGAAAACGCGCCGTCCCTGCACCCAGCGTAAACGGTTTACCTGCCCGCTGCATCAGCGGATGGTTACTGGGATCCTTTAACAGCGTGGCGCGCCACTGCTGGCGAAGCCGACTATAGTCATGCTGAAACGGCCTTTCCTGTACGTTGAACTTTTCTGGCATCAACCGCGTTGCACCGCCCATATGGCGAACACGCGACCACGGCGTCCAGACGTTTAAGTAACCTTGTTGCTGCGCACGTAACCCCAAATCGACATCCGCGAAGTAAAGCGGGAAATCGTTCTCAGCAAAGCCACCCAGACTAAAGAACACGTCTTTGCGGACCATCATGCAGGACGCACTCACTGCAGCAAGATTGTGCTCCGTTTGCAGATAGCTCTGGAAACCTCTGGCATGTTCCTGCATCCCTTCCCACGGACTGTCAACGCCGTTCTGTACACCCAGCAGATAACCACCGTGCTGAACCCGGCCATCGTGGTATTCAAGGCGCGCCCCGACTAATGCGACCTCTGGCCGCAGTGCATGCTCCAGCAGCGCATCCAGCCAGTCAGGTTGCGTAATCTGGCAGTCGTTATCCAGGAACAACAGGACGTCGCCCTTCGCCTGCTCTGCCGCGCGATTATGCATGGCGGCGAAATTAAACGGCGCGTCGTAACGCAGTACCTTAATCTGTTCGATATTGAGTTTGTCGAGATCGTTGAGAAAGGTACAGGCCTGCGCATCCACGGACTGATTGTCGACGATCAGTAATTCATAATAGGGATAACGCGTTTTCTCCATCAACGTATCGATGCAGGCACGGAGTAAGGCGGCATGGTCACGCGTGGAGACGATAATGGAAATGAGAGGCTGCGTGTCCCACTGATAGCGCACCCGTGCAAAACCGGGATTCACGCCGGCATCAAGTGACACTTTTATCCCTAAACGCTGTAAATGCGCCTCGACAACGCGCCGATAGCAGGCTTCACAGGACTGCGCTTCATGCCAGCGCCCGTTCTCTTTTTGGCCTCTGACTACGACATCTGACACATGTCCAAGCGCGCCCGGTCCCTGATTTTCAATGCAACGCCACAGCCATTCATACATGATCAGAGTATTGACGGCATCCTCGCCCTTCCCCGCCGCCTGCACTTTCCGGCGGTCAAACAGCAACGTGCGGCCTACGTAAGGCGTACTTCTTAACAGATCGATATTGGGATCGGGACGAAGAATCGCTCCCGGCTCATTCATATCATCATTAAAGGTTTCATCGACATACCACACAGCCGTTTCCGGGCGTCGCAAACGCTGCTCTGCCAGCAACAGCAACGCGTCAGGCAAAAGCTCATCCCCTGCCATCACCAGCAGCAGCGCGGCTGGCCCGGTTTGGTGATAAACGACCTCGTTAAGTTCAGCGACCCAGCCTGAGGCACAGGCGCTTATCGTCCCCTCATTTAACGCAATGTCGACATCGCTCAGTAACATGACCGTCGCGGGCGGCAATGTTTGCTGCCTGACGGCGGCAAGGGAACGTTCACAGGCTGCGGCATCGCCGTTTTCATCAATGATCACGATCCCGATGTCGCCACTTTCGGGCACAGACTGAATAAATGACTGTAATGCTGCGCGTCGGGCTTCGGTAATTGACCTGTCTTTCAGCCACTGCTCAATAGAGTAATTTTTATCGGCCCAGGACAGGACGGACTGTCTGTGAAAGCGTAACGCATGTTGCGCCGGGTCATCCATGGACCAGCGTTTGGGCGCAGGGAGCTGGCTGAGGATAGTCTGGATCGCAGCAGGCATCGTCCATTTATCGCCAAAGCGGCCCTGGTTCGCCCGGCTCCATGCCACGGCTTCACTGAAACCACGTTTGAGTGCGGCGATCCATTCCTCCGTCTCCGGGCAAAACTGCAGATTCACCACGGTAAAATGCGATTGTTCAAACTCCTGAAGGTTATGCGCGTTCAGATAACCTTCCACGCCGGTTGTAGACGCTAAAAATACCGGAATACCCAGTATTAATGCCTTGGCCACAATTTCATCGCCACCCATGACCATATCGTAGTTATCCAGCCACTCAGGCTCAATCCGACTCACAGGCTGGCTACAGTCGAACCATTCCAGCGTAATGGACTGACTTTTCAGTTGCTGTTGCAGCTCATACATTTCGGCGGAAATATCCGGGGCGTAATAAAGTATTCGCTTGAGCGCGGTGCGGGCATTACGAGATGGATAGCAACTGAATGCGGAGGGAACGGTAAACGGCAAAACAGCGATCTGACTGGATAGCAGTCCGTTTTGCAGCAAACGTTCTGACACCACAGGTGACAAACTCAATGACAGGGAGGCGAGCTGATTTTCCAGCTCAGCGCCCCACGGCATATAAATATCATGATAATCATAAAAGTGGCGGAAAATTACCGGGGCCGTGCCTGTTAACGTTTCCAGCACGGGTAACAATTTTTGTGCAATAAAACCCTTATAGACCCAGACGAGGCTATAAGCATCAGCGAGCGTGCCTTGCTTATCACTGATAATGCGGAAAGCCGGGTTGGATTTGTACTTTTCCAGTTCAAACGACAGCGTTTTACCATAGGTACTGGTGACAATATCCACCTGCCATCCCCAGGGTAAAAAAACATCAATGATATCGAGCGCCTCATTCACGTGAAGAGAAAACTGCTCAACTCGGTCAATGCTTATTAAAAGCCTGTTCATCTGACATCCTCTGGTTGTGCATAGCACTATCCTGCACGTAAGTACCTTACCTGTTTCAGACTATTGTAAATTTTTGGGTATTAATTTAGGGCGGGAAAAGCTACAGCAAAGCGGGCTAATTAGACCGATTAAGAAAAAACGCCCTCATTTCTGAGAGCGCTTTTAATCTGACGGGCTGTGCGGCGATTAACGCAGCAGAGACAGCATGGTCTGTGGCACCTGGTTGGCCTGTGCCAATACAGAAGAACCGGCCTGCTGCAGGATCTGCGCGCGGGACATGTTCGACACTTCCGTCGCGTAGTCCGCATCCTGAATACGGCTGCGGGCAGCGGTCAGGTTGGTCACGGTGTTGTTCAGGTTGCTGATGGTGGACTCAAAACGGTTCTGAGACGCACCCAGCAGGCTGCGCTGGTTGTCAACGGCTTTGATCGCCTTGTCAATGTCAGCCAGCGGTGTGGTACCTGCTGCAGTACCGCCAGTACCGCCGGTTACTGCGCCTTTCAGCACGTCGAAACCGATAGCTGAAGTGGTACGCGCGTTACCGTTAACGGTCTGACCGGTTGTTGAGCTGGTGTTCTGAGTGGTGCCAGACTGGCCCGCTGCTGCCAGGTCGAAGCCGTCGCTTGAGCTGATGGTGATACCGATGGTTTCGCCGTCTTTTGCGCCAACCTGGAAGTTATAAGTGGTGCTGCCTGAACCGGTGTTCAGAACTTTGATGCCGTTGAAATCGGTCTGCTTGGTGACGCGGTCGATTTCCTGCATACGCTGGTTAACTTCAGCCTGGATTGAGTCGATGTCAGATGCTGAGTTAGAGCTGTTCTGCGCCTGAACGGTCAGGTCACGTACACGCTGCAGATTGTTGTTCACTTCAGTCAGGGCGCCTTCAGCCGTCTGCGACAGAGAGATACCGTCGTTGGCGTTACGGGCTGCAACGGTCAGGCCGTTGATGTTAGAGCTGAAGCGGTTAGCGATAGCTTCGCCGGCTGCATCGTCTTTTGCGCTGTTGATACGCAGGCCAGAAGACAGGCGCTCAATTGCAGTACCCAGAGAAGACTGTGACTTGCTCAGGTTGTTCTGGGTAACCAGCGACAGGGTGTTAGTGTTAATCACTGCCATGATGTTTTTCCTTTAAAAAATTGAGCCATATTAGGCGTCTGAATTCGGCTAGCTTACCGACAACCTGATTATCGTCAGCCCTCGTTCAACCTTTAGAAAAAAAATTCAGTAATTTTTCGCCAGCCAAATCCGGGAAGACAATTAAAGAAAGGGGTTTTATTCAGCCATCAATTTTTTCAAAAACAGGCTAATCTTTTGCCACTCGCTGCCGATACCCATTTCACTTAACGTAAACTCGTAAAGGATTAAAGCATGGCAAGTGTAAGTTCACTCGGTGCTGGTACGAACCTCGACCTGAATACTCTCTACAGCAGCATGGAATCCGCTGAGCAGACTAAACTGACGCCTATTACTAAGCAGCAGGCGTCCTATAACGCTCAGCTTACCGCCTGGGGCGTGGTGAAAACCGGCCTGTCAAAATTGCAGACCGCGGCGGCGGCATTGCAAAATGCCTCGACGATTGCGGCTACGAAAGTCACCAGCACGAATACCGCTTTCACTGCCACGCTGGCGAGCAAAGCCTCCGCCGGTAACTATTCTATTGAGGTTACTCAACTCGCCTCTTCGCAATCGCTGCTGTCAAAATCAGCCAGCAGTAAAGATACCGATTTAGGTGATCAGAGCCTGGCATCTCGCACGATTACGATTTCCCAGTCTGGGCAGAAATCGCCGCTCACGGTAACACTGAGCAAAGATCAAACCAGCCTGTCTGATATTCGCGATGCGATTAATAAACAGCAAGGCAGCGTAAACGCCAGTATTATTAAAGCAGACGATAATACCTATTATCTGTCTCTGACTGCACGCGACAGTGGCACAGCGAATGCGATGACGGTCAGTACGGACGACGGCACGCTGTCCCAGTATATTAATAACAGTTCGGGTGGCAGCAGCAACGCGATGACCGAACAGGTTGCCGCTAAAGATGCGCAGTTAAAAATTAACGGCGTGTCCATCACCCGCAGCAGCAATACCGTCACGGACGCGCCTGAAGGTGTCACGCTCAACCTGACGAAAACCACCGCTGCAAATACACCGGAAACGCTGACCGTCGCCACAGACAATCAGCCAATGACAGCGGCAATCCAGGCTTACGTGGATGCCTACAATTCCCTGCAAACTACCATCGGTAACCAGACGAAATACACGGCGGTGAAAGCGGGTGAGTCGCAAAGTTCCGGTAACGGCGATCTGTTGGGTGATAATACCTTACGTAACATCCAGACCAGCCTGCGCAGTCAACTGTCCAGCGGACAAGCCAGCGGAAACCTGACCAGTCTGTCACAACTAGGGATCACGCAGGACGTTAACGGCAAGCTGACTGTGGACAGCACCAAACTGGACAAAGCCCTGACCAATCAACCGACAGATGTCCTGAACTTTCTGACGGGTGACGGTAAAACAACCGGGTTTGCCACACAGGCAAATAACAAACTGACGCAGATACTGGCCAGTGACGGACAGGTACAAAATGCCACTAACGGCATTAATACCTCACTGAAAAAACTGTACGATCAGTACGACGAAGTAAACAGCCAGATTGCGGCGACTATGGCGCGTTACAAAACACAGTTTACCAGTCTGTCTACCCTGGTCAGCTCCATGACCCAGACCGGTAACTATTTGACCCAGCAGTTCGCCAAACTATAACAGGAGTGGTAAGCATGTACGCTAAGTCCGGTATTCAGGCCTATGCGCAGGTAGGTGTGGAAAGCGCCGTATTAAGCGCCAGCCCACATCAGCTGGTCGTGCTGCTTTTTGATGGCGCCCTGAGCGCCATGAAAAAAGCTGCCATTTTAATTGAGCAAGGCGATATTCCCGGTAAAGGTAACGCCTTATCTAAGGCCATTAATATCATTACTAACGGGCTGCGCGCAGGCCTGAACCATGAGGTTGGCGGTAAAATTTCCGCTAATCTCGACGATCTGTATGAATATATGACCCGTCGTCTGTTACAGACTAACCTGAACAACGACCTTGAGGCCATTACGGAAGTCGAAGGCTTGCTCAATAATATTGCGGATGCGTGGAAACAGATTGGCCCTAATTACCAGCCACAGCATGATACCTTTTAATGAGTCATCCACCCGAGCTGCTAAAAGGATATCAACACTTACTCACGCTCAGTAATGCCATGCTGGAAAATGCCCGGCAGGGACAATGGGATGAGTTGCTTAGTTGCGAATCAACTTACGTTAGTAGCGTCGAGCGTGTTGCGCGTGATAACGATGCCAGTGCGCTGTCCGCATTACAGCGGGCACAAATTCGCCCGGTACTTGAGCAAATTCTGAAGAATGAAACCACGCTGAAGACGTTGCTGGGTGAACGTATGAGCGAACTGCGCTCGCTGGTCACGACCTCAACGCAGCAACACAACATTGTCTCTTCTTACGGCAAGATGGCGGGTAATATCCTTTACCCAAAAGACCAGTAAAGGCCGACTTATGCGGGTAAAACTCTTTTTTTAGTTTACCCGCGTAATTTCTTCACTCTTATCCCATACTTCCAGTTCCCTCTCCTCTGACTGGACGTTTGTCATGCACAACCCAACCCTTTTGCAGTTTTTCCACTGGTATTATCCCGATGGCAGCACGCTGTGGCCGGAAGTCGCAGAAAAAGCGGCCCTGCTTAATGACATCGGCATCAACATGGTCTGGCTGCCCCCTTGCTATAAAGGCGAGTCCGGTGGTTACTCGGTGGGTTATGACAGCTACGATCTCTTCGATTTAGGCGAGTTTGAGCAAAAAGGCAGCGTCGCCACCAAATATGGTGATAAGCAGCAGTTGCTGGCTGCCGTCAATGCGCTGCGCAGCCACAACATTGGCGTGCTGCTGGATGTGGTTCTCAACCATAAAATGGGCGCGGACGAGAAAGAACAGGTGAGCGTAAATCGCGTTAACCCGGATAATCGTGATGAAATTTATCCCGAGGTCGTGGAATGCGAAGCCTGGACAAAGTTTACGTTTCCGGCGCGGGCAGGCGAATACTCGACATTCATCTGGGATCATAAGTGTTTTAGCGGGGTCGACCATATTGAAGTTAGGTAACTTTGATTATCTGATGGGCGCCAATGTTGATTTCCGCAATAAGGCGGTGAGCGAAGAACTCAAATACTGGGCGCGCTGGGTCATGGAGCAGGTCCCCTGCACCGGCTTTCGTCTGGACGCGGTAAAACATATCCCGGCCTGGTTTTACAAAGACTGGATCGAACATATTCAGGACGTCGCTAACGAACCGCTGTTTATTGCGGCGGAATACTGGTCCTTTGAAACCGAAAAGTTGCAGGAATATATCAATCAGGTGGAAGGCAAAACGCTGCTGTTTGACGCCCCGCTGCATATGAATTTTCATCAGGCGTCTAAAGCCGGCAGCGATTATGACCTGAGCAAAATTTTTGATAACTCGTTGGTATTAGCCGACCCGTGGCATGCCGTGACTATCGTGGCCAACCACGACACACAGCCGCTGCAGTCTCTGGAAGCGCCCGTTGAAGCCTGGTTTAAGCCGCTGGCTTATGCGCTGATTCTGTTGCGCGAGCAAGGCGTTCCGACCATTTTTTATCCGGACCTGTTCGGTGCCCACTATGAGGATGAAGGCGGAGACGGTGAAATGCATCAGGTCGATATGCCGGTCATTCCTGAACTCGAAGGGCTGATTCGTGCCCGTCAGCAATTTGGCTGGGGCGCGCAAACCGATTACTTCGACCATCCTAACTGCGTCGCGTTCAGCCGCAGCGGAACCGCTGAAAAGCCGGGCTGTATTGTGATCATGTCGAATGGCGAAGCGGGGGAAAAACAGATTTCAATGGGAGAAGGATATGCCGGGAAAGTATGGTATGACTATCTGGGACATCAATCCTATACCGTTACGACGGACGACGCCGGCAGCGCCGTGTTTCGCTGTAATGCAGGCAGCGTGAGTGTCTGGGTTGTTGAGGCATAAAACCACAGGTCCGCTGCTTTTTCTGGCGCGGTAACAGCCTGCGCATCAGCGCAAAGCGGTCCTTAAGACCGCTTTGCGTCATTTATTTGTTCAGAACCGGACGCATAATCTCAGGTTCGATATTCTGAATCACATCCACACCGGGATGTTGGGCCGCTTCCTGTAAAGCTTTCTGGCATTCCACCGTGGGTCGATCGACCTTACGCAACGTAAGCCCGTCGTAATCCAGCTCACCGCCATCCAGATCCAGTGTCATGATGCGTAACTGACGCGTAACATTGACATAATCGCCATTCAGCTGCGTCAATTTGCCTGGCTTCGCAATGACTCGTTGCCACTGCCGGCAATCCAGCGTACTGCCGTCCGCGTTGATAATCAGACTCCCAATCGCCTTGTCGCTAATCAGGTTACTCTGCGGCCCAACCGTCTGCCAGTTGCCTTGTAAATTTGCCGGGGCCGGCGTTTGCACCGCACTTTGATAACTGTTTATTTGTGCGCAGCCACTCAGCGCCAGTGTAGCAATCAGCATCCAGTTTTTCATCTTTGATCCCTAAATCCGGTTAATGGCGGCTACGTTATAATTTTTACCGCCAGATGTGCAAGATATCTGAGGGATGAAATCAACGTAAAGCGCGCTTTTCCTGGATTCATCACGCACCGGGTGATGTTTATTCCCTTCCCTGCCCGCTTTTATCGCTGTGAATGAACCTGTCCACTCCGGCCTGACAAGGGAGGCACAACAGGCTACACTGTCGCCCTGCATTACATCTCAGAGATTTGTCATGAAAACTCCAGAAGCTTATTATGCCCAGGCACGCCAAATGTTCTTCACTGCCCATGCCGATTTTCAGGCCGCACTCGATGAACTGACCGAACAGGATGCCCGTGCCGCCAATATGTCCCTGCGTGAATTGCGCGAGTGGCACGCCGAACGCATTTATGCCGCCTTTTTACGCCAGAAAAATCTTGATGGTATGATTTTTTCGATTCAACTGGCAGAGCCGGATAAAGCCGTCGCCGCCGAAGCCATCGAAGCCTATCTCCGATCGCATGCCGAATCTCTGGGAATGAGTTGGGAAGAATTTTGTATTAAGAACGAGCTCTAGCTATACCTCAGCTGTGCGGACAGGAAGAATAACGGCGATGGCGTTGCGCAGCGTCGTGACAACAAACGGTTAATGCCCCTGATACGGCCTCGCTGGCGGCAGAAAACCCCTCTGCCGCCAGCGTTAGCGATCACTCTTCTTGTTCGAGCTTTCCCCTCACCTCAACATACTTAGCCACGGCCAGTAATCGGTTGAGGTGCGTGAGCAACAGATCAATATCAGACTGCATGAACTCTGATGAGGAACGCGATGCCGTGACAATGGCATCCTGCACCGTCTCAGAAATCGTTAACGCATTATCTTGTTTCGCCTGGACTAATAAAGCGGCAACCAGCAATGACTGCGCTTCGACCTGAGCAGTCAGTTCCTTTGCATCGACATCCATTTTTGCCAGTTTAAGCAGAATATCAATAACCAATTGTCGCATTGCACTTCTCCCGGTGAGTGAGCGCATATATCGTTAAGAGCGCCCTCAGAGTAAACCAGATAAAAATGCTTTTCTACGCGGGACCTAAAAAACGGATTCATGCAAACATCAGCTTGATACTGTTTTTATTTACAGTAAAATGGCAACGCGATTTTGCCCTGAAGGGATGGTTATTATGTTTGTAGAGTTAATTTACGATAAGCGTAATGTCGTGGGCCTGCCAGGGGCGCGCGACATGATATTGGCAGAGCTTCAAAAGCGTGTGCATCGTGTTTTTCCTGACATCGAGGTCAAGGTGAAACCGATGGAACGTAACGCGATAGAAACCGACCTCAGCAAGAATGATAAAGCCACTGTCGCGCGTCTGGTGGACGAAATGTTTGATGAAGCCGAGTTTTGGCTGGTGGCGGATTAATCTGTTAATCGCCACCCCTCAGTTAGCGGGAGATACCTTAACTCTCCTGCTCACTGTGGTTGATTTCAATTTCAATATCCTGAATGGCTTTCTCCAGATCTTCCAGCAACGTTCCCTGCTTATTCAGTAATGCGTCAATACGGGCCGCATTCCCTTCATCCTTGTATTCACCGGCATCAAAGGCTAACCAATGGGCGGAAAGCGTCTCAGTGTTCGTTTGCGCATAGTGGCGCATTTCTTTCAACTGGGATGCCACGTCACGCAGATAATCGGTTTTGCTTTTGGTTTCGATTGAATCACTCATGCTGTGTTTCCTTTTGGTTGTTTTTCCAATGAAAATATCGTCTGGAGATTTAAAGGTAGGACAATATAGCGGTTTTGCATTAGGAATAATCGGAAGTCACTTTTACAGGACATGGCTTCTCGCCGTGGTCAGGCGGAAAACGGCGGTGTCATACCCCGTCCTTACGTGATGATAAATATGCTGACGGGTCTCCGCTCACAGCTTTGTTGTGCTGGTCTAGACTTAGAGGACGACAAAGAGGAGCAAACGATGCACAACCAAAGTAACGATAAACGTAAGCATGAAGGCGATGTCAGCAAAGGATTACCCGAAGCCGCACCTAATGCGGGAAATGCCTACGAGGAAGATGATCATCCCGCAAACGATGCACCGAAAGATCACGGTGAAGTGCCCAGAAAAAATGATGACAGTCAGGATGATAAAAAGGATCCTTTCAAAGCATCATGACATGTCACCGTCTGCCCACTTAACCGGGGCAGACGGTGATCTGCACCATGCTTTGAAGCCGGTGCAGCCATTATAAAGAGCGGTCCGCACTCCGGCCCGGCCACCGAAGATAGTTCGTCGTCCTCTCATCGTGCCCGAATCCCGGTTTACCGGCGCAACGCCTACGAGTGCGCTAATTTCTCGTCTCGTTAGTTTCCCTAACTCCGGAACCTCGGCCAGCAATGCGGCAATGGTCATGGTGCCGATACCTTTGATGCTACTCAATCGTTCAGACAGCTCTCTGAAGTGATTCCCGATGTGGTTCTTCATATCATCATCAACTCGCGTAAGCTCATCTTCCAGCGCTTTGATGATGATATTAATACTTTTTCTGCTTTGAGGGTGGGCTAAGTACAACCGGTTGCGCTCAGCGACCTGCATAGCAATCAACTGCCGTCTACGAACGACCATCGCATTGAGAACCTGCCGTTCTGCGTCTGGCAGAGCCCGGATAAAACGATCCCGTTCCGGATGACGATTAATAACCTCGGCCATCTGTGCAAGTGCCTTCGCATCAATACGATCAGTCTTTGCCAGATATCCCATAGCACGTGCAAAGTCACGTGCCTGCCTTGGGTTGACTATAGCGATCTCAAAACCTGCCGCCTGAAGCGCGCAGGCTACGGCAGCCTCAAGTCCTCCGGTGGCTTCCATCAACACAAGTTCAACATCACGCTTGCGCAGCTCGGCAATGATGAGATCAAAGCCGTCAGCGTCATTGCATACAGAAAATTGCTCAATAGCGCTACTGGCAGCAAGATCCAGAGTTGCTTTCGAAACATCGATACCTACACAGAGTGGACTTGGCAGACTCATTATTACCCATCCTTGCAAATGCGTTATGGAGTACGGACAACTGTTTGGGTTTCAGATGAGTGGCTCAGTTCATGCGCTAATAGCTTCGGGACGGGCTTCAAAACCCCAGGGGAAAACGTGCTACATGAACCTTGCCAAATCTAACCATAGTTAAGGTAATCAAATTTCAATATACAAGGAGAATAAACACCGACAGGTAGATGTCTGAAGTAAAGGGATGATGAGGCAGGTTGTGGTGCGATAATCGCGTCTCAGACGCTGCCCTGACAGGCCCAACTCGGCTACCGCGCGCGGCTGGCATGGCCTGAACGCATCAGGAAAGGTTATCAGGTGTACGATTGCATCGTTGAACACGTATAAAGCAACAAGAAGGTGCTTTTGGTAAAGCCACATTCTGTGTCGCTCTTGTCCCAACTCAACGCCGCCAGGCATATACCTGATAATAAAGACCCGTTTTCCCGACTACACCTGCATGTTCATGATGTCGGTATAGGCCGAAACCAGCTTGTTCCTGACCTGAATCCCCATCTGCATGGAGATAGACGATTTTTGCAGATCGACCATCACATCGTTTAAAGCGACACCGGGTTTCCCCATTTCGAACGCCTGCGCCTGGCTACGGGCGGTGGTCTGGGTTTCGCTGATTTTGTCCAGAGCGGCCTTCATGGTCGCGCCAAAATCGATATGGCTGTTGACCTCATCGCTTTTGTTATTGGCCTGAAGCGAGGTCATCTGTAACTGCTGTAAAACACCGTCGATTGCCTGAATTGACATGGTTGCTACCTCATTAAAAAAGATGAAGATTTTTTACGTGGGGAGAAGTTAACACATTGTCAATAAGACAAAGCCGCTAAATGACGCTAAAAACCGTGGCTTATTCACCCATCGAATTTTGCGTTTCATCAAATAATGCCAGGCATTGAAGTAGAAATTTTATTTAAGCAGGTCAGGGAGTCTGTTTTGCCATCACAACTAACCCGGTCAATTACGTCAGGCAGGAATCGGTCATGAATGCGAGTGCAGCCGCCACACAAAATGAAGAAACGAAAGGCTTTGGTGACCTTCTCGCTCGCCTGCGTGCCAATCCACGTATTCCGTTAATCGTCGCAGCCGCAGCCGCTATCGCTGTGGTTTTTTCGTTGGTGCTCTGGGCCAAAACACCGAACTACAGCGTATTGTTCAGCAACCTGTCCAATGAGGACGGGGGTGCCATTGTCACGCAGTTGACGCAAATGAATGTCCCTTATCGTTTCGCGGATAACGGCGGTGCATTAATGGTGCCGGAAGATAAGGTGCATGAGCTGCGCCTGCGTCTGGCTGAACAGGGTCTGCCAAAAGGTGGCAACGTCGGTTTTGAACTGCTGGATAAAGAGAAGTTCGGTATCAGCCAGTTCAGCGAGCAGGTGAACTACCAGCGCGCACTGGAAGGCGAGCTGGCACGTACTATCGAATCTCTTGGGCCGGTGAAAACGGCGCGCGTCCATCTGGCGATGCCTAAACCAACCCTGTTCGTACGTGAGCAAAAAGCGCCCTCCGCGTCTGTGACGTTAACTCTGCAGCCAGGCCGTGCGCTGGATGAAGGTCAGATTCAGGCCATCACGCACATGGTTTCCAGCAGCGTGGCCGGTTTACCGCCGGGGAACGTGACCGTAGTCGATCAGAGCGGTCATCTGTTAACCCGTTCTGACGCAGTAGGCCGTGATCTGAACGATGCACAGCTGAAATATGCCGCCGAAGTCGAAGCGCGTTACCAGCAACGTATCGAAGCGATCCTTAACCCGATTCTGGGCCAGGGCAATGTCCATGCGCAGGTAACGGCACAGATTAACTTCGATACCAGTGAACAGACGGATGAGAAGTACCAGCCGAACGGCGATCCGAAAAACGCGTCTATTCGCTCTCAGCAGACCAGCACCAGCGAGCAGACGGGCAGCCCTTATCCGGGCGGCGTACCGGGCGCACTGTCTAACCAGCCTGCGCCAGCCAATACGGCCCCGATCAATACGGCCAATAACAATGCTGCCAATGGCCAGAATGCCAATGGTCAGAACAATGAGGCCAATGGTCAACGGACCAGCACAGCCTCTACCAGCAGTGTACCGACCAACTCGCGCCGTGATGATACGGTGAACTATGAGCTGGATCGTACCATTCGTCATACCAAGATGAATGTGGGTGACGTGCAGCGCCTGTCTGTTGCCGTGGTGGTGAACTATCGCGAAGACGATAAAGGCAAAGCGATTGCGCTGAATGAGCAGCAGCTGAAGCAGATTGAAAACCTGACGCGCGAAGCCATGGGCTATTCACAGACACGTGGCGACACTGTCAACGTGGTGAACTCGCAGTTTAATACCACCGAGCCTGTATCAACTGAACTGCCCTTCTGGCAACAGCAGTCGTTCTTTAATCAGCTGATTAATGCAGGTAAATGGCTGTTGGTTGCGCTGGTGGCGTTCATCCTGTATCGCAAAATGGTGCGTCCGCATGTTCTGCGTAAGAAAGCCGCAGAGCAGGCCGCTGCAGAAGCTCAGGCTGCCCGTGCTGCTCAGCAGAACGATCAGGAAGCTTACAGCGTCCAGCTCAGCAAAGATGAACTTGAGCAGGAACGTAAATCTAATAACCGCATGAGCGCTGAAGTCATGAGCCAGCGTATCCGCGACATGTCTGAAAACGATCCGCGCGTTGTTGCGCTGGTGATTCGCGAATGGATGAGTAACGAACTATGAGTCTGACCGGTACTGAAAAAAGCGCCATTCTGATGATGACCATTGGTGAAGAACGCGCGGCGGAAGTCTTTAAGCACCTGAACCAGCGTGAGGTTCAGCATCTGAGTGCCGCGATGGCCAGCATGCGTCAGGTCTCGCATAAGCAACTGACCGAAGTGCTGCGTGAGTTTGAAGGCGATGCCGAGCAGTTCGCGGCACTGAGCCTCAACTCGAACGATTACCTGCGCTCCGTGCTGACCCGGGCGTTGGGTGAAGAGCGTGCGTCAAGCCTGCTGGAAGATATCCTTGAAACCCGCGATACCACCAGTGGTATGGAAACGCTCAACTTCATGGAACCGCAGGCCGCAGCCGATCTGATTCGCGACGAGCATCCACAGATCATCGCGACTATCCTGGTCCACCTGAAACGTGGTCAGGCTGCCGATATTCTGGCCTTGTTTGATGAGCGCCTGCGTCATGACGTCATGCTGCGTATTGCTACCTTCGGTGGTGTGCAGCCGGCAGCGCTGGCAGAACTGACCGAAGTCCTGAACAGCCTGCTCGACGGTACCAACCTCAAGCGTGCGAAGATGGGCGGCGTGAGAACAGCGGCCGAAATTATCAACCTGATGAAAACGCAGCAGGAAGAAGCGGTTATCGAAGCGGTACGCGACTTCGATGGCGAACTGGCACAGAAAATTATCGACGAGATGTTCCTGTTCGAAAACCTGGTGGAAGTGGACGACCGCAGTATCCAGCGTCTGTTGCAGGAAGTGGAATCCGAGCAGTTGCTGATCGCCCTGAAAGGTGCCGAGCAGCCGCTGCGCGAGAAGTTCCTCAAAAACATGTCAGCCCGTGCGGCCGATATCCTGCGCGACGATTTGGCCAACCGTGGTCCGGTACGTATGTCTGCAGTAGAGAACGAACAGAAAGCGATCCTGCTGGTGGTGCGTCGTCTGGCAGAGTCCGGCGAGATGGTAATCGGTGGCGGCGAGGAAACCTATGTCTGATGCATTTTCCGCCCGCCCCTGGCAACTGTGGCAGCCTGTAGAACTGGGGCGTCCTGAAGAGCCCGCGACGATTCAGGGTGAACCCGCAATCGAATTCTTCGAATCAGAAGAAGACGAACAGCAACAGCAGTTTGAGCAGATGCAGCAGCAGTTGCGTAAAGAAGCCCACGGTCAAGGCTACAGCGAAGGCCATCAGCAGGGGTTTAATGAAGGTCAGAAAGCCGGCTATGACGCGGGCTTTCAGCAAGGCCTTGCTGATGCGCAGCAACAGCAGGCTCCCTTACAGGCGCGAATGCAGCAGCTGGTGACGGAATTTCAAAATACGCTGGAATCGCTGGACAGCGTCATTGCTGCCCGCCTGATGCAGCTGGCTCTGGAAGCCGCGCGTTCGGTGATTGGTCAGGCCACCACGGTGGATGGCAGTGCGTTGCTGCGCCAGATTCAGGGCTTACTGCAGCAGGAGCCCATGTTTAGCGGTAAGCCGCAGCTTCGGGTGCATCCTGATGACCTGCTGAGGATTGAACAAACACTGGGGCCAACGCTTGATCTGCACGGCTGGCGTTTACTGGCTGACAATACACTGCACCCCGGCGGCTGCAAGCTCAGTGCCGAAGACGGCGATCTTGACGCGAGCGTGGCAACCCGCTGGCAGGAACTGTGCCGTCTTGCCGCACCTGGAGAGTTTTAATGACCACTCGTCTGAACCGCTGGCTGGGCTCGCTTGATGCCTTCGAAAGTCGTATTGCGCAGGTGCAACCTGTTCGTCGCTATGGACGGCTGACGCGTGCCACCGGCCTGGTTCTCGAAGCAACCGGCCTGCAGTTGCCGCTCGGTTCGACCTGTGTGATTGAACGTAATGACGGTAAAACGATTAGCGAAATTGAAAGCGAAGTCGTGGGCTTCAACGGTCAGAAACTGTTGATGATGCCGCTGGAAGAAGTGGACGGCATTCTGCCCGGCGCGCGCGTTTATGCCCGTACCACCGGCGATAACCCTCATTCAGGTAAACAGCTGCTGCTGGGGCCACAGCTGTTAGGCCGGGTGCTTGATGGCAGCGGCCGCCCACTGGATGGCTTGCCTTCCCCGGAAACGGGCTACCGTGCCCCATTGAACACACCGCCGTTTAACCCTTTACAGCGCACGCCCATTACCGATGTGCTGGACACCGGCGTTCGGGCGATTAACGCCCTGCTCACCGTTGGCCGGGGACAACGTATGGGCTTGTTCGCCGGATCAGGCGTGGGTAAAAGTGTGCTGCTCGGCATGATGGCGCGCTATACCCTGGCCGATGTGATCGTGGTGGGCTTAATCGGTGAACGTGGCCGTGAAGTTAAAGACTTTATTGAAAACATCTTAGGTGCTGAAGGCCGCGCCCGTTCGGTCGTCATCGCCGCGCCGGCAGATGTCTCACCGCTACTGCGTCTGCAGGGTGCCGCTTACGCCACGCGCATTGCGGAAGATTTCCGCGATCGCGGTAAACATATTTTATTAATCATGGATTCGCTGACACGTTATGCCATGGCGCAACGTGAAATCGCGCTGGCGATTGGTGAGCCGCCGGCCACCAAAGGTTATCCACCTTCCGTATTTGCCAAACTGCCCGCCCTGGTTGAACGCGCGGGTAACGGCATCGATGGCGGCGGCTCGATCACGGCGTTTTATACCGTGCTGACCGAAGGCGACGATCAGCAGGACCCGATTGCTGACTCTGCGCGTGCCATCCTTGACGGCCACATTGTGCTGTCACGTCGTCTGGCCGAAGCCGGCCATTATCCGGCGATTGATATTGAAGCCTCAATCAGTCGTGCCATGACGTCACTGATTGATGAAAACCATTATGCACGCGTGCGCCAGTTCAAACAGTTGCTCTCGAGTTTCCAGCGCAACCGGGATCTGGTCAGCGTCGGTGCCTATGCCGCCGGTAGCGATCCGATGCTGGACAAAGCCATTCAGCTTTATCCGCAGATGGAAGCCTTCCTGCAACAAGGCATTTTTGAGCGCAGTGAGTACGACGATGCCTGCCTGCATTTACATGCATTGTTCGGTTAATTCGCGCGTTTGATATGAGGACATCGTAATGAAAACAGTCAATGCCATTTACACTTTGCGTGACCTGGCGGAACAGGATCTTGAACGCGCCGCCGTGCTGTTAGGCGATATGCGGCGTGGCCAGCAGGCTGCAAACGAGCAGCTCAGTATGTTGCTTGACTATCAGGATGAATACCGCAACAAGCTGAACAGCGACATGTCCAGCGGTATTGCCAGCAACCGCTGGACGAACTATCACCAGTTCATTCAGACGCTGGAAAAAGCCATTGAGCAACACCGCAGTCAGTTGCAGCAATGGAATCAACGGCTTGAACAGGCACTGGTTAACTGGCGTGAAAAACAACAACGCCTCAATGCCTATCAGACGCTGATTACCCGGGCAGAAGAAAATGCATTACGACAAGAAAACCGTCTCGACCAGAAACGGATGGATGAATTTGCCCAACGGGCTGCACTGAGGAAAGGCGAATGATTACGCTGCCAAACATTGCGTTGACAACGAAAACAACCGGCACCGCTGAAACATCGGGGACTACCGATCTGCTGAGCGGTGGCGAGGCGCTACCGAAGGACTTTATCACTACGCTGGGAAATCAGTTGCTTTCCCTGGCGAAACTGCACAGTAAAACCACGGTTGCAGCAGAAAAAAATAGCGTCGCTGATGACGACAGCAAGGTTGCCACGTCGTTGAATGCATTGATCTCTTCGCTGGAAAACCCGACTGCACTCAGTGCGCTGTTTAAACCGGAAAATATTAAAGCCGGTACAAAATCAGCCGATGATAAGGGTGACGCGAAAGAGGCCGCGCTGAACAGCAGCGATATGCAAAATATTCAGGCGCTGTTTGCCATGTTACCAGCAACCGGCTTGCAACAGGCCGTGAAAGACAGCACGACGACGCGTGACGTGGATATGCAACGCGATGCCGGACCGCGTTCTGCCTTATCGGCACTGACGCAGGCGGTGACCACGGCACTGAGCGGTGATGACAAAGACGCGAAAAACAGCAAGGTGCAGGATGGCGGTCTCCTGGCCAGTAACGTTGACCAGGCCAGCCGTGGGGTAACGCCCGCAGCCACGACGCAAACCGCATCGACACCGGCACAGTTGACTACAGACGCCAGTTTTCAGCAGATACTGAGCAGCGTCAACAAGCAGGATGAGCGTCCGATAAACGCTGCAGCCAGCGATAATCAGACGATGATTGCCGCGCCGATAACCAGCGCCAGCAGCGTTATGCAACCCTTCACGGCCTCTGCGTCGATGAACACGCCGTCTACGCCGATGCTGAATGCCCACCTGGGTAGCAATGAATGGCAGCAGGCCCTGAGTCAACAAATTGTGATGTTCAGTCGTAACGGCCAGCAGAATGCGGAGTTACGCCTGCATCCAGAAGATCTCGGTGCGATCCAGATCAGCCTGAAACTGAATAACGATCAGGCACAGTTAAATATGGTTTCAGGTCACAGCCATGTCAGGGCTGCACTGGAAGCCGCGCTTCCTCAGCTGCGCACTGCGCTGGCTGAAAATGGTATTAACCTGGGTGAGAGTCAGGTCAGCAGTGACAGTTTCGCGCAAGGGCAAAGCTTCCAGCATCAGCAGGAGGGGCGTCGCGACGGACAGCACGGCAGCTTCTCTCTGACCCAGGACAGTGATAACGACATCACGCCGATTGCCGTACCGCAGGCTCTTCAGGCCCGGTTAAACGGTAAGGGCGCCGTCGACACCTTTGCCTGACAGCGACAAACGCTGAAGGTAAGCGTAAAACCCGTGTCTTTTCTTGCCATTGTTTGACTTAAGACACGCGATAATCTGTTCAGGTGAGCCGAGAGGCTCGCCCATAATTCACAGGAAGTAACTGCTAAAATGTCTGATAACGCGAAAGCTAAAGGTCGCAAACGTAAAATCCTGATTCCAGTGTTGCTGATCGTAACGCTGGCCGCTTGCAGCGTGGCAGGCTATGCAGTCTGGCGAATAATGAATAAACATGAGGGCGATAAGCCGGAGGTCGCGAAAGTTGAACCGCCTCCCGCCCCGGTCTTTTTTGCACTTGATACATTTACGGTTAACCTGGTCAATCCCGACAACGATCCAGACCGTGTACTGTACGTAGGGTTTACTCTGCGTCTGCCGGATGAAGAAACGCGTCGTCGGATGAGTGACTATCTGCCTGAGGTTCGCAGTCGTCTGTTACTGCTGCTTTCTCGCCAGAGCGCTGCTGCGCTGGCGACAGAGCAAGGAAAGCAAGCGCTTGTTGAGCAAATCAAACAGGCGCTGGCACCACCGCTGGTGAAAGGTCAACCTCCGCAGGTCGTAGACGACGTACTGTTTACCGCCTTCATTTTGAGGTGAATCAATGGGCGACAGCATTCTCTCCCAGGCTGAAATTGACGCGCTATTAAACGGCGACAGTGGCAGCGCGGAAGAAGAAAAGAAACAAAACGGGCCAGAGGGCGATATTCGCCCTTATGATCCCAATACCCAGCGCCGCGTGGTGCGCGAGCGTTTACAGGCGCTGGAAATTATTAACGAGCGTTTTGCCCGTCATTTCCGTATGGCGCTGTTTAACCTGCTGCGCCGTAGCCCGGATATCAGCGTGGGCGCGATCAAGATTCAGCCATACCATGAGTTTGCCCGCAACCTGCCGGTGCCAACGAACCTGAACCTGATCCACCTGAAACCGCTGCGCGGCACGGCTCTGGTCGTGTTTTCACCGAGCCTTGTATTTATTGCCGTTGATAACCTTTTTGGCGGAGATGGGCGTTTTCCGACTAAAGTAGAAGGACGTGAGTTCACGCATACCGAGCAACGCGTCATTCGTCGTATGCTGAAACTGGCGCTTGATGGCTACAGCGATGCGTGGAAAGCGATTTATCCTCTGGATGTCGAGTACGTCCGTTCGGAAATGCAGGTGAAGTTCACCAACATCACCACATCGCCTAACGATATCGTCGTCAACACACCGTTCCAGGTCGAGATTGGCAACCTTGTCGGTGAGTTCAACATCTGTATTCCGTTTTCGATGATTGAACCTTTGCGTGAAATGCTGGTGAATCCGCCGCTGGAAAACTCGCGGTCAGAAGATACACACTGGCGGGACAATCTGGTGAAGCAGGTTCAGCATTCTGAACTGGAACTGATTGCCCATTTTGCTGAAACGTCGTTGCGTCTGTCACGCGTGTTGCAGCTGAAACCCGGCGATGTCCTGCCGATTGAAAAACCCGAGCGCATTATTGCCCACGTGGACGGTGTGCCTGTTTTAACCAGCCAGTACGGTACACTTAACGGTCAGTATGCGCTGCGTGTAGAACATTTGATTAACCCGATTTTGAATTCGCTTAACGAGGAACAGCCCCATGACTGACAGCAAGAAACCGTCCGATGACACCATCTCTGCGGACGATCTGTGGGCTGAAGCAATGAATGAGCAGGTGGGCTCTGGTGCCAGCACCTCACAGAGTGATGACGTTTTCAAATCGTTTGAAAGCAGCAACACTTCAGGCTCATTGCAGGATATTGACCTGATTATGGATATCCCGGTAAAACTGACTGTGGAACTGGGCCGCACCAAGATGACCATCAAAGAACTGCTGCGTCTGACACAGGGTTCTGTGGTCTCACTGGATGGTCTCGCAGGCGAGCCGCTGGATATCCTGATTAACGGTTACCTGATTGCGCAGGGTGAAGTCGTGGTCGTTAACGACAAATATGGTGTGCGTATCACCGACATCATTACGCCTTCAGAACGTATGCGCCGTCTGAGCCGTTAATATGAATAACCAGAATCATACTGTCCAACCGGCTACGCCGCAGACGCCCGCCATCTCAGCGGGCTCTGTACTGACTCAGGTAAGTGGTGTTCTGGTTGTTATTATCCTGTTGATTCTGGCATGCGCCTGGCTGGCCCGTCGTATGGGCTTTGCGCCGAAAAAAGTCGGCAGCCGTGAGCTGACGCTCACGGCCAGTGTCCAGGTCGGTCAGCGCGAGCGCGTCGTCATCGTTGATACGCCAGATGCCCGTCTGGTACTGGGCGTAACGGCACAGCAAATTACCCACCTGCATACGTTGCCACCGGGTTCACCCGATGTAGACACCGCGGAAAAGGCAGCACCGCAGGATTTTCGTCAGTTATTACAGAATCTGGTTAAATGTCCCGGAAAAAACCCATGATGCGTCGACTGCTCCCTCTTCTGCCGCTGCTGTTGCTGGCACCGGTTGCTCACGCCCAGTTACCAGGCCTGGTAAGCCAGCCATTAGCCAATGGTGGCCAGAGCTGGTCACTTCCGGTACAAACGCTGGTATTTATTACCTCGTTGACGTTTCTGCCGGCCATTCTGTTAATGATGACCAGCTTCACCCGCATCATTATTGTTTTTGGTCTGCTGCGTAATGCGCTGGGCACGCCCTCTGCGCCGCCCAATCAGGTATTACTGGGCCTGACGCTCTTTTTAACTTTTTTTATTATGGCACCTACCTTTGATAAAATTTATCAGGATGCCTATCTACCTTTCAGTCAGGATAAAATCAGTATGGATGTGGCCATTGATAAAGGCGCACAACCCCTGCGTGAATTTATGCTGCGTCAAACGCGTGAAGCTGACTTAGCGTTATTTGCCCGTCTGGCAAATACGCCTCCCATTGTCGGGCCGGAAGCCGTGCCGATGCGTATTTTATTACCTGCTTATGTGACCAGTGAATTAAAGACCGCCTTCCAGATTGGATTTACCGTCTTTATTCCTTTTTTAATTATTGACCTTGTCGTGGCCAGCGTATTAATGGCGCTGGGTATGATGATGGTGCCGCCGGCAACCATCGCCCTGCCCTTTAAATTAATGTTATTTGTTCTGGTGGATGGCTGGCAGTTGCTGGTTGGATCGCTGGCACAAAGTTTCTATTCCTGATCTTGTGAGTGGCACAGGAGATATTCATGACACCTGAATCGGTAATGGTAATGGGCCAGGAGTCGATGCGCGTCGCGTTGCTGCTGGCCGCTCCGATGCTGCTGGCCGCCCTGGTCAGCGGTTTACTGGTGAGCTTGCTTCAAGCAGCGACCCAGATTAATGAACAAACGCTGTCTTTCATTCCTAAGATTATTGCGGTGGCGGCCACGGGCGTCGTTGCCGGTCCCTGGATGTTAAACGTCTTGCTGGATTATATCCGCACCGTTTTTTCTAACCTGCCCTATATCATCGGCTGATGATTACGCTCGACAGCAGCCAGCTTGTTCACTGGATAAGCCAGTTTTTCTGGCCGATGGTGCGCATTCTGGCGCTGATTGCGACAGCGCCGGTATTGAGTGAGCGCGCCATCAGCAAACGGGTGAAAATCGGCCTGGCGGCCATGATCACCTGGTTGCTGGTCCCGCTGTTACCGCCGGTGAACGTCACCCTGTTTTCGCCGGCCGGTTTCATGCTGCTGATTCAGCAAATGCTGATTGGTATCGCCATTGGTTTTACGATGCAGTTTGCCTTTGCAGCTGTCCGGGCGGCCGGTGAACTGATTGGTTTGCAGATGGGTCTGTCATTTGCGACGTTTTTTGATCCCGCCAGTCGGCTTAATATGCCGGTCCTTGCGCGTTTTCTCGACATGCTGGCCATGTTACTGTTTTTATCCTTCAACGGTCATTTGTGGCTTATCTCACTGTTGGCGGACAGTTTTCATACACTTCCTGTAGGTGGAACACCACTTGAAGCTAATGCTTTTATGGCGCTTGCAAAATCAGGCGGCATGATTTTCCTTAATGGCATGATGTTAGCGTTACCCTTGATCGTTCTGCTACTCACGCTAAACATGGTCCTGGGTTTGTTAAACCGTCTTTCACCACAGTTATCAATCTTCGCGATCGGCTTCCCGATTACCTTATCAGTCGGCATTTTGACGATTAGCCTGCTGATGCCCCTTCTCGCCCCGTTCTGTGAGCACCTGTTCGGCGAAATATTTGATCTTCTGGCCCAGTTCCTCACCGAACTGTCCCCCTCCTGAACATTAAGTATCTAACTATTTTTTCTTTTCCATACTTAAGAAATTCACAACTATCCGGGCATTTTTCAAACCATATTTTCCAGAAATCAACTAAGGATATTCTGATAAATGTGCGATAAGTCTTAAAATAATTCTTATTAAACCGCGCATCGCGTATTTTAGTCGGGCGGTACACAGAGTCATCGACAGGGTTGTTTTGGTGATAAAATCGGCAATGCATTGAAATTAAACAAGAAAAAATATTGTGTGATTTTTCTTGTCAGAAAATGTTTTTTCCGGCATTGTCAACTCACTCTTCAGCCTTACACTTTCGTGAAACAAATGTTTTTAAGACTTGTCCTATCAGAAAACTCTGGGTTTTCAGCGATAGTGACATTGCTCCCAAAAACGGTGTTTCGCGCCGGTACGACTTTACATCAATACCCGATGTGGATTCGACGCCAGGTGTGGGGCCAGAGTAAGAAAAAATTTTGCAGAACGGGTCAAGGAAGAAGACTTTTACGGGCGTTTGCCCGTTGCCACGCTGCATCAGCAGAATAAAAAAAAGCGCTTTGGAAATCTTCTCGTACCGCAACGCGTAATTCATCGTTGATTTAAACGGATAACAAATTGGTGAGGGTCGCTAACATGCCAACGATTATTATGGATTCCTGCAACTACACACGCCTGGGATTATCGGACTATATGTCTTCTAAAGGAGTGAAGAAGAAAAATATTACTTCTGTCTCCGATATTGAGCAATTACAGCAAAGATGTGAGCAGTTGAAACCAGGTGTTGTGTTTATTAATGAAGACTGTTTCATTCACGAAACCGACTCAAGCGAGCGCATTCGCAGCATTATTAATCAGCATCCAGAAACACTGTTTTTTTATTTTTATGGCCATCAGTAATATTCATTTTGAAGAATATCTGTATGTCCGAAAAAATTTAATTATTACGTCGAAAGCCATTAAACCTTCAACGCTGGATTCTCTCCTTAGCACGTATTTGCAAAAGAAACTTAACATGTCTCCGCGTATTTCCTCAGGGCTGGACGTTCACCCTCTGACGTTGAGCCAGACTGAGTCAAATATGCTGAAAATGTGGATGTCGGGTCATGACACCATCCAGATATCCGACAAAATGCAAATTAAAGCGAAGACGGTCTCTTCCCATAAAGGAAACATTAAGCGGAAAATTAAAACGCACAACAAGCAGGTTATTTACCATGTCGTGCGCTTAACCGATAACGTGACCTCTGGTATTTACGTCAACGTAAGATAGTTTGCCGCCTCACAGAACTGGCCCAAAAGGCCGGTTTTTTTTAGTGATTAGCGATCAAGATCTCAATTTTCAGCATAAACCTTTTCCTGCTCCTGCCGATGTTTTTTTCATCAGGCCCCCTTAAGAGAGCAAGGAAATGAACACAACGCTGATTAATGAAGGACATCACAACGTCAGTTTTTGGCAAAATCTCAGACTGGTCCCGCTGTTTAGTTTGATTTTCGGCGGGATATTATTTTTGTTCGCACTCTGTATAGGCATTTCCAGCTACTTCCTCATCCTGAGTAATCAGTCGTTGAAAGATGCAACTGAGGAAATTCAGGTCCGCAACGGTCTGATCGACAGCTCCTCAAACCTCCGCTCTGCCCGACTGAATATCATCCAGGCCGGTGCGGCCGCGCGTATTGGTGAGATGGATGATTTCAATGCCAACCTTGCCGCAACGGATGAGCGTATTAAGCAGGCTGAAAATGGCCTCAACGTCTACCTGAACCGCAAGAATAAAACCCCCGAAGACGTCAGGCTGGACGAAGAGCTCACTACTCGCTTCAAAGAGTATGTTCAAAAAGGCCTGAAGCCGATGATTGACGCCGGTAAACAGGGCAGTTTCGAAAGCATCATTGCCCAGGAAACCGACACCACGCGTAAACTGGATAACGCTTATAACGCTGTGCTGGTCAAGGCGATCAAACTTCGGGATATCCGTTCTGATTTCATTAACGCCAAGGCTGCCGAACAGTCACGTATTGGTTTTATTTCCATGGGTGGTGCGTTTGTGGCTGCGCTGGTGCTGGTGCTGCTGACCTTTGTTTTTCTCCGTCGGGTCGTGATCACGCCTTTACGCAAATCGGTTGCCCATATCGAGCGTATCGCTCAGGGTGACTTAACCGCCCCTTCAGTACCGCACGGTCGTAACGAAATCGGCTTACTACTGGATAATCTGCAGCGCATGCAGGAATCGTTAGTCAGAACGGTCGGTTCGGTGCTTGAAGGCGCTATCGCCATTTATCAAGGCTCCAGTGAAATTTCAGCCGGTAACACCGACCTCTCCTCGCGGACGGAGCAGCAAGCCGCCGCCCTTGAGCAGACCGCAGCCAGCATGGAGCAGTTAACGGCGACGGTGAAACAGAACGCCGATAATGCGCACCATGCCAGCCAACTGGCAGCCGATGCATCAGATAAAGCACGCAACGGTGGCGACATGGTCAGTGGTGTAGTGAAAACCATGAACGATATTTCTGGCAGCTCGAAGAAAATTGCTGAGATCACCAATGTGATTAACAGCATCGCTTTCCAGACCAATATTCTGGCGCTGAACGCCGCCGTCGAAGCCGCGCGCGCAGGAGAGCAAGGGCGTGGCTTTGCGGTTGTTGCGAGTGAAGTCCGTAGTCTGGCACAACGCAGCGCCCAGGCCGCGAAGGAAATTGAATCCCTGATTGCCGAGTCTGTGAAGTTAGTCAGCAGTGGCTCGCATCAGGTTGGCGAGGCCGGCAGTACGATGGGTGAAATTGTCGAAGCGGTGCGTCGCGTGACCGATATCATGTCTGAGATTGCTGCCGCCTCGGATGAACAAAGCCGCGTTATTCAGCAGGTGAGCCAGGCGGTAACGGAAATGGATAACGTGACCCAGCAGAACGCCTCGCTGGTTGAAGAAGCCTCAGCGGCGGCGGCATCACTGGAAGATCAGGCGGGTAAACTGACGAAAGCGGTTTCCGCATTTCGCTTAGTCGACACACCGGTCGCGAAAACTCCCGATGTTAAAGACGTGGCACCGAAAGCGAGCTCACCCGTGCTACGTCCGGTAGCCACTACCTCTGGTCATGAAAACTGGGAAACGTTCTGACCCAAGCGGACGCCCCTGTCCTGTGACATGCGTGACAGGACAGATAAAAGTAAACGCCCGCGACATCCTCAGACATCGCGGGCGTTTTCATCAGACTGACCGATAATCAGGCGGGAACCCAGGGCTCGACAAAAACGCCGTCCCGGTGATTATTCTCGTTAAAAAACCAGATCCCCTGCGGGTAATCGTCCAGCGCCACCAAAAACATCGTCCCTTCGTTAAAAGGTTCTACCGCCAGGATCGTACCGATTCGCCG
Source organism: Pantoea stewartii subsp. stewartii (assembly GCF_008801695.1). Classification (GTDB taxonomy): domain Bacteria; phylum Pseudomonadota; class Gammaproteobacteria; order Enterobacterales; family Enterobacteriaceae; genus Pantoea; species Pantoea stewartii. The sequence goes on from NZ_VZPF01000031.1 coordinate 32,484, forward strand.
GGGTCCACCGTCGGTTTTAACGCTTACGCGATCGTCTACCTTCATCTGTTACTCTCCAGAAACGTTCCTGATAACAGTGTAATGGAAGCGTAGGACGAATGCAGGCATTAACGGCGGGCAATCACCCACACGGCATGGACGATGCCGGGAATGTAGCCGCACAAGGTCAGTAAAATGTTCAGCCAGAACGCGCCGCCAAAACCGACCTGCAGGAAAACGCCCAGTGGTGGAAGTAAAATAGCGATAAGAATTCGAAGTAAGTCCATAACCATTCCTTTAGGTACTGAGAAAAACCGTTTTGCTTACCAATATAGCCGTTTTCTGAAGGGTTACAGGAAAAGTCAGGTAAATCTGAGTCATGGTTTTTTTCGTTTTCCTGACACTTCACAGCCGGACGTTTAACACGAGAATCGTTACACTTCATTGCGTTGCTTTCCTACCCCAGGAAAACAACACACCCAAAGTAACAAGGATTATTTTGCCCGCGCAGCGCGGGCTTTTTTTTACCCTTCCCTGCTGTCAGCCCGCCGTTCTATACTCAGTATTCACGTTGCTCTTTGGAGGCAGACTATGACGCATTTTCTCGCTTCAGATGAAAACCAAAGTGATCGGGACAGTGAAATGGATGCGCTTCTTCATGCCATCCAGCGTGACACGGCAGGACAGGTACAGGACTATTTTTCGCCTCAGGTTGCGCAGACTGAAAAAAATGCTGGCGGGCCGACAGCCCCGTGCCGTGAACCTGCGGAGGGCTTTGTTGAATAATAGGTAATCATTCTGTTTTGTCTGCACTGTTTTGGTAGAAAACGCTGATGCCAGACAGAACACCGTCATACGCAAGCATGTAACGCATTGATTTTATGTTATCTGAAACAACCGTTTTCATAGTACCACAGCATAAAATCCATTTATTCAACAAAGCCCCTGCGGAGCAGTGTGAGATGGACATTCACGATTGCCGCTACAGTGAGATCAATCGCTAGCGGGATCGCTCGCCGGGCGGAATAGCAGGCAAAAAAATACCCGGCACAGGCCAGGCAAGTATTCAAATCGTTACACCAGGGAAGACATACTGCTTTCTCAGAGTAGCTGTTCCGGTAATGAAAACAAGCTTCTGCGATGCACGTTTCGCTCATCTTATTCTGCTCCTGCCCTCCTCCTGCCTACGCAAGCCGCAGCGCGCGCGCCATGCGTCGTGCACATTCTGACCGCTCCCGCTTTTTGTCCTATCGGGTTTTAAGAATCCTCCTGGTTCTGTCTGCATGAGTACGGAACCTCGAGCCTTTTCAGGACTCAACTACACTAAACAGATGCCGTGGCTAACGTGAGCCGTGTGGAGGAGACCTTGATGCCCAACCTGAATGAATCGCTGATGATCGTGACCGACCTCGATGGATCGCTGCTTGACCACCACGACTACAACTGGGATGCCGCCACAACATGGCTGGAGACCTTCAGCCAGCATCAGGTTCCTGTGGTGATTTGCTCCAGCAAGACGGCGGCGGAAATTCTGCCGTTACAACGAAAAATCGGGATTAGCGGTACGCCGTTTATCGCCGAAAACGGCGCGGTTCTCTACTTCCGCGAGGACAAACCCGTTCGTATCCCTGACGATAAGCTGAACTACGTCGCCATCTGTCGGATTCTTAGCGCGATGAAACAGCAGTTCCGCTTTAGCGGCTTTCAGGATTTTAGCGACAGCGACGTGTCGGCAATGACAGGTTTACCGGAAGCCGAGGCCGCGCTCGCCCGCCAGCGCGATGCTTCCGAAGTTATCGTCTGGCGCGATACCGACGAGGCGTTAGACCGTTTTCGCCATGCGCTGGCTGACTACCATTTGACGCTTACCCAGGGCGGCCGCTTCTGGCACGTGATGCCGGCCCGAAGCGGAAAAGGCCATGCCCTGCATAAATTATTGTCGCATTACAGCCATCAGGATCTGATCACGATTGGACTGGGTGATGGCCCTAACGATGCACCTATGCTCGATGCGGTCGATTATGCCATCGTGATTAAAGGCTTCAGCAAAAACCCTGTCACGTTAACGCGTAATGATGGGCAGGTTTATCATACAACGCATCACGGCCCTGAAGGCTGGCGCGAAGGTCTGGACCATTTTTTAACGCAGCCATGAACGGCTGTGGTTCCTCGGGCAACCCCATAAGGATGATGCAATGAGTGATTTCTTTCAGAATGGCGTAATTACTAACTTTCATAATCTCACGCACCGCAGCGTCGAATCGCTGGAAAAAGAGATGGTGCGTTTTGCGCGTAAACGCAAAATGGGGTTAATTCTGCCCTCCCTGTTTTCTGAGCTGGAAGGACCGGCACTGAGCAAAATCGTCGATGAACTGGCAAAAGTGCCGTATCTGAATGAAATTGTCATCGGCCTTGACCGGGCCGATCGCGATCAGTTCCTCCATGCCCGCGAGTTCTTTTCTCGCCTGCCGCAGCGCCATCGGATCTTATGGAATGATGGTCCCCGCCTGAAGGCGATCGACGCGGAACTGGACAAAGAAGGTTTGTCGCCGACGAATCCGGGCAAAGGGCGTAACGTCTGGTTCTGCACCGGCTATACGCTGGCCTCCGACCGCACCAGCTGTGTCGCGCTACACGATTGCGATATTGTTACCTATGAGCGCGGTATGCTGGCACGTCTGCTTTATCCGCTGGCGAATCCCGCGTTTCAGTATGAGTTTTGTAAAGGATTTTATGCGCGTGTCGCCGACGGCAAACTCAATGGTCGCATGGGCCGTTTATTAGTCGGGCCGCTGCTGCGTTCCCTGCAAAAAGTGTATGGTCACTCGGAGTACCTTGATTACCTCTCCAGTTTCCGTTACCCGCTCTCCGGCGAGTTCGCCATGCGTACTCATGTCCTTAACGGGATTAAAATTCCGGGTGACTGGGGCCTGGAGATTGGCGTGCTCTCCGAGATCTATCGCAATTACACCACACGCCAGTCGTGCCAGGTTGAGATTGCGGATAATTATGACCACAAGCATCAGCCGCTGGCAGAGGATGACGGAACAGGCGGCCTGAAGCGCATGAGCAACGATATTGTTCAGTCTCTTTTACGTAAACTTGCCACCATGGGCGTGCCGCTCACCAGCGACTCCTTCCGCGTGCTGAAAGCCACCTACTATCGCAATGCGTTAGATATGATGGAAATCTACAATCATGAGGCCGCCATGAACGGACTGAAATTCGATCAGCACGTGGAAGAGGCTGCGGTCGAGATGTTTACCCAGGCTATCCTGGATGCGGGTCAGTCCTTTATAGAACGCCCAAATGACAAGCCGTTTATCCCAAGCTGGAGTCGGGTTCAGTCTGCCTTCCCGGATATTCTGCAACGAATTTACAAGGCGGTAGAAGAGGATAATGACGGTAACGTTTAGCGTGCCATAGGTGGAAGACAGGCTATTACGTGACGTGATGCCTGGAAGGAAGACAGACAGACGGGCCAGGTGTACAACACCGGCCCGGTCATCTGCAATCAGGACGTTAACTGCGGTTGTGACTCACGGGTGTGGCTGAGCTCGTCTGTCCGAAACGCCTCGCTTCTGACCGCATAACCATCATACCAGCGGTACTCTACCATGCCGCTGGCATGACCGGTCACCACCATCGTTTGCCCGCCGTCCTTATGCTGCACTTCATCACTGATTGCAAAAACCATGTTGCGCCCTCTTTATCCATTGACATTAATTCTTAATATTTATTTATAGCATGGTAAAAAAGTTGCTGCTGTTAAGGCGCGCAGAAAAAGGGCAAATTCAGAATAAAGTAGAAGGTTATCCTGGAAAGGAATAAAGCGGATAAGAGGCTATCCGCTTCAGAGGGAGGATGAATCAGATTTTGCAACCTTCGCAATCCGCTTCGTCACTCAGGTCGTCAGGCACTTCGGCCGCCTTTTTTTCTGCCTTGGCTTCGGCCTGCTCTAACTGAGCATCTATATCGAATTCAAACATATCGTCGCTCATTGTTTTCTCCCCAGAACGCGTAAAAGAAGGCGCTGTTATACCGATTACCCACGCAGTTTGGCAATAAGGTTAACCACTAAAAGCACGATCGACCCAATGATAAAACCAATCACCAGGTTAGCGCCGTTACTCAGCAGCCCTGACACCAGCCCGCTAAACGGAGCGATAGCATTTTCAATAAAGTGGTGCAAAGGCGTTATCCCGTGAACAATGATGCCCCCTCCCACCAGGAACATGGCCAGCGTGCCCACCACGGTTAATATTTTCATCAGCCAGGGTGCCGCGGCCAGCAGCACGGCACCAACTGACTGGGCCACCCGTGACGATTTTTGCTTTAACCAGAATCCCAGATCATCGATTTTCACGATGCCCGCCACAATACCGTAAACGCCAATCGTGACCAGAATGGCAATGCCCGCCAGGATCAGAACCTGATTCAGCAGCGGTGCTTCCGAAACGATGCCCAGCGTAATCGCGACGATTTCGGCGGACAAAATGAAATCGGTGCGCACAGCCCCTTTAACCTTTTTCTTTTCAAATTCACGCGGGTCCTGCTTTGCCAGATTATCCAGACGCTGCTGACGGGCCTCTGGTGAATTTTGCTGCTTGTCGTGTTGCAGGCTGTGCAGCACTTTCTCGACACCTTCATAACAAAGGTAAGCGCCGCCAATCATCAACAGCGGCGTGATTAACCACGGCGCAAATGCCGAGATAATCAGCGCCAGCGGCACCAAAATCAGCTTGTTCAGAAACGAGCCTTTGGCCACGCCCCACACGACCGGCAGTTCGCAATTGGCTTTTACGCCACTGACCTGTTGCGCATTCAGTGACAGATCGTCACCCAGAACGCCCGCCGTCTTCTTTGCCGCGACTTTGCCCATTACAGAGATATCATCCAGCAGCGTGGCGATATCATCCAGCAACGTTAATAAACTGGTTCCTGCCAAAATATGTCCCTTATTCGGTCATCGACAACGACTTACATCGCAAACAGTGGAAGCCTCATCCTCGACGAAGCCCAACGGCATACGATGCGTGCGTTGTGACTATTCCGGTTCGTTATGTTGACAACATGGGCATCGTTCGATTTCCGTTACCGTCATCTCTGCGATGCCCTCACAATCCCATTCGACGCGCACCGCTTGCCCAGCCAGTCCTTCGCTATGCAGGTATTTACTGACCGGGCTTTCCGTCATGCCGGTAATTTCTTCCGTGGCCACCAGCGTTTCGCCCACATAAATTCTGGCGGTGGCTTTGGTATTCACCATGCGCTCATCACGAATCTGGTAGAGACGTTTAACCGTCAGTTTTATGCTGCTCATCTCGGTCTCCCGGTCACGGAAAAGCGTCTATCTAACATGTTATGTTACTGATGGGCAAGGCCCGATCATTCCTGCTCACGATAATGATGAATGCCCTGATGATCGATTTCAGCACTGTCATTCATCACCAGTAACCACTCTTCCAGTCGTTCAAGCAACGCGTCGTCGTCGAGACGGAGTTTGCCACGCAGTGCACATTCCCAGATGATGAGAACCTTCCAGCCGCTCTCACGTAACTGCCGGACATAGCGATGGTCTCGTTCGACGTTGCTGTTAATCTTGCCTGTCCAGAACTCGGTGCGCGTGGCGGGTATCTTAAACAAATAGCAGTGATGACGATGCCAGAAGCAGCCGTGCACAAAGATAATGGCCTGATGAGCGGTCAGGACAAAATCAGGCCGCCCTGGCAGGTTTTTGTCCTGAACCCGGTAAGTGAATCCGCGATCTTTAAGCAACAGTGCGATGCGTTGCTCAATCGCAGTGTCCTGCTGGCGAATAGCGCGCATGTTTTTGCTGCGCGTTTCGCTGGAGTGAACGTCGGCCATAGCATCTCCTTAAAGGCTACTCTTTCAACTTTAGTCGCCGTCCTGAAAAGCGAAAGCCACCTGGACAAAAGCGGCCATTTTTTTGGCGCTTCCGGACGGTAATCACGCGTCCGGTGCTACCTGTCCAGACTTTTACACTCGCGTGTTTTGCAGCCCACCGCCGCCGCGTCAGGCGGATTTCCTCATCGGGCAAGGAGTGATAGCATAGGCGCTTCACTGTTAAGGATATTTGCATGCACGCCGTCGCAACCGCTGAACCTCTTCTTTCTGCAGATCTGCATTCCGATGAACTGAATCTGTTACACCAGGTCCTGTCGATCTATTCCGTCAGGGATATCGTTGCCCGACTGCATCAGGCCGGCTTTGCGCACTGGTCACCGACGCTCATCAACCGTATTCGTCAGGGTAAAAGCACGCTGCCCGCACTGAGCACTGCGGAGCGGGATCTGTTCGAGCGCTTATTGCCGTCTCGTCCTGCGCATTATGATGCACCTGCGTTTCGTTTTGTTGATCTGTTCGCCGGCATCGGGGGGATTCGTCGCGGATTTGAGCGCATTGGTGGAAAATGTGTCTTTACCAGTGAGTGGAATAAAGAGGCGATTCGCACGTACCGGGCCAACCATTACAGCGATCCGCTTGAGCACCACTTCAATACCGATATCCGCCAGGTCACGCAGCCTGCCGGGCTATACGATGAAACAGCGATCTACTCCTCCATTGATGCAGCCATCCCCGATCATCAGGTGCTGCTGGCAGGCTTTCCTTGTCAGCCCTTTTCGCTGGCTGGCGTCAGTAAGAAGAATGCATTGGGTCGGGCGCATGGGTTCGAATGCCAGGCGCAGGGTACGCTGTTTTTTGATGTAGCACGCATTCTTGCCGCCAAAAAACCGCCCTTCTTCGTGCTGGAGAACGTGAAGAACCTAAAAAGCCATGACAAAGGCCGGACCTTTGCCATCATCATGGATACGCTGGATGAACTGGGCTATGCCGTCGCGGATGCCGATGCCAGTGCACCGGATCCGAAAGTGATTGATGCCCGCCATTTCTTGCCTCAACACCGCGAGCGTATTGTGCTGGTGGGCATTCGACGGGACATTGCCGGCTGCGAGAATTTTACCCTGCGCGACATCAAACGCTTTTTCCCTGCCCAGGTGCCCAGCCTGCAAAGTTTGCTGGAAGCCGCACCTGATGATAAGTACATCCTGTCGCAGGTGCTGTGGCGTTATCTGTATCAGTATGCCAAAAAGCATAAAGCGCTGGGGAATGGCTTTGGCTTTGGTCTGAACGATCCGCGCAATCTGCAGTGCTGCGTGCGCACCCTGTCTGCCCGCTACTATAAAGATGGCTCTGAGATTTTGATCGATCGCGGCTGGGACGCGGATAAAGGCGAGCGTGATTTCCTTGATGCCACCAATATGGCGCATCGTCCCCGTCGTCTTACGCCTCGTGAATGCGCACGCATCATGGGCTTCGATGATGCCGGCAGTGAGCCTTTTCGCATTCCGGTCTCTGACACGCAAGCGTATAAACAGTTTGGTAATTCCGTTGTCGTCCCCGTTTTTGCCGCCGTGGCGCAGCTTCTCCTGCCCTACATCAGCGATTTACAGCATAAAACACGCTAAAAGTTGCGCTTAGGCGCAACCTTTCTCCTCTTTTCCCGCTGCCAGGCGATATTGTCACAACCTCGTCATACAAGCCCAGAATACTGCTGCTTTTTCACTTGATGGGTAGAATGATGTCACCTCTCACGTTGTTATCCCTGCGCAGTCTGAAGCGTCGCTATCGCGTCAAACTGCCCCCGGTGCCCACCTGGCTTACCAGCCTGCGCGGCAATTTTATGCTGTTCGTTGTGCTGTTTTGTTTGCTGCAATCCATCGGGATTGTTCTGCTGACCGCGCAGGTCAGCCATACCAAAGTGAACCTGACGCAGGCGAGTGCCATGCGCGACCGGCTGGCGCTGCTCGATCACGCTCGCATAGAGCTGCTGACGGCCAGCGATAACAGTCACCGGGCAGGCATTTATCTGATGGAAGATCAGAAAAGTGGATCGGTGGACAGTTGGAAGAGCCTGGCGGAAACCGCAAAATCCTCACTCGTGCATGCAGAACAGCTGTTTGCTCAGTACCATGCCGTTCCCAAGGGGGAGCTTGAGCAGGGTTTCATGATGTTAACCCAGGGCCTTGAAGAGCAGCTTAAAGGCCTGGAAGCCAATAATATCGATGCGTTCTTTATGGTGCCGATGCAGGCTTATCAGCAGCAGTTTAACAGCGCCTGGTTTAACGAAATCACCCAGGCCAACAAACAGCTTTCTGCCGTCAACAACCTGACACTGGAGACGCTGACCACCAGCCGTAACCTGTCGCTGCTGGTCACAGGGCTGCTGTTTACGCTGTTGCTGACGGGTGGGGTTTTGCTGCTGCGCGGCGTGATTATTCCTTTAAGACTGGCCAGCCGCCAGCTGCAGGCTATCGCCACTGGCGACTTAGTCAGTTGCCCGCAACCGCCTCGTCTGCAATCGTTAGAAACCGCCGGATTGTTTAACGCGGTGGCGGATATGCGGCAAGGGCTGCGCACCATTGTGGCAGAAATTAATACCATAGCCGCCAGCGTGGCGGAGGGCGCGCGGGAAATGCAGCATACCAATGACCAGGTAAGCGAGCACTATAAGGTGCAAAACAGCAGCTTTAGTCATATTTCACAGCGCCTGCATCGTGTCTCGGAAGAGGTTGAAAACAGTACGCTGTTTTCGCAACAGGCCGCACAGCAGGCACATGTCGCGGATGAACTGATGCAGCAGTGCGCCAGTCAGGTCGATGAAATGGAGGTGCAGATGCGCCACATCGTCGATTCCTCAGGGGAAATCGCCGGCATTGTCGAGCTGCTGGACGGTCTTTCACTGCAAACGCGTCTGCTGGCGTTGAATGCGGCGATTGAATCAGCGCATGCAGGGGTTTATGGACGCAGCTTTAGCGTCGTGGCAAAAGAGATGGGTACCCTGTCGAATAAAAGCGGCGAGTCGGCACAGCAAATTAACGGGCTGGTGAACAATACACAGCTGCATATTTCTGAGGGATTCAACAAGGTGAAGTCACTGGAAGCCTTGTTTTACCAAATCAGCCAGTCGGTCAGCGCCGTGGTCACCCAGTTAAAAGAACTGGAGGAAAACGCCACAGCACAAAGTCGCCGCGTGTCTGGCATTGCCGCCGAAGTGGTGGCGCTGGACAAGGAACTGCATACTAACGAGGGGCTTACGGCGCGGCAGGTACGCACCGCCGATACCTTACAACATCAGGCTTCACGCCTGGCCGAAAGCGCGCAACAATTTCGCATTGCCGTCTGAATACGCGCTCTGAATAAAAAAGCCGCCTTTATCAAAGGCGGCTTTCATCGCGAGAACACCGATAACCATTATTTCTTTTTCTTACTCTGTTTCTTAAGCAGCGTACGCAGTTGTTTAATTTCGCTGGAACTTAAAGCATCCGACGCGCCTTCTTCCGTGTTCTGACTGTCGATGGCGGGCTGAGAAGGTGCTTCGAGGCTGGCCTGCAGACGTTGCACGATCTCCTGACTCATTGATACCTGGTTTTCAAGCGCCAGCTGTTTAATGTGTTCTTTCAATGCAGGATCAATTTTAATCGTCAAATTAACAGTTTCGGTCATTTCCTCACTCCTTTTTTGTTATTGCTTCCACGCTACCGGATGACTGTATCGATTCCTATACTGTCATAAAAATTTAATATTCCGCGTGTAAGGGACTAAAATCACGAAGTACTGCCTCATCCAGACTAACCAGATTACCCTGCAGCTCAGCACACAACTTGGCCATATAGCGTACCAGGAAGTCCGCGTTGTGTTCTGCGAGTCTCCGCCCTGCTTCGGTTTGCATCGTTTCAGGCAACCGTAACAGCTTGGTTTGAAAGTGATCCAGTGTCCATTCCACATCATTAAGTTCACGCGCTTTCCCCAGCGGGTCTTCACTGTTGAACAGAGGACGGTTCATCGTACCGGCCGTGTAAAACACCCGGGCCAGCCCGATTGCACCCAGCGATTCCAGCCGATCGGCATCCTGAACGATTTTCGCTTCAGGGGTTTCGGGCGTGATGGCCGCGCTAAAACTGTGTGCCTGAACCGCGTGCATCACTCCACCGATTAATTCGGCAGGAAAATCCGTAAAGTCCTGCTGCAGGATACGCTGCGTTTCGCTGGCGGCGTAAGTGGAAGCCTTATTACGTTCAGGATGGTTTTTCGGTAAATTCACCACATCATGAAAGTAGCAGGCAGTCAGGACGATCAGGGGGTCGGCAGATGTACCTGCCATAATGCGCTGCGCGCTCATCCAGACCCGACGTAAATGCGCAATATCGTGTGCGCCATCATCATGAATCCAGTTTTTTTCAAACCAGGTTTCATAGCGAGCCTGCCAAAGTGCAAGTGACATAATCTTTTCCTGTAAGGGTTATTTTCGTCTCAATTGACGACCTGTTACGCGTATAGGCTTTGTCATCATAACGAATGGCTAATGACATTTTCTTTACATCGCTAAGGAAAAAGCCGGTCGGGACCTTTAAATTCCTCTTAAAAATGAGACGCTGATCATTTTTATGGCAATTTGCTACCAGGAAAGCAGCCATTTGCTGCTTTTTCAGCCTTGACTGATTCAGTTTTAGGCAGGATGCCTAGTTTAATATTAATAATGATTACTCAGCGCTATTTTATCTCAGAGTGAGGGAATTAATGTCATAATAAAAATGTAAAAAACAATAAAAGCGGCGAAAATTATAGATGGATAAATCTGAAAAGGTTCCTATTTTTGCCGATATAACGTACTGTATTCTCACTATCAGATGTCCGGTAATACGCGTTAACAGCAGTGCTGATGATTTTTTATCCACACCTGTCCGGTGGATTAAAAATCATCACAACTGAGCGAACCACACGGTGGCCAATTACCAGGAATAATGATTTATATTTTTTATGATATTGCCACCATTTAGGTGCCCTTTTTGTTTCAGCAGTAACCGGGATCGACTAATAAAAAGAGGTAATCCATGAAAGAGCGGCCGATTCTTTTTTCCGAACAGCGGGTCCGAGCCCTGCTGGTTGGCCAACAAACCCAAACCCGGCGCATAATGAAAACGCAGGCTTTTGGTCCAGGCCAGGATCATCATGAAGGGGTACATGCCTTTGATGTACAGGCTAATCACCTGCACGGTGACAAAATGATGGCCATGAACGACATTCGTTATCATTGTCCTTACGGCATGCCTGGCGACAAGCTCTGGGTCCGCGAAACCTGGCGTGGCCCCATCGTGCCTGAACATGCGCTGGCGGATTATGAACGCGATCCCACCCCGTTTCGCTCGCCGGACTTTTGCCAGTACCGGGCGGACAGCAATGAACTGGGCCAACATACGTCAGGCGGACCGGACGCCGAGCAGTTTGGCTGGCCAACAGCCATTCATATGCCGCGCTGGGCAAGCCGCATCGACCTGATTATTACGGATGTGCGCGCAGAGCAGATTCAGGATATTAGTGAAGACGACATTATGGCGGAAGGTGTGCAGACCGACTCGCACTTCCTGAACAACTTCTTTACCATGAACGTCAATTCTGAACTGCCTAAAGAAGCCTATCGCAAAGCCTGGCAAAAACAGTACGGGGCAACCAGCTGGCAGGTTAACCCGTGGGTTTGGGTTATTGAGTTCGAGCGTGCCACGCGCGAATCAACTTAGCCTGCGCTTTGTGGGCTGAATCACAGACAATTTCCTTGCTAACAGGTTGAATATTGCTCCTTCATCCCTGAAGCCTGACGATGCCAGCATGCCGTTTTGATGCTGGCATTTTACTGTCTGGTCGCTCAGGGTTCTGCAATTGCAGCATTCAGTGCGGAACCAACGATGTTTAAATGGCCATGGAAAACACACAGCAATACGGATCTGACTGACCTGCCCTGGCAGGCCGGGCTGACACAGCCGATTTTTACCCTCCTCAACCACGATGAACGTCAGTCGCTGCAGGCCATGGCTCAGCATTTTCTGCAGCAAAAAAAACTGGTTCCGCTTGAAGGCTGTCAGCTTGATACGCTGCGTACCGTGCGCATTGCTTTGCTGTTCTGCCTGCCGGTGCTGAAGCTGGGGCTCGACTGGCTGGACGGCTTTCACGAAGTGCTCATTTATCCCGAGCCTTTCAATGTGGATCGCCTGTGGCAGGATGAGCATGGCCTGGTCCATCACGCCCCTGCCGTCCATGCCGGGCAAAGCTGGACGCAAGGGCCGGTCGTGCTCAACTGGCTGGATATTCAGGACTCCTTCGATCTTTCCGGCTACAACCTGGTCATTCATGAAGTGGCGCACAAACTGGATGCGCGCGGTAGCGGTTATACCAGCGGCGTGCCAATGATGCCGCTACGTGAGGTTGCCCAATGGGAAAAAGATTTGCGTAGCGCGATGGCCGGGATTGAACATGAAGTGGAAAGTGTCGGTGAGCAGGCCGCCAGCATCGATCCTTATGCCGCCAGCGATCCGGCAGAGTGTTTCGCGGTATTATCCGAGTATTTTTTTACGGCCCCGGCCCTGCTGGCGGAGCGTTTCCCGGCCATGTACCGTCATCTTCAGCACTTTTATCAGCAGGACCCGTTAAGCAGAACAGGAGCCGCTCACGACTAAATCGCCTGCTTTGCAGACGCATTGCTTTAAAGCTAGCCAGTTGAATGCTAAACGCTTTTATACTGTTGACACCCTGAGCCGACCTCGTTACTATTCGCCTCGTTCACACGATTCCTCTGTAGTTCAGTCGGTAGAACGGCGGACTGTTAATCCGTATGTCACTGGTTCGAGTCCAGTCAGAGGAGCCAGAATTAAAAAAGCCTGCTTACGAGCAGGCTTTTTGCTTTTCAGCCGATCGCCTTTCTCTGTCTCCTTTCCGCGCGTTGCTTTACGGCCAAATTTAGCAATCTGGCATAATAAAATCCTGCAAGTTAATAAAAAACACAAAGCCAGAATGAACGCATTCTGGCTTTGTCGCTACTGGTCTTTAACAAGTGACGGACCGCAGCACGCTATTTCGCGCCCTCCGCCAGCTGGCGCAGCATCTCAATATGAACAGGTTTATCATTGAGCGCAGGAATATAGGTAAAGGACGTCCCGCCCGCATGCATAAAGATTTCCCTGTTCTGCTCATCCAGTTCTTCCAGCGTTTCCAGACAGTCTGCCGCAAAACCCGGACTGATTACCTGCAGGCTTTTCACGCCTTCCGCAGGCAGATTTTTAATGGTTTCATCGGTATAAGGCGTTAACCAGGGTTCCCTGCCGAAACGTGACTGGAAGGTCATCACTACTTTTAGCGAAGGCATGTTCAGGGCGTCGGTGAGTAATTTCGTCGTTAACGCACAACGCTCCTGATATTTGTCGCCTTCGTTTGAAAACCTGACTGGTATACCGTGATAGGAGACCAGTAAGGCATCCGGAACGCCATTGGCCTCAAACGATTCAAGCACGGACGTTTTTAACGCATCGATATAAGCAGGATGATCGGCATAGTCGTTGATGAAGTTGATCGCCGGTGTGTAGCGGTTCTTCATCGTCTGCAGGTGACGACTCACGCTGTCGAAAACGGATGACACGGTGGACGAGGAAAACTGCGGATACAAAGGAATAACGATAATTTTATCGACACCTTTCGCCAGCAGCCTGTCGATAGCGCCCCCGATGCTCGGCTCACCATAACTCATGCCCAGCTCAACAGGCATGCCTGTCAGCGCTTCCAGTGCGCGCGCCTGACGGACGCTGTACACCATCAGCGGTGAACCTTCGTCCATCCAGATAGAGGAGTATAATTTGGCCACGCGTTTGGCGCGTAGCGGGATAATTACGCCATGCAGGATCGGGCACCACAGGATCCGGGGTAAATCGACCACTCTGTAGTCGTGCAAAAATTTCGATAAAAATGTTTTAACCGCAGCAGTCGTGGGTTCTTTTGGTGTTCCAAGGTTAACAATTAAAACACCCTGTTTATTCGTCATTAGCTGGGACCTCTGAAAACCCAAGGAAAAAAGTGCCTGAACACTGTAGCACACTCAAGGACATCATCTCCTCCGTCTGCGCCTTTTGCGTCAGTGACGGCGAAACGAAGGCATGGCGCGGACTTCTGCGACGACGTCGAGTCAGCCTGCCAACGTCTTTGCTGACGTCTTACGCCGCCTTATGAGCCCGGACCATGGATGAAACAGTCGGGCGGGCTTTAACGTCTTTTACGCCGTAAAAAGCGTTATGCCCTGCGAGCCCGCCTTTATTTGCTTTTTGACACGGCTTTGCCTGACGGTCAAAAAACATTGGATCGTATCTTATCATCGCTGCGTCGACGAAAGACCAATAGCTCTGATAAGTCGCGTCCCTTCCGATCGGCTCGTACATTTTCTGTGGTGAATGATAAAAAGTAATCCGGCAATTCCCCATTATTCAGCGGGTTAAAATCACATCTTGTCGATATTTTGATTTATTAAACTGAATATTGAGCATGCTAATATTTAGCGCTCTATCTGTGCTGACTGACGCTGCCCATGGCGTGAATATCGCGCAGACCGCCAGGCAGTAACATCGCCATGCTTTAGTCAGAAAAAAACCAGATTACATCACGGTCATCAATCAGACTGAGGCAATCACTTTTGCCGCGAGGCTTTTCGGGACAGGAATCAGGATGCGTACAGGCGTTTCAACAGGCGAAGATTCGCTGCTGCAACACAGGTCATTTGTGGCGTTTTGGCTCGCCCGAACCTGTTCTTCATTTGGTTTTCAGATGCTTTCCGTGGCCGTCAGTTGGCAAATCTATGCAATAACCCACAGCGCGATGGCGTTAGGCATGATTGGCCTGATGCAGTTTCTGCCCTCAGTGCTTCTGGCGTTGCCTGCGGGACATCTGGCCGATCAGTTCGACCGCCGCCGTATCGTGGTTATCGGCCAACTGATTGAGTGGGCCGCGCTGCTCGGTCTGGTGGCGCTGACGCTATTGCACTGGGCAGACAAACTTGAAATCTGGGGGCTGGTCTTTCTGATTTCGCTGGCGAAAGCCCTGGAATGGCCAGCCATTACCTCTATGTTGCCGGCGCTGGTCCCGCCACCCATTCTGGCGCGCGCCATGGCGGCCAGCTCTGTTGGCGGTCAGGCGGCGGTGATTGTCGGGCCAACGCTGGGTGGACTGCTGTATATAGCCGGTCCCGAGGTGGTTTACGGGGTTTAAGCCCTGTTTTATTTATTCTCGCTGATACTGGTGAGTTGCTTACGTTATGAGCGTCCTCCTCAGGAACGTGTGCCGATGACGCTGTCGAACATGTTTATGGGCGTACGCTTTATTCGCGAACGCAAGGATGCTCTGGGCGTAATATCGCTCGACCTGTTCGCCGTGTTACTGGGCGGGGCGACCGCCCTGCTCCCTGTCTTCGCCCAGGATATTCTGCACACCGGGCCATGGGGACTTGGCCTGTTACGCGGTGCGCCGTCAGTGGGTGCCCTGTTGGTCGGCGTCTGGCTCAGCCGTCATAAGCTGGAAAAACATGTTGGCATGATTATGTTTGGTTCCGTGGCCGGTTTTGGCCTGGCGACGCTGCTGTTTGCGCTCTCAACAAAACTATGGCTTTCTCTGTTGGCGCTGGCCGCGCTGGGTGGTTTCGATATGGTGAGCATGGTGATCCGTGGCGCACTGGTTCAGCTGGATACACCGGATACGATGCGCGGCCGCGTCAATGCGGTTAACGCTATCTTTATCAATACCTCAAATCAGTTGGGTGAGTTTGAATCCGGGCTGCTCGCGGCATGGATGGGCGCGGTGCCTGCCGCCGTCATTGGCGGCGTCGGGACACTGGTGGTAGTTGGGCTCTGGATGATGCTCTTTCCGAATCTGCGGAAAAGGCAGAAGCTTGAGAATGAGACGGTGGCATAACGTTGAGCGGGAATGTGGCATGGGCTCGGGGAACCTACGGCGAATTTCGCCAGGTCAGGCGCAGCGGGCCAGGAATGACAAGCCATACCTGCACAGTACGTTGATACCGCATAAGGTATAAACGCGTCATGATCTGTTATGCGTTGCCTGTCTGTAGCCAGTGATGCAGCGGGTGATAAGGCCCCTTCCGGGACAAGGCCACTTTATATTTACCCTATAAGGTGGCCGGTTTGACCTTCACGTCCTGTTTCGCATCAGTTGCACAATCACAAATCCTCCGCCGATACCGGCCGTGATGATGCCAATGGGCAGCTCCTGCGGGGCCAGCAGCGTCCGACTGGCAATATCGCCAGCACACAACAAAATGGCGCCCCAGAGCGCGCACAGGGGGATCAGCAACCGGTGTTTCACACCCGTTACGTGTCGGCACAGGTGCGGCACCATCAGTCCGACAAAGCCAATGACGCCGGTCAGTGCCACCAGCAACGCGGTTGCCAGCGCACAGCACAGAAACACCTCGATGCGTAACCGGTTGACGTGAATACCAAGCGAGAGTGCGGTTTGCTCGCCCGCCAGCAATCCATCCAACTGCCGCCCGCGCAGCGCCACAAACCCTGTCAGTAGTGCCAGACTTACCAGTGCATAAGGCAGATTATGCCAGCTGGCTAATCCCAGCCCGCCCAGTGACCAGAACATCACCGAGCTGGCCGCGCGCTGGTCGCCTGAAAAAATCAAATAGCTGGTCACCGCACCAAACAGAAATGACACGGCCAGCCCGCAGAGAATCAAGTGCTCTGCTGAACGTTGCTTTTTGAAATGAAAAAGCAACATGACGGCGGCGGCTGAAAACAGCCCACCCGCGAAAGCGGCAACGGGCAAGGTTAACGCCGACAGCCGATCGCCAAAGCGGGTAATCACCAGTACAGCACCGGCTGAGGCCCCAGAGGACAGACCAAATAAAAACGGATCGGCTAAATCGTTACGGGTGGTGGTTTGCAACAATGCCCCGACGATGGCCAGGCCAGCCCCCGTCATCACGGCCAGCAGCGTGCGAGGTAACCGTAGGTCGATCACGATTCGCGTGATCATTTCAGAGACGGGCGCGTCTGCCATGTCGAGTGCGGACAGCACCTGCGTTAAAGACAATGACACGGTGCCTTCCGCCGTGCTGATCAGCATCAGGATCGCCAGCAGCAGGCAGGACGCACTCATTATTCCTGAATAACGATGCGGCAATCGATTCACGGCGCATCCGTCGAATAGAGCGCATGAGCCAGCTTCTCCACGGCCTGAATATTGGCCGGCCCCGGTGTGAGTTCAGCGTACTGTAACTTCAGGTAGCGGTGGTGCTTCACCGCAGGCGTCAGCTTCATAAGCGGATGATTTTCCAGGAAGTGGCGCAGTGCCTCTGCCCCACTGCCGGTCTGATAGTCCAGCAAGATAATAAAATCCGGCTGCGTGGCCGCCACGCTCTCCCAGGAGGTGGTGCCCCAGCTCATCTCCAGCGATTCCATCGCGTTTTTACCTCCGGCGGCCTCAATGATGGCGGTCGGCATGGCATATTTTCCGCTGGTGAACGGTTTATCTTCGCCTGAGTCGTAAACGAAGACTTTTCGAGGCTGCGTGTCAGCCGGACGCTGAGGTAAGGCCTGCAGTTGCTGTTTCCAGTCCTCTACCAGCGCCTCGGCCTCGGCCCGCTTGCCAAAAATTTTGCCCAGTTTAATCTCGTCGTTATAGAGCAGATCCATCGTCGCTTTCTGCTTGTCCTTCTGTGTAAAGACGCAGCTTTCACTCAGCACCAGGGTTTTAATGCCGTACTGACGCAGTGAAGCAGGCGTAACGTCACCGCCCACTTTCATCCCGTAATTCCAGCCAGCAAAAAAGAAATCAGGGCTCGCGGCCAGCAACGTTTCCAGTGAGGGATATTTCGGTGCCAGCTCAGGGATGGATCCCATGGCCTGCTTAAAGGCCGGCGTCATCTTGTACCAGCCACTGATGCCGGTGAGACCGACAATACGGTTCTGCAGATGCAGCGCAAAAGCCATTTCTGCCATATTGAGGTCGTTAATCACGGCTCGCGCAGGCGGCGAGGTGAACGTCACGGGCTGGCCGCAACTGTCGACGGTGACAGGAAAATCACTTGCGCTGGCCCACATGGCTGGCGTCACGGCCAGAAACGCGGCAAAACCGATTTTACTCAATGCATCATGCACAGTCGGGCACCTCAAAAATACGTAAGCGCTTACCGCTGGCAGGATGTTTTACGGTAAAGCTGTTTAAGCCGAACACAGGCTGGAGATAGCGCGACGTCAGCGCGCGCGACGGGTGATCACACACAATTTGCTCGCCCTGCGACAGGATAAGCACACGCTCGGCAAACGTATCAATCAGGGACAGGTCATGCAGTACCGCTATTGCCGTAATCCCTTTGTTTTTAATGAGTGCCAGTAGCTGCTGGCGGGCCAGCGGATCAAGATGGTTCGTCGATTCATCCAGTAAGATCAATAACGGCTTTTGCGCCAGCACGCGCGCCAGTGCAGCACGTTGTCGCTCTCCCCCGGACAGCGCAGCCAGCGGGCGTGTTTTTAGTGCTGAAAGACCGGTTTCATCAATGGACTCGTGGATGATCCGTTGATTTACTCCTGCCGGGCAGGCGCCTAGATGCGGAATACGGCCCAACGCAACGTACTCTTCAACCGACAGCCTGAGATCGGGCATATCATTCTGCGCCATCACGGCTATGCAGGTGGCAAGCTGTTGCCGTGAAAACGTTGCCAGACATGCGCCGTTAAGCTGAATCGCCTGTGGCGGTGACGATAACTCACGGCACATTGCCCGCAGTAATGACGTCTTGCCACTGCCGTTTGGCCCGATGATGACCAGCCGCTCTCCCTCTCTGACGCTGAAGTGAATGTGATGCAAGAGCGGTTGTAAGCGTCGCATTTAGACCGTCTGTCCGTTTCCCTCCGGCTCCTTGACAATAATGTCCATCATTTATAATGGACATTAGCGTATGAAACACCGGACCTGGCTACTTGAAGCCCTGCATCTGCACTTCGACGAAAATTTAGCCCGGGTCGAGGCCGGACGCCGTCTGGGAATTCCAAAAACGACCGTTTGCGATCTTTTTGTTCGCTTCCGGAAAGCCGGGCTTTCGTGGCCTTTGCCCCCCGCCATGTCAGAACAAAAACTGGATGAGTGTCTTTACCGCTCCCTATCCAGCGCACCGCCAGTGCCTGTGGTTACCGTTACGGACGAAAAGCCGAACGCCAGAAAGCGCATCCGCAGACCAAACTTCCCGCGAGCGTTCAAAATCGCACTGGTCGAGAAATCACTGCAGCCAGGCACTAATGTGGCCCAGCTTGCACGCGAAAACGGCATTAACGATAACCTGTTGGTAAGCGTCACATTTAAACCGTCTGTGCAGCGGGCTCCGGTTCCGGGAAAATAGTGTCCATCATTTTTTAATGGACACTATCGCGTGAAACACCGGACATGGCTCCTTGAGGCGCTTCGCCTCCATT
>NZ_VZPF01000032.1 GCF_008801695.1 Pantoea stewartii subsp. stewartii
AATGGAGGCGAAGCGCCTCAAGGAGCCATGTCCGGTGTTTCACGCGATAGTGTCCATTAAAAAATGATGGACACTATTTTCCCGGAACCGGAGCCCGCTGCACAGACGGTTTAAATGTGACGCTTACTTTCCATCCAAGAATACTCAATTGCACTTTCTCTGGATCGACAAAGTAATCGTTATTCATGATGAAAATATCATTCTCAGCTATAACAGAAAGTTCTTGGGCGATTTTGTTCATTAAATCACCTTTTACCGCTTTCTTTTTCGCTGTTAAGTACAGCCTTTTTTCATCATCGACAATCTCATGCTCCTGCATCAGATCATGATATATAATATCTTTGATTCTCTGATTATCGTCATTAATATTTTTGAATGAATGAAAATTAGTCACATCATCAAGCCAGATTTGCCACCCAGTTAACATATCTGTGGGAATTCTAAAAAATGTTTTATCACTAATAATGAGAACTCGCTCAACTGGTGTTTTGAGGAAATCCAGTACTGTATTAATGACATTTTTACCTCTTGGCATTAAATCACTAATCAGTAATTTAGATCTATCAAATTTTTTAGATGTATCTGTTGCAAGTTTCTGTGTGTTTTGTACGATAATAAATTTTTCAGTACTGCCTTTAGTGTTAAGTACCCGATTGATCATATTACATAATGAAGTAGTTTTCCCTGAACCACACTCAGCAGATACATACTTAAACTTGGTAAAAATAGATGTAGGATTAATCATTTGTATACGCTCCATATTGATAAATTTAGAAAGGCCGATTCATGCGAGTGAGTCGGCCTTTTTTTGAGGTGATAGATTAGTTGGTTAACTGGGGGCGGTGTAAATTCTTAAGTTTTACTTTTTGATACCAGTTTTTGTATTTCGTGAGTTTGTTACTTCTTAGCTTCTCTATGTATCCTTTTGGTAATCGCACTTTTAATATGTTACATATTCGTGCTGAGGTCATATCGCTACATAGAATGTTTTCATATTGATCAAAAGTAAGTGATATTTCTGATGAAATTGTTTTTTTACGAACTGATTTATTCAGCGTCTTTCTATTGGTACGTATTTCCCTTTTCTTCAATTGTTATTCTCCATAATTTTTTCTTTTGCTAAGATATTGTTGCAGCCATTTTGTTGCAACAATACTCATATCTGGTGGGGAATTGTTGAAATACATCGCTTCATCATATTCTTCTTCCAGTCTTTTTTGATTAGATAATATTTAATTTTCTAAATTATCTTTTACTTTCATTTTAATACCTATGTGTATAAGATTTGGTTTTCAGATTTTAGTATAGGTCACAAAAAAAACTTGTTTCATGAGAAAATAACAGTTAATTACTGTCTCAACAGATTATTCCTGTTGAAGGTAATTAAATAGCGGTAAGTAATGAATAAAGTAGGGTATCTACTTATTTTTCTAAACATGATTCAAAACTTCATTTGGCGATAATAATGATTAATTCTGTCCATAGTTTCTAACTATAACCGTTTTACATGGGTAAAGAATAATCAAGGTTTTTGTTTTCCTGTGGGGTACAAAATGGGGTACAGGCTGGGGTACTATGCTCAATAGTGAGATTCGTAAAAACAACCTTATACAAACAGGTAAACTTACATAACTCACTAATTAATAAAGAAATGTAATCTACATGACTCGGGGTGCCCTTCTTTGTGAAGGCTGAGAAAAACCCGTATTACCTGATCTGGATAATGCCAGCGTAGGGAAGTCTGATGCCTGACCGCATTCGCCTTCTTGTCCGCCGGTTGGGAGTTCTGATGACACATCAACCGCACCATCTTTCTGATGCGCAATGCGCGCCCATCCTGCAACAGTTTCGCCGTCAGTCACCGCTCGTGCACTGCATGACCAATGATGTGGTGCAAATGCTCACGGCTAATGTCCTGCTTGCTCTGAACGCGTCACCTGCCATGGTCATCGATCGCGAGGAAGCACCGCAGTTCAGCGGTATCGCGGATGCACTGTTAATCAATGTCGGCACATTAACGCACGAACGCCAGCAGGCCATGGCCGCGGCAATCGAGGCGGCTAATCTGGCAGGCACGCCCTGGACGCTGGACCCGGTGGCGGTGGGCGCACTGACGTTGCGTAACCGGTTTTGTCAGCAGGTGCTGATGCAGTCGCCTGCCGTGATTCGCGGCAATGCTTCCGAGATTCTGGCGCTGGCCCAGCAGGCTGACGGCGGACGTGGCGTGGACAGCCAGCACGCCGCCGAAAGCGCCCTGCTGGCCGCCCAACAACTGGCGCGTGAGTATCAAACCTGTGTGGTGGTCACTGGCGAGGTGGATTATGCCACCGACGGAATGCGTACCCTGTCGATTGTCGGCGGATCGCCCTTAATGACGCGGGTGGTCGGCACCGGCTGTGCGCTGTCTGCGGTCGTCGCCGCCTTTGCCAGCCTGCCGGGTGACAGACTGGTCAATATCGCCAGCGCCTGTCGGGTGATGGCACTGGCCGGAGAGAAAGCCGCACAGGCATCAACCGGGCCGGGCAGCTTTGCACCGGCGTTTCTGGACGCGCTCTGGACACTGGAGGCCACCCTGTGAAACGCATCAATGCTTTAACGATTGCCGGTACCGATCCCAGCGGCGGTGCCGGGATTCAGGCCGACCTGAAAACCTTCTCCGCACTGGGCGCTTACGGCACCAGCGTGATTACGGCCCTGGTGGCGCAAAATACCTGTGGCGTACAGTCGGTGTACCGTATTGATCCTGATTTTGTCAGCGCGCAGCTGGATTCCGTTCTTGATGACGTGCGCATCGACAGTGCAAAAATTGGCATGCTGTCCGACGCGGCGATCGTGGAGCGGGTGGCGGCTGGCTTGCAGCGCCGGGCAATCCCGTTTGTGGTGCTGGACACGGTGATGGTGGCCAAGAGCGGCGATGCCTTACTGAGTCCTGATGCCATTGCCTGTGTCCGCGAGCGCCTGTTGCCACAGGTGTCACTGATCACACCTAATCTGCCCGAAGCCGCCGCGCTGCTCGAATGCCGTATGGCCAGCAATGAGAACGAGATGCTGACGCAGGGCGATGCCCTTCTGGCGCTGGGTTGTCAGGCCGTGCTGATGAAGGGTGGACATCTGGATCATGGCGAAAGTCCTGACTGGCTGATCACGCCAGCGGGGCGGCAACGGTTCAGCACGCCTCGGGTGAAGACGCGCCATACGCACGGTACCGGTTGTACGCTGTCTGCTGCGCTGGCGGCCCTGCGTCCACGGCACAGTGACTGGGCGGAGACGGTTAATGAAGCCAAAACCTGGCTACAACAGGCCCTGCTGACAGCCGATTCGCTGGAGGTGGGCCACGGGACTGGACCTGTGCATCATTTTCATCAGTGGTGGTAACGGCTTCGCTCAGCGATTGTACGGCGCGCTACTCAGCCTCGAACCAGTCACGGTTTTGCCTGATCACGGGCGCGAGCGAAAACATCATTGCCTGCAGATGGTGACGCAGGGCGGTTTCTGCCTGGTCCGCATCGCGCGCTTTCAGGGCGGCAAAAACGGCTTCATGTTGTTCGATCAGCGTTTCAGCGGGCGCGACCTGATTCAGGGTGAGATAGCGCACCCGGTCCATCGTCGCCTTGATGTTTTCAATGGTTTCCCATGCCAGCATACAGTCGATGCTCTCCGCAATCAGACGATGGAATTCATCGTCCAGGCTGAAAAACATCTGGCTGTCGCCCCGGGCGGCAGTGATGCGCTGGAGCTGCAGATTATGCTCCAGCGCCATCAGTCCGCGCTGGCTTGTTTCCCGCGCTGCGCGGCGTATCACGGCCAGTTCTACCGCTTCCCGGATAAAGCGTCCATCTTCAACCAGCTTCGCTGAAATCTTACGCACAAAGGTGCCGCGCTGTGGAAGGATTTGTACCAGACCGGCTTCTGCCAGCTTAATGAACGCCTCACGTACCGGCTGGCGAGAGAGATGAAAACGGGCGGAAACCTCTTTTTCCGACAGCAAAGCGCCCGGCTGAATGACGCAGGTGACGATATCTTTGCGTAGATAACGGTAAATCTGCTGATTGACCGGTTCACTTGTCGTGATGGTGTAGGAAAGTGTCATGTTCTGTCCCTGTTAACATTAACCCGATTTCGCCAGCGCGTTAAAACGCCTTAGCCCTGTGCGATGGCCTGTTGCACGGCCGCCCGTGCCCCCACTTTCGTCAACTGTATATAGCAGGCGGAGAGCGCGTCAACAAAGGCTGTATTATCCGCCAGATCCTCGCCGAAAACGGTTTTCAGGCCCAGTAAGGCCCGCACCCGCTCCTGACCTTCCGCACTTTCTGCCACACAGGTGGCCAGCTGGGCTTTAAGTGGGTCACGGATCGCTATAGGTTCGCCTTTTTCATCGACCGCACCGACATAGCGCATCCAGGCGGCAATGCCCAGCAACAGCAGCGGGCAGGGTGTGCCGTTAGCGAGATGCCAGCGCACGCTGTCGAGAAAGCGTTGTGGCAGTTTCTGGGTGCCATCGGTTGCAATCTGGTAAGTGCGGTGTCTGATAGCGCGGTTGGCAAAGCGAGCGATTAAGGCGTCGGCATAAGCCGGTAGATCCACCCCCTGCGTGGTTAACGTCGGCGCCTGTTCGTTAACCATCAGCGCACGTGCAGCCGCCCGGAATGCGTCGTCAGCCATACAATCGCTGATGTGTTCATAACCCGCAAGGTAACCAAGGTACGCCAGAAAGGAGTGGCTGCCATTGAGCATGCGCAACTTCATTTGCTCAAACGGCAGCACATCCTCCACCAGTTCGGCACCGGCCTTGTCCCAGTCAGGTCGGCCACTGACAAAATGGTCTTCAATCACCCACTGAAAGAAAGGTTCAGCCTCAACGGCCACCGGATCGGACGAACCAATACGGGCACGTAACGCGTCAAAGGCGGCCTCATTCATTGCCGGAACAATGCGATCTACCATGGTGGAGGGAAAGGTGATGTTGTGCTGAATATAGTCCGCCAGCGACGCATCATGCTGCCGGGCGAGCTGCGTCACCACATTCCGTGTGACGTGGCCATTTTCAGGCATGTTATCGCAGGACATCACGCTGAAAGGCGCTAAACCCAGATCGCGTCGACGGCGGATGGCGGCGACAATCAATCCGGGCAGCGAGCGGGGCTGTGCGGGGTGCGCCAGGTCATGCACGATATCCGCATGTTGCAGATCGAGATTGCCGCTGGCGGGCAGGTGACAATAGCCTTTTTCCGTCACGGTCATCGACACAATCGCCACGTCCGGCTGGCACAGGGCCGTAATCACGGCATCAATGCCGTCCGTTTTGCCGTGCAGTGCCGCGGTAACCACCCCAATGACCCGGGTTTTCACGGCGTCGTCACTTTTTTCGGTCAACGTATAGAGAAAGTCCTGCTGGCGGAGTGCCTGAATCAGTTCGCCACTGTTAAGGTTAACCTCGCAGATTCCCCAGTCGCTACCCTGTTCGGCCAGTTTATCCGTGCACAAGGCCTGATGAGCGCGATGAAAGGCACCAAAGCCGATATGCACTATACGGGTTTTAAGCTGGCGACGGTCATAGGCGGGCAGATGAACATCCGCAGGAAGGTGATCGATGTGTAGCATAAAGCATCCTTGTGGCAGACGGACGGCAGGCCATGCTGGCATTAAGGATGAAAAATTACGCGTCCCGCTACTACCATACAAGTTGAAGTAGCGGAATTGTGAATGTAATCACGAACTGTTTACATTAAGGCCGGGAGCCAGGGCTCCCGTGAGAATTAACTCAGCAGGGCACACTGCGGCGGCAGGCGGCAGCTTAACGCGCCCGGCATGATATCGATGGTAAATGACTGGCCTGTCAGCGGTTCGCCATCCAGGTTAAAGGTCATTTCATGCGGTGAGCGAATCGTCAGGGACGATAAGCGCGTAGAAACGATGCCGGGATTCTCTTCATCGCCGGTCAGGGAATGCAGCAGGGTAGGCAGCAACTCCTGCGCGGTAACAATGCTGACGTCCAGCAGGCCATCGTTAATCAACGCCGACGGGCATAAACGCTGACCGCCTCCGGCCTGACGACCGTTGCCGATGCCGATGACCAGCGCATCGCCCTGCCAGTTAAAACCGGGCCCGGTAATTTCACAACTGTCCGGTTTAAGCGTGTCCATGCGCATCAACCCATGAATAAAATAGGACACGCCGCCCAGCGCGGATTTGAGTTTTTCCGGCGTCTCGGTCGTAATGCGCGTGCCAAATCCTCCGGTCACCATATTAATAAAATAGTGATGCTGGTTAACGCGGGCGAGGTCGATATCACAGGCTTTACCCTGGATAGCTAGGCGCAAGGCGTGCTCAATCTCTTCAGGAATGCCGACGCTGGTGGCAAAATCGTTCGCTGTGCCCAGCGGCAGAATCCCCAGAACCGGGCGCTCATCCGCGTTGACCGACGCCAGTGCGGTAGCGATTTCGTTGACGGTGCCGTCACCGCCGCCCGCCACTACGGTTTCCGCCTGCAGTTCAAGGGCTTCTTCCACGTAACGCTCACCGTCTCCTTTTTCATACGTCACGCGCACGGCTATGTTAAAGCCCTCGGCGCGCAGCTTCGTGATCGCTTCACGGAGATCGTCATTACCTGCGCCTTTACCATTCAGGATTAGCAGCGTAAGCGATTGTTTGTCCATTATCTGTTCCTTGGAGATCGAAAGCGTAGTTAGTGGTTATAGCATAGCCGGAAGAGAAAAATGATTGGCGAAAGGGAGAAAAAAGAAAACCCGCACGGGGGAGCCGGGCGGGTGAATGAGGTGGATCCAGTTACTGCTGCTGATAATTGTTACTCATTGGTAGCAGGCAGCACTATAGTTCAGTAAAACCGAGCCGTCTGTGATCCTGTTCTTGCTTTTGACAAATTTTGTCAGGCCGTGGCGTGAGCGGCATGCGGATCCTGAGTGTTCTGGCCTGGCGCAAAGTTACGCAGCAGCAAGGCAAACCGCAAATCTACCTCCGGCGGCACTTTCATCCAGACGCGATGCCCGTCTCCCGGGGCCACCTCTGTCGGTTCTCCACGGCTGTTTTGCAGGGCATCAAGGGTGCAGATCAGGTTACCGGACGGCGTCATGATCTCCAGGCTGTCATGCAGAACAAATTTATTCTTTACCCGTACTTCCGCCCAGCCCTCGCGCTGTTCACCGCTGAACTCCCCGACGAACTGCTGGCGCTCTGAGACAGAGTAGCCGGTCTGGTAATTCTGGTAGCTGTCGTGGGTGTGACGACGCAAAAAACCTTCGGTATAGCCGCGATGTGCCAGGCCTTCCAGGGTTTCCAGCAGGGCAGAATCAAACGGTTTACCTGCCGCCGCATCGTCAATGGCTTTGCGATAAACCTGTGCGGTGCGGGCGCAGTAATAATAGGATTTGGTGCGACCTTCGATTTTCAGCGAGTGAACGCCCATCTGGCTCAGGCGCTCGACGTGCGCCACGGCACGCAGATCTTTCGAGTTCATGATGTAGGTGCCGTGTTCATCTTCAAAGGCGCTCATCATTTCGCCGGGTTTCATTTTCTCCTCCAGCAAAAACACCTTGTCGCTGGGTTGCCCAATGCCCAATGTAGGCGTCACGTCCTGTACGCTGACCGGCTGATGAATTTCAACAATGTTGCCGACGTCATCTTGTCTGGCTTCCTGCAACTGATATTCCCAGCGGCAGGCGTTGGTGCAGGTTCCCTGGTTAGGATCGCGTTTATTCATGTAGCCCGACAGCAGACAGCGCCCGGAGTACGCCATACACAGTGCGCCGTGCACAAATACTTCCAGCTCCATGTCCGGCACCTGCTCGCGAATATCGGCGATCTCCTCCAGCGACAGCTCGCGGGATAAAATCACCCGACTTAAGCCCATTTGCTGCCAGAATTTCACCGTTGCCCAGTTTACGGCGTTAGCCTGCACAGATAAGTGGATGGGCATGGCCGGAAACGCCTCACGCACCAGCATGATCAGGCCAGGATCGGACATGATTAACGCGTCGGGCTGCATCTCAATTACCGGCGTTAAGTCGCGAATAAAGGTTTTCAGCTTGGCGTTATGCGGGGCGATATTCACCACCACATAAAACTTTTTACCCAGCGCGTGGGCTTCGTTAATGCCTTTCGCCAGGTTTTCATGGCTGAATTCGTTATTGCGTACCCGCAGGCTGTAGCGCGGCTGGCCGGCATAGACGGCATCGGCCCCATAGGCAAACGCGTAACGCATGTTTTTCAGCGTTCCGGCGGGGGAAAGTAATTCGGGTTTCATGATGTGCTCACTGATGTCAGGTCAGCATGTCGCCTGGGCGACATGTGCAGGGGGAAACCCTGCAAAAGGTGCGGAATTGTAGGCAGGGTGAAAACGGAAGTAAATTGATCTGGGTCAATCTAAATCAACTGGCAGACATCGGCTTCCCAGCGATAGCCCATGCCATATACCGCGCGGATAAAGGGTTGTTCGCTGTCCAGGCTTTCCAGTTTCCTGCGCAGGTTCTTGATATGGCTGTCAATGGTTCGGTCGGTGACAACCCGGTAATCGTCGTAGAGATGGTTTAACAACTGTTCACGGGAGAAGACTTTTCCCGGTTCAAGGGACAGCGTTTTCAGCAGACGAAATTCAGCGGGCGTTAAATCCAGCGGCTCATCACGCCAGCTGGCCTGAAAGCGGCTTTCATGAACTTTCAGCAAAGACGCGACGGGCGCTTCTTCGGGAGATCGCTTCACCCGGCGCAAAATGGTTTTGACCCGCGCTACCACTTCGCGTGGGCTGAATGGCTTGCAGATATAGTCATCCGCACCAATCTCCAGGCCCAGCAGGCGATCGATTTCTTCCGTGCGCGCGGTCACCATAATAATCGGCAAGTCGGAATCACGGCGAATCTCACGGCACAGCGTCAGGCCATCTTTACCCGGCAGCATCAAATCCAGCAGGATAAGATCGGGCGGCGTCTGTTTAACGTAGTCCAGTATCGCGTTGCCGTGCGCCAGATGATGCGTGCGATAGTTAGAAGCCTCAAGGTAATCAATCATCAGCTGTGCCAGCTTGGGTTCATCTTCAACCACAAGGATTAGCGGGTAAGTGTTTTCCCGGTTCATAATCTTCTAAACGGGAGGAACATAACGCAATTGTAGCGCGATTTTCAGCCCACCTAAATCCGCATGCGAGGCGCTGATGCTGCCACCGTGGGCATCAACAATGTTTTTACAGATGGCCAGCCCCAGGCCAGAGCCGCCGCTGGCGCGATTGCGCGAACCTTCTGTGCGGAAAAAACGCTCAAATATTTGTGCCTGTTGATCGCCTTCCACGCCGGGCGCGCTGTCCTCTACGGTGACGTGCCAGTAGGGCGCGTCATACCAGAGCCGCACCCGGACTTCGCCGCCGGCATCGGTGTAACGCAGGCTGTTTTCCAGCAGGTTAATAAACAACTGCATCAGTCGGTCAGGATCGCCAAAAAACGGCGCGTCATCCGGCATGTCGAGCTTCAGGGTTAAATCATGGCTACGGTAGCGCTCGGTAAAATTGCCTGCGCTGATCTCAATAAGCTGCACCAAATCGGTGGCCTGCTTGCGATAGGCCAGTGCGCCGACGTCAGAGAGCGAAAGCTGGTGCAGATCATCCACCAGCTTGGTCAGCAGCGCCACTTCGCTTTGCAGAGAGGTAATCGCGTCTGGCGTGAGTTTACGTACACCATCCTGCATGGCTTCCAGCTCACCGCGCAAAATCGCCAGTGGCGTGCGCAGTTCATGCGAGATGTCGGCCATAAAGGCCCGACGCATACTTTCATTTTTCTCCAGCGAACTGGCCAGCAGGTTAAAGTCATGGGCCAGCTGGCCCAGTTCGTCCTGGCTGTCAACCTTAACCCGTGTGGCTAAATTCCCCGCTGCCAGATGATGCGTACCGTCTACCAGTCTTTTCACCGGTGCCAGCAAGCCCCGCGCCATCAGCCAGGTGACCAGGGCGGCAAGCAGAGTAGAGAGGCCCACGATATACCAGCTGGTTCGTCGCTGCTGCTGATCAAAATTGATATCGGTGCTGCGCGTCAGGCGCTCTGGCGGCGAGCTGATGATCCAGCCCACGACTTTACCATTACTGAGCGTAATATCATGACGTATCCCTTCCGGGGGAACCTGTGAGCGCGGGCCGACCATCACTTTGTAGTGCTGATCGAGTACCCAGAACTGGGTGCGCCAGCCGTGAGGCGGTAACTGGTTACTGCTGTCCGGGTTTTGCTCCAGCG
This sequence comes from Pantoea stewartii subsp. stewartii, assembly GCF_008801695.1. Classification (GTDB taxonomy): domain Bacteria; phylum Pseudomonadota; class Gammaproteobacteria; order Enterobacterales; family Enterobacteriaceae; genus Pantoea; species Pantoea stewartii. The sequence continues at coordinate 10,230 of NZ_VZPF01000032.1, forward strand.
AGCGCAGCATAGAGAAGATCAGCCGGTCGTTATTACGCAGAAAATCCCAGTCGCCATGCTGTTCATACTGATCGGCCAGCGCCGCACCCAGCAAATTCAGCCGCTGTTCATTCCCGCGTTTAATATAGTCGACAAAGCCATGTTCAAAGCTGAGCCGGACGCCCCAGTGCATGGTAATCAGGACCAGCATGCAGGTGGAGAATATGGCCATGAATAATTTGGCACCGATGCCAAAATGCAGGAACGATCTCATTCACTTCTCCGACGTCGCAGATCGACGCTTTTACTCATCTCTTTCGGAACCCGCCAGAACACCAGCGCAGGCAGAATAATGATCAGCGCCATACAGAGATAAACACAGATAAACGCCTGATGGCTTAAACCCTGCTCCCCGGACGTTGCATGACCAAACGCGCCCAGCAGCAGGCACGCCACGGTTACGCCAATACTCATTGAGAGCTGCATGATCATCGATAACAGGCTGTTGCCGCTGGAGGCCAGGTCATCGGGTAGATCCTTGAGCGTCAGCGTGTTCATCGAAGAGAAGCGAATCGCATTCACCATGCCTTGCAGAAACAGCACCAGCGGCAGCATGACTGTCCAGCCGAGCATCGCCACCAGTGGAAACAGCAAGACCACCAGCGCCAGGCCTATTGTTGAACCCACCAGCACGTTGCGATAGCCAAACAGGTTAACAATGCTGACAACCACACGCTTCATGCCCATATTGCCCAGCACCATGGCAATCATCATCAAGCCGGCATGAAACGGGCTGAAGCCCATGCCGATTTGCAAGAACAGCGGCGTCATAAAGGGCAACATGCCGCTGCCGATGCGGCCAGTCAGACTACCGAGTAAGCCAATAGAGAAAATGCGGTTGTCGAACAGCTTCAGGCTGAACAGCGCACTGTCGTTTTGGCGCGCATGCAGCAGATAAAACAGAAGAGAGCCGGTGCCGATGAGGATCATCGCGGCCAGTAACAAGGCAGAGCCGCCGCTACTGCGTTGACCGTCAAGCGCCAGCGTTAACGTAGCCATTCCGTCGGCCAGCAGGACAAACCCGACAAAATCAAAGCGTCGCGGCGGCATCGCGTAGTTCGGCAGTAACTTCAACGTGGCGACGGCACCGATGATGCCGACCGGGATGTTAATCAGGAAAATCCAGTGCCAGCTGGCATATTCCACCAGCACACCGCCCAGTGCGGGCCCCAGCAGCGGCCCAATCTGGCCGGGCAGGGTGACAAAGGTCATCGCAGACATATACTGGTCACGCGGTACAATGCGCATTACCGTCAGCCGTCCTACCGGCACCATCATGGCCCCGCCAATCCCCTGAATCACACGCGCCATGATAAGCTGATTCAGCGTGCCTGACAGGCCGCACAACAGCGATCCCACGCTGAACAGCACAATCGCGCTAAAAAAGATATTTCTCACGCCAAACCGGTCCGCCAGCCAGCCGCTCAGCGGCAGCGTCACCGCCACCGTGAGCACATAGGCCACAATCACCGAATGCATATGCAGTGGGCTCACGCCCAGATCGTGCGCCATGGACGGGATCGCCGTGTTGACGATGGTGGTGTCCAGCGTCTGCATAAAAAAACCAAAGGCAACAATCCACAACTGCCAGCGGACCGTGACGCTCTGCATGATATTTACCCCTTAATGCTGAGTGGCATTCATCCTCTGGGTGCGCGTTTTACGTCGCAGTTTGTCCATCATTAAGTACACCACCGGCGTGGTATACAGCGTGAGGAGCTGGCTCATGATCAAGCCGCCGGCAATGGTGATGCCCAACGGCTGACGCAGCTCGGCGCCGTCTCCGCTGGTCAGCACCAGCGGTAACGCGCCAAACAGGGCCGCCAGCGTGGTCATCAGGATAGGGCGGAAGCGTAACAGGCAGGCCTGGAAAATCGCCTCGCGGGCGCTCAGATTGCCGTTGCATTCTGCGTCAAGCGCAAAGTCGACCATCATGATGGCGTTCTTTTTTACTATCCCGATCAACAACAGAATCCCGATCAAGGCAATCAGGCTGAACGGCGTATCAAACAGCTCCAGCGCCAGCAGGGCACCGACGCCCGCAGACGGCAGCGTCGAAAGAATGGTCAACGGGTGCACATAGCTTTCGTAGAGAATCCCCAGCACGATATAAACTGCCGCAACCGCAGCCAGCATCAACCAGAGTTGACTGCTTTGCGATTGCTGGAACGCCTGTGCGGTGCCGGCAAAGCTGCCGCGCACGCTGGACGGTACGCCAAGCGCCGTCATAGTGCGATCGATCGCCTCGGATGACTGGGAAAGCGACACACCTTCTGGCAGGTTAAAGGAGAGGGTTGACGCGGCAGACAAGCCCTGATGATTAACCGACAGCGGCGCGTTGGCCGGTTGCCATTTGGCGAACCAGGAGAGCGGGATGGGTTTGCCGTCGCTGTTAATCACAAACATCTGATCCAGTGAACTGATGTCCTGGGTATAGCGCGGATCCACTTCCATGACGACCTTGTACTGGTTCAGCGGCTGATAGATGGTGGAAATCTGACGCTGACCAAACGCATCGTTGAGCAACGCATTCGCTTCGGAAACATTAATGCCCAGCCGCGCCATGCTGGCCCGGTCATACGTCAGGGCCATTTCGCTGCCCTGATCCTGCTGATCGGAGTTAACGTCGGCCAGTTCCGGCAGGGCGGTAAAGGCCTGACGGATTTTCGGTTCCCAGGTGCGCAGCGCAGCCAGATCGTCTGTTAACAGAGAATACTGATAGCTGGCGTTGGCTTCGCGACCGCCCACCCGGATATCCTGCACCGCATTAAGATACAGGTTGGCACCGGGCTCCTTTGCCAGCTTGGTACGCAGGCGGGCAATCACCGCCTGTGCATTATCTTTGCGTTCGGACAAGGGTTTCAGGGAGATAAACATCAGGCCCATATTGGTGCGCATGCCGCCGGTAAAGCCCACCACGCTTGAGACATCCGGATCGGCCCCCACGATTTTCATGAAGTCCTGCAACTTACCGCGCATCGCCTGAAACGAAATGCTTTGGTCGGCAGAAATAAAGCCGGACAGGCGGCCGGTATCCTGCTCGGGCAAAAAGGTTTTAGGAATACTGATGAACAGCCACACCGTCAGGGCGACAGTGCCCACGAGCAACAGGATGACCCAGCGCGCATGGTTCAGCACGACGTTCAGAGAGCGGGCATAACCCTGTTGTACCGCCAGCAGCAGGCGGCCAATGCCCCGTCGCCGCGGCTGACTGCGCGGCGCATGGGGTTTCAGCAGGTAAGCACACATCATGGGCGTCAGCGTGATGGACACAAACAGCGAGATCAGAATAGCAACCGACAGGGTGATGGAAAACTCTGCGAAGAAGCGGCCAATCAGTCCGCCTGTCATCAGCAGCGGCAGGAAGACCGCGATCAGCGACAGGCTCATCGACAGCACCGTAAAGCCCACTTCACGCACGCCTTTGAGCGCGGCGGCCAGCGGTTTCATGCCCGATTCAACATGACGGGCAATGTTTTCCAGCACCACAATGGCATCGTCCACGACAAAGCCGGTGGCGATGGTCAGCGCCATCAACGACAGATTGTTCAGGCTAAAGCCGCACAAATACATGGCGGCAAAGGTGCCAATCAGCGAGACCGGCACGGCTGCCGCCGGAATCAGCGTGGCGCGACCTGAGCGCAGGAAAACAAACACCACCAGAATGACCAGGCCAACGGCGATAATAAGCGACTGCTCCACTTCTTCGAGCGACGCGCGGATGGTGGGTGAGCGATCCTGGGCAATCTGCAGATCGATCGCCGTCGGGATGATTTCGTGCAGTTCGGGCAGTTCAGCGCGAATACGATCAACCGTCTCAATCACGTTCGCATCCGCCGTTTTGCGAATCACCAGCAAAACGGCCGGTTTGCCCCGCGACATACCGGCGTTGCGCACATCCTGCACGGAGTCCTCAACGGTGGCGACATCGGACAACCGTACTGCCGCGCCGTTGTTGTATTGCACGATCAGCGGCTGGTATTCCCGGGCAGTTTGTAATGCATCGTTGGTCCGTAACTGCCAGCGCTGTTGCCCGTCTTCCAGCGCGCCCTGCGGACGGCGCTGGTTAGCGTTAGCGATGGTCTGACGCACCGCATCCAGCGACACGCCCTGATTAAATAACGCCTGCGGATTGAGCGCCACGCGCACTGCGGGCAGCGAGCTGCCGCCCACGGTGACATCGCCCACGCCATTAATCTGCGACAGCTTCTGTGCCAGCTGTGTCGACGCATAATCATAAAGCTGGGCTGGCGTGTACAGATCTGACGTCAGCGTCATAATCATGATCGGCGCGTCAGACGGGTTGGCTTTGCGGTAGGTCGGACGCGACGGCATGCCGGTAGGGAGCAGACTCTGCGCCGCGTTAATGGCCGCCTGTACATCACGTGCCGCGCCGTTAATATCACGATTAAAATCGAACACCATAATAATGCGGGTCGAGCCCAGCGAACTGGTCGAGGTCATTTCACTGACGCCTGCAATTCGGCCCAGCGATCGCTCCAGCGGCGTGGCGACCGAAGACGCCATCGTTTCGGGCGAGGCTCCTGGCAGGGATGCTGACACCATAATGACCGGAAAATCCACCTGCGGCAGCGGCGCCACCGGCAGCAGGCGGAAGCCCAGAATGCCCGCCAGCGCAATGGCCAGCGTCAGTAGCGTCGTGGCGACCGGACGATGGATAAACAAAGCAAAAAACTTCACGGCTGCGCCTCCGTCTGACCCAGGCGACGACGCAGGTTATGCGCCAGGCGGTCAAACAGCAGGTAGATTACCGGCGTGGTAAACAGCGTCAGAATCTGGCTCAGAATCAGGCCGCCGACCATGGCGATCCCCAGCGGCTGCCTCAGCTCTGCACCCACGCCAGTGCTGAGCATCAGCGGTAATGCACCCAGCAGGGCGGCCAGCGTCGTCATCAGAATCGGTCGGAAACGCAGCAGGCAGGCCTGATAAATCGCATCATAGGGCTTCATGCCCTGTTCACGTTCCGCCGCTAACGCGAAGTCGATCATCATAATGGCGTTCTTTTTCACAATACCAATGAGCAGAATGATGCCGATGATGGCAACAATATCCAGCTCATTCCCACTTATCATCAGCGCCAGCAGCGCACCGACGCCCGCCGTGGGCAACGTGGAGAGAATGGTGATGGGATGGATAAAGCTCTCATACAGCACGCCGAGCACGATATACATCGCCACGACTGCCGCCACAATCAGCCAGACGGTACTGGTCAGGGCAGCCTCGAAAGCCAGCGTGCTGCCCTGGAACTGCGTCATCACCTCTGACGGCATCCCCAGTTCCGTCTCTGCCTGGTTGATCGCTTTGGTCGCATCTTCCAGCGAATAGCCCTTCGCCACATTGAAAGAGAAGGTGGCGGAGGGGAACTGACTCAGGTGGTTAATCGTTAAAGGCGCATGGCGCTGGGCAATGCTGGCGATCGCGCTCAACGGCACGCTGCCACCGTCAGTGCTGTTCAGACGAATACCGTCCAGGCTTTGCAGGCCCGGCATGGTGCTGTTGTCCTGTTCCAGCACCACGCGGTACTGATTCGCCTGGGTATAAATCGTGGAGATCAGCCGCTGACCAAAGGCGTCATACAGCGCGTTATCTACGTCCGCCATGCTGATGCCCAGCCGGCTGGCACTGTCGCGGTCCACTTTGATATAGGCTTCCAGCCCCTGGTCCTGCCAGTCACTGCTGACGTCACGTAGCGCAGGGTGTTTCTGCAGGGCGTTAAGCAGGGCAGGGACCCAGGTGCTGAGCGAATCCAGCGAACCGGACTGCAGAGTAAACTGATACGGCGTACGGCTGGCCTGGGTGTCAATTGTCAGGTCCTGCACCGCCTGCAACCACAAGGTGACGCCAGGAATTTTGCTGATCTGCGCTTGCAGCCGCTGCTGAATCTCCGGAATACGCTCGCTGCGCATATCCAGCGGTTTGAGGTTAATCTGCAACCGGGCGCTGTTGAGTGACGGATTGGTGCCGTCCACGCCCACGAACGAGGTCAGAATCTGCACAGCCGGATCTTTCATAATCACAGAGGCAACATCGCGTGTCCGCTCCGCCATACTGGCATAGGATACCGACTGCGGTGCCTCCAGCGTCCCCTGAATAATGCCGTTGTCCTGCTGCGGAAAGAAACCTTTCGGAATGGCCATCCACAGCAAAACCGTCAGCAGCAATGTGCCGAGCGCCACGGACAGCGTCAGCCAGGGGTGATTCAGCACCCGGCGCAGCCCACGACCATAAACGGCAATGATGCGATCGAACATCGCTTCGCTGGCACGGGAAAAGCGGTTCTGCTTACGCAGTGACTCGGCGCTCAGAATGCGGGCACACATCATCGGCGTCAGGGTGAGCGAGACCACCGCCGAGATCAGAATTGCCACCGCCAGCGTCACCGCAAATTCGCGAAACAGGCGACCAATCACGTCGCCCATGAACAGCAGCGGAATCAATACCGCAATCAGTGAAAACGTTAACGAAATAATGGTAAAGCCAATTTCGCCTGCCCCTTTCAGGGCCGCTGTCATCGGCTTTTCCCCTTTTTCGATATAGCGCGAGATATTCTCAATCACCACGATGGCATCGTCCACCACAAAGCCTGTGGCGATGGTCAGCGCCATCAGCGTCAGATTATTGATGGAAAAGCCCAGGAAATACATTGCCGCAAAGGTGCCAATAAGCGACAGCGGAACAGCCACGGCCGGAATGATGGTCGCGGGCACATTACGCAAGAACAGGTAGATGATCATCACCACGAGCGCCATTGCCAGCATCAGCTCATGCTGCGTATCGGTGACGGACGCGCGGATATTGGTGGTGCGATCGGTGACCAGTTTCACATCGACGGATTTGGGCAGGCTGGCAATCAGCCCGGGCAGCATGGCGCGAATATTGTCGGCGGTTGCAATAATATTGGCACCCGGCTGGCGCTGCACATTCAGTACGATGGCGGGTTCACGGTTAGACCAGGCACCCAGCCAGCTGTTTTCGGCACCCTGTTCAATCGTGGCCACATCGGCCAGCCGCACTGGCGCGCCATTTTTATAACTGACGATCAGCTGGCGGTAATCCTCGACCGATTTCATCTGATCGTTGGCTGACAGCGTAACCGAGCGGGTCGGACCATCAAGACTGCCTTTCGCGGAATTTACGTTGGCGTTGGTGATCGCCGTACGCACCATTTCGCTGGTCAGGCCCATAGAGGCTAATGCCTGGGTGTTCATCTTAACGCGCACCGCGGGACGCTGGCCGCCGGTCAACGTGACCAGGCCAACGCCGGTCACCTGGGAAATTTTCTGCGCGACGCGTGTTTCCACCATGTCCTGTACCTGGGTTAAGGGCATGCTGGTGGTGGTGACGGCGAGCGTCATGATGGGCGGATCCGCCGGGTTAACTTTGCTGTAAACCGGCGGATTCGGCAAATCGCTGGGCAGCAGGTTAGAGGCAGAGTTAATCGCCGCCTGCACTTCCTGTTCTGCGACATCGAGCGGCAGCGAGAGCTGGAACTGCAGCGTCACCACCGAGGCGCCGCCAGAACTTTGCGAGGCCATCTGCTTAAGACCGGACATCTGACCGAACTGACGTTCAAGAGGCGCTGTAATCGACGACGTCACCAAATCCGGACTGGCACCGGGATACAGGGTAACAACCTGAATGGTCGGATAGTCCACTTCGGGTAACGCTGACACCGGCAAAAAGCGGTAACCCAGAATCCCCGCCAGCAGAATAGCAATCATCAGTAACGTCGTCGCGACCGGGCGCAGAATAAACTGGCGTGACGGTCCTCCGCTGCGGTCAGGAGGCATAACCTGCATTACTCTGACTCTCCTTTGGATGGCAAGCTGGCGCGGCTCTGTTTAGTTGCACTGCTCTGTGCTGCAACCACTTCCACTTTTGCCCCCTCTGTCAGGCGGTCAAGGCCATCCGTTACCACGCGGTCGCCCGCGCTCAGTCCGGCATTGATGACCACTTTCTGACTGTCCTGGAAACCGGCGGTCACGGTTTTCTTACTCACCTTATCTTCGCTGTTAATCACCCAGACAAAGTGGCCTTCGTTGCCCATCTGTAACGCGGCTACCGGAATCACGACGGCATCCTGCAACGTATTCACCTTCAGCCGGGCGTTGACGAACTGATTAGGGAAAAGCAGGTCATCCTGATTATCAAAACGCGCTTTGATTTTAATGGTCCCTGTCGTGACGTCGATCTGGTTATCCAGGCTGAGCAGTTTTCCGCGCGCAATCAGATGTTGATTGCTGCGGTCCCAGGCTTCCACCAGCAACGGTTCGCCACTTTTCTGCGCCTGCATGATCTGGCTGATATTGTTTTCGGCGACGCTAAAGACGACATCCACCGGATGCGTCTGAGTAATCACCACCAGACCATTGGTATCACCGCTGGTAATGTAGTTGCCAATATCAACCTGCTTCAGGCCGACGCGACCCGCAATCGGGGACGTAATTCGGCTGTAAGTCAGGTTCAGTTGTGCGCTGGCAACGCTGCCTTCGTCGGCCTTAATCGTGCCCAGGGTTTCACTGACCAGCGCGTTTTGCGTATCCAGATCCTGCTGGGATACCAGCGAGGTTTTCTCCAGCTTCTGGTAACGGGCTAAATCACGGCGGGCGTTCGCAAGCGTAGCCTGATCGCGCGCCAGCTGGCCTTGAGCCTGCATCAGGGCGACCTGATGGGGACGCGGATCGATCTCTGCCAGCAGATCGCCGGCTTTGACCTGCTGGCCTTCCGTGAAATGGATGGCCACCAGGTTACCATCTACCCGGCTGCGTACCGTTACGGTATTGGCTGCGGTCACCGTACCCAAACCGCTAAGGTATTGCGGCACACTTTCCGTTACAGCGCTGGCAGCCTGCACGGGCGCAAGCGGTTTATGTCCACCGTTGCCTCTTTTGCCGTGTTCTGACTGGCTGGATGTTTCGTTGCCTGCGGGTTGGGCTGGATGCTTCCACCAGTAATAACCGCCTGCAGCAGCGGCAATAACCACCGCTAAAATCAGGCCTTTTTTCATTCCAGGATGTCGGTTGTTCATTGTTATTGTTGCTCTCCAGCGATATCGTTCCAGGACGCGGGCATAAACGTTAGCCTGCAAACCACGAATTGTAGTCGTCCCTGCGGGTAAAAATTTGAAGGAATTAAGGATATCTGTCAGCGCACCGTAAGTATGTCGGTTTTTTGAAAAAACGGCGTTGGCAAAGAGTCAGATTTGATGTGAAACAAGGCGGACTACGCTGACCACAGCGCGCCGGATCATATCCTGCCTGACCAGGAAATACAGGATTAAAAACAACCTATCCTTCAGGAAGATGACACATTCATCACCCAGCGCTTTACGCAGCCGTGCGCAGCATGAAGAAGGTCAGCGTTTAACCTTACGTTATGCCTGCTGAGACATTGAGCGCTGAGCAAGGGGGCGCGGTGCAAAGAGGAATGAACATCATCGCCGATACCGCCGGGTCCGTCAGTAACGTGCATTGCCGGACCGGGCGCTATCCTTAACGCGGCAGAACCGGCTGACGCATGGTGCCGCTTTAACCCCGCTCAAGATTAAAGGGCAGAAGGGCTTTTTTTCTGAGGACAGGCACTGCATTCGTTTTGCCTTCACCGCAAAAGAAAGCACGGGCTCACATACTGTGTCGCTTTACCCGCGCGCAAACTGACAAAGCCAGAAGGGGCATTTTCCGCGAGGTATTCCGCAGCGCTGAGCGACCTGAAGGCACCGCGTGAGCGGCGCCAGGACCGCCGAAGCCAAAGTGCCTCTTCTGGCGATCTCACCCGCCGACATCACAACAATGGGTTAGCATCCCAAAACAGCTCAGCCTGACGTCTTCGCGGTAAAGGCAAACGAAGGAAAGGGAGCCGAAGCCAAAGTGCCCCTTCAGGCGATTTCACCCGCCGAGAGTGCTGCACTTTATTCGACTCCCCCCGCTGTCAGGCAAACATCACCTCAGCCCAGCGCGCCAGACCAGCGGTCACTGAGGCAAAGTCATCTCCGCCAGCAATCGGTGTACCCGGCAGGGCCTGCTGCAGCGCAGCGCGCAGCAGAGGCGAACGTGCACTACCGCCCGTCAGATAGATCACTTCCGGTTTAATATGGCTGGTTGCCAGCGCCAGATGTACCTGTTCTAGGATCTTCTCCAGCGGCTGGCTGATCGCGTCCTGCAGGATTGCCACGCTGATATCGGCCTGTAAATCCGCGCTGATAAAATCCAGTGCGGCGGCGAAGTCAGGGCGGTCGGAGAGGGCGATTTTGCTCTCTTCCGCAGTACGCACCAGACGATAGCTCAGCTTTTGTTGCCAGACTTTTAACAGGTGTGCCACGGCGGCAGGATTTTCGGCATCCCGTACCAGATCGCGCAACAGTTTGCCGCAGGCGGTACTGTAAAAATCGCTTTGTGCAGGCACATCGTTGATGGAGACGGCATTCCACCAGGGCAGGGCAGGTAAGGCCGTGCCCTTTTGTGTCTTCCCGCCCGCGCCCAGCAACGGCATCAACGCTTTAAACGCCAGCATAATATCCAGGTCGTTACCGCCCACGCGGCAGCCACTATGGCCCAGCAGGCTTTCCCGCCGGTCTGACAGATGACGCCACTGCGGCCCCATCAACAGCATCGAACAGTCGGTGGTTCCCCCACCGATGTCCACGACCAGCACGCGGGTTTCTTTTTCGAGTGTGGCTTCAAAGTCCAGCCCCGCCGCGACCGGCTCAAACTGAAACTACACCTCCCGAAAGCCCGCGCGTTTAGCGGCACGCAATAAGATGCCCTGCGCCTGCGCGTTGGCCTCTTCGCTGCCCAGTCCCTGAAAGTTCACCGGGCGGCCAATTACCGCCTGTTCAATTGACTGGTCAAGCTGTGCTTCGCCCTGCTGACGAATATGCAGCATCATGGCGCACACTAAATCTTCAAAGAAGGCGATCTGCTGGGGTTTTAACCCACTCGCGCCCAGGAAGGACTTCGGCGACTTCACGAACCAGACATCTTCCGGATCGACCATATAGTGCTGAAGCGCGGTCAGACCGAACTGCACGCTCTCGGAGAGAACATCGATATCTTCTTCACGGTTATAGCGCAGCGCCCGTTGCAACAGTGCCGTGCTTTCCTGGTCCGGCGTGGCAACCTGATGATGGCGATGAAGCCATTCCGTGACGGCTTCACGGGTCGGGGAGCAGATCATCGATGGCAGCAGGCGTTGACCGTTCTCCAGCGTTAACAGTCGTGGTGTGCCTTTTTCGCTGACCGCAATCGAGCAGTTAGCCGTACCGTAATCGAATCCAATGAACATTTTTCGCCCCCAGGCAGGAAAAAGGGGGCGACTTTAGCGCAGCTGTAAAGGTGAGGCAAGCGGCGAGCGGCAGAATTAGCGAATCGCAAAAAGGTGATCTTCACTCAGTTTGCTGAGCGGCTGGCGCTCGGCAACAGCACTGCCCCAGACTCCGTCAACATCCAGGCTGGTAAGCGTGGTCAGAACGGCCGGCACGGAGACTGGGCCCGCAAGCAATATAATATTACGTTCATTGGTCTGGCTTTGAATAATGGAAATCAGCATTTCATCCATCAGATTGTTATGCAGGTTCGCCACCAGCTCGGGGGCCAGAATCAGGCAGTCCACCACTTTACCGGTTAACTGATTAAACGCATCCAGGTTACGGCCAAACTGTTGCAGCACGATGCGACAGCCTGCCTGGCGCAGTTTCATCAGTGTACCCAAAAGCTGCTCGCCGCCCGATAACACGCTGGCGGCATGCAGCGCGATACCGCTGTTACTGTTCGCCAGACCGGATTCTGCAAAACGGACACAAAGTTTCTCAACGAAAACCGGATTATAAAGCGCGTTAACATCCACGGGCAAAATTAAGGCAATACCTTTTTGGCTCATAGCCGCAATGCGATGACGGAAAAAAGCCTCAACGATATTGTCTTCCAGCCGCTGTTTCAGCGCCGCGTCAGTCAGGTTGTTACGCAGCAGATGTTCATCCACCAGCAGTCCTTCCCGGGTAAACAACTGCACTTCAATCAACCAGACGCTGGCAGAGTGCGGCTTACCTGGCGGTGCGACAGCCCAGACCTGGAGTTCCACCTGCAAGGCATCCAGGGTTGCCTGATCCAGCGAATGGTGGCTACCGGTCAGGGCCAGCGGATGCTGTTCGTACACCATGTAGCGCCCGCGGCCGCTGCGTTTAGCGTTGTAACAGGCAATATCGGCCTGGGACAACACATCACTGCTTTGCCAATTATTTGGTGAAATTTGTGTCATGCCTGCGCTGGCCCCAACCTGATAGGCCCGGCCCAGCCATTCAAAACAGTAGTCGTTGACTGCACGCACGATACGCTGCACCACATCACGGGCCTGGTCCACCAGACATTCAGGCATGAGCACGGCAAATTCATCCCCGCCAAGACGGGCGAGAAAGTCGGTGCTGCGCAGGTGGTGACGCATTAAATCGGAAAGTTCGCTCAGCAGTGCATCCCCGGCGGCGTGCCCGGCGCTGTCGTTAACCGCTTTGAATTTATCCAGGTCAATAAACACCAGTACATGCTGATGTTGATGTTCAGCGGCATCGGACAGCAGTCGCTTCAGTTGCAACTCAAAACTGGCGCGATTGGGCAGGCGGGTTAACGTATCGTGCAGCGCGCTGTAGCTCAATCGTTTCATGACCTTACGTGATTCACTCACATCCTGAATGACCATCACCGCGCCGCGTTCGGTTCCCGATTCCGATTTCAGCGGCGTTATCGTGTAATGGATATCAATATGCTCACCATTCAGGGTGTGAAGCACCCACTCTTCCGACAGATAGGGCGCAGTCTTTTCAGAATGCGTGGGGTTGATCATCAGATTTTCCACCGGCGCGCCGTGACGGCCATGGGTGATGTGAAGCAGTTCACTTACCGGTCTGCCGACCGCGGCTTCCTGTGACCAGCCAGTCATTTTTTCAGCCACCGGATTCATGAAGGTGACGCGCATGGCCTGATCCGTACTGATGACGGCCTCGCCGATGGAATCGAGCGTAATCATCATGCGCTCTTTTTCCTGAAACAGGGCTTCGTTCAGGTTACGCAGCGGCGTAATGTCCTGTGCAACGCCCAGTATGCGCTCGATCCGGCCTTCCTGACTGAGTAGACGATTCGCCTGAGAACGTATCCAGTAATGTCCTTCTTCGCGCATCACGCGATACTCCATTTGAAACGCGCTGCTTTCTTCAATGGCCTGCTGTATGGTTTGCACACAAAATGCGCGATCGTCGGGATGCACCAGTTTGATCCACAAGTCGAAGCTGGGCACTTCATCCGACTGCAAACCGAACAATGTGTACATGCGTTTATCCCACAGCATTTCTCCACTGTTCATGTTCCATTCCCACACGCCAATGCCGCCCGCTTCGTTGGCCAGCGTGATACGTTCCATTAACCGCTGGTTGACCAACTCGCTCTGTTTTAATTCAGAAATATTCACAATCTGCGCAATAAAATAGAGCGGTTGTTGTTCGCTGTCCCGTACCAGCGAAACCGTCAGCCGCACCCAGACGATTTCATGGTCCTTACGGAAGTAACGCTTCTCCAGCGTGAACGACAAAATCTCGCCAGCCAGCAGCTTATCCATTTTGCCATCGTCAATACCCAGGTCGTCAGGATGCGTAATCTGCTGGAAAGTCAGGTTCTTTAATTCGTACTCGGGATAACCCAGCGTGTCGCATAATGATTTATTCACCTGAAGCCAGCGGCCTTCGGGTGAAACCAGCGCCATGCCAATAGCGGAATACTCCATGGCGTTACGAAAACGCGTTTCGCTTTCACTGATATGGCGCGTTTCATGGCGGAACGCATCCATGACCAGCGACATAATATGGCAGGGGATTAAGACCATCAGAAACGGCAGCCAACTGACAATCATGGCGTAATTCGTCGTCGTAGGCGTGACGATTATCCAGTCTAAAGAAAGCAGCAGCGCCATAAAGCTGGCGTTGAGAAAGAACAGGACAAACGCCTCCACCTTGGGCAGCCGAACAGCGCACCAGAACAGCACGACCAAAATGAAGGTAAACGGCCAGGGCAAAAAACGCAGCGACAAATAGCTGGCAATCAGCGTCAGAACGAGGCTGAAAAGTGTTTCAAACAGCGAGGCGCGCTTGAGGTAACCCTTAGGCAAGGGCCAGGAGAGCAGCAGCAGAACCGGCCCAAGCGCGAGCATGCCGATGATTTCCGAAATCACCCATGTATAAAAGAAGGCGAAAGAGGCCTGTTGTCCAACCTGTAAAACCCACAGCGCCAGTACGCCACCAATCAGTGGCGAAATCACACCGGTGGCAAAAACAAAGCGCAGCCAGTCACGCAGCGACACCAGCGGTGCCTCGCGGTTAAGCAACGCGCGCAGCAGCATGCCACCGATGCCCGCCTGCAAAAGGTTCAACAGGGCAAATTTTAAATTTGAAAGCGCAGGACCGATGACAAACGCATTGGCTGCAGCGGTGCCAATCAGGCAGGCCGCAAGGAACAACGGCAACTGACGTGATGTGCAGCGAAACACCACCACGGTCATTAAGGCGGTGGAAAACCATAAAGGCGAAATCTTGCCGCTCACTACGATCAGTTCAAGGCAGAACAAGGTCAGGACGAACGAAACCAGGCCAAGCCCGCAGGCATGAAGCCACGAATTAGGTGATTTATCTGACGAAGCCAGCGCATCAACGATCATTTATCGATCCAGCAGGGTACAAGGTATTGACATGGCAGGTGACGAGATAGCCATTCTGATTGAAGAATGCTAGCACATTTGTTGGAGAAAAAAGGGGGGAAATCATTAAATTGCGTTATTTGACCGATTGACGGGCTCGTCTGTGAGGCGAGCCCGTCTCGCCTTATTCAACGAAAAAGGTCGGCACGGGTATAGGGTTTTTCCAGGCCCGCGAGGCGGGCTGAAAAGTGCTCAAGAAACTGCTGCGTGGTGGCGATGCGTCCATGTCCCAGCAGCAGCACCGGCACCAGCAACGCGGCGGCAATCTGCGGCCAGCTAAACCCTTTTAATGCGGTTTCGCGTTGTGAAAGCAAAAAAGCTGTGCTCAGTGTAAAGCCTAACAGCAGTCCGGTCAGGACTTCGCTGAGGGAATGAGCATGGATGACGAGGCGGGAAAACCCCACCATTAAGGGGATCATATAGCCCACGCCAATGGCGAAACCGCGCCACAGGCTCGGCCAGCGTCCGGATATCAGCCAGAGCATCACGGGCCACAGGGTGGCAGACATGGCGCTGTGGCCGCTAAATCCGGTGAAGTTAAAACGGGCACTGCCAATGCCAAAGCCCAGAAAGAGAATTTTTGACAGGCTGACAACCAGCCCCGCCAGGCCAAAGGCAAAAAGCCAGTACCATACGGTGCGCCGGTTATCACTTTTCCACGGCAAAATCAGTGCAATAATCACCGCCGTGGGAATTAACAACATACTGTCACCAAAATAGGTGAGGGTCTTCCAGAGCATAGTTTTCCTTTATTTTTTTCGGGCCCCAAGCCCTTTTTGTTCAGGTTTGTAAGACCTGATACGTGCTGTGCATCGTCATGCTGTCTGAGAGGGCTAGTTTATCGATGAAATCATTCGAGTTAAAAGGGGAAAGTCTGAAAACCGGCCATGCCATTTCTCTGGCATCAAAAGACCGAAATCCCTATACTTAGCGCCAAATCACCCTCTCCGTTCAGCCCCATTAACTGGGTGCGCAGTTTGCGTACAGTTTCTGGCTCCAGTATCAGGTTTTTAAAAGTATGACTGACAAGTCCCATCAGTGCGTGATCGTTGGCATTGCAGGTGCATCCGCATCCGGTAAAAGTTTAATCGCCAGTACCCTGTATCGTGAAATTCGCGATCAGGTGGGTGATGAACACATCGGTGTTATTCCCGAAGATGCCTATTACAAAGATCAAAGTCACCTCACCATGGAAGAGAGGGTTAAGACCAATTATGACCATCCCAGCGCGATGGATCATGATTTGCTGTTACAGCACCTGCGCGCTGTCAAAGCAGGACAGGACATTGAACTGCCGGTTTACAGCTACGTTGAGCACACCCGCACGCAAGAGACGCTGCATCTCAAGCCCAAAAAAGTCATTATTCTTGAAGGCATTCTGTTGTTAACGGATGCGCGGTTACGCCAGGAACTGAATTTTTCCATTTTCGTCGATACGCCGCTGGATATTTGCCTGATGCGCCGAATGAAGCGCGACGTCAATGAACGCGGTCGCTCAATGGATTCCGTCATGAGTCAGTATCAGAAAACGGTACGCCCGATGTTTCTGCAGTTCATTGAACCGTCCAAACAGTACGCGGATATCATCGTGCCGCGCGGTGGTAAAAACCGCATCGCGATTGATATTCTGAAGGCCAAGATTAATCAGTTTTTCGAGTAGTTTACGTCTCAAAAGGCGTGACGCGAACAGGTTAAAAGCACAGATGCGCCCTGTTCGCTACACTTACTTCATGGAGTTACCGTAATGAGATTATGCGACCGCGATATTGAAGCCTGGCTCGACACCGGAAAACTGGCGATTACCCCACGGCCAACCGTGGAACATATCAATGGTGCAACGGTGGACGTGCGTTTGGGCAATCAGTTCCGGACGTTCAGCGGACATACCGCGCCGTTTATTGATTTAAGCGGCCCGAAGCACGAGGTCAGTGCTGCGCTGGATCGCGTCATGAGCGATGAGATCGTGTTGCCGGAAGGTGAGGCGTTCTTTCTGCATCCGGGCGAACTGGCGCTGGCGGTAACGCTGGAATCTGTCACGATTCCCGACGATCTGGTGGGCTGGCTCGACGGGCGTTCTTCACTTGCCCGCCTCGGGCTAATGGTTCACGTCACTGCGCACCGTATCGATCCGGGCTGGCAGGGCCGTATCGTGCTGGAGTTTTATAATTCAGGCAAACTGCCTCTGGCGTTGCGCCCTGGCATGTTGATTGGTGCGCTAAGCTTTGAACCGCTTTCCGGTCCGGCAGCGCGTCCCTATAATCGCCGTGAGAATGCAAAATATCGTGGCCAGCAGGGTGCTGATGCCAGTCGTATCGACAAAGATTAATTCATGAGGATGTGATGAGAAGAGTGATAACCACGCTGGCCATTCTACTGGTGGTGGTCGTAGCGGGATTAACGGCGTTGGTCATGCTGGTGAACCCTAACGACTTCCGTAGCTACATGGTGCAACAAGTCCAACAGCGTAGCGGTTATCAACTCACTATCGATGGCGACCTGCGCTGGCATGTCTGGCCGAAACTCAGCATTCTCGCCGGACGGATGAGCCTGACGGCACCCGGAGCGGCGCAACCGGTTGTTTCTGCCGATAACATGCGTCTGGATGTTAATCTTCTGCCGTTACTTTCCCATCAGCTCAGCGTAAGCCAGGTGATGTTAAAAAATGCCATCGTGCGGGTCACGCCAGACAGCGCCGCGCGGGCACCTGAGAACGCGCCGCGCGCGCCCCACAACAGCGAACCCACCTCGTCTGCCGGCTGGTCGTTTGACATCGACAATCTGCAACTGTCCGACAGCCTGCTTATCTGGCAGCAGCCGGGCGGGGACGCCTTTACCTTCCGTAATCTTAATCTGGATATGGAGCAGGATCAGTCCAGAATCGCCACGATCGGCCTGACGACCAGTCTGACCCGTAACCAGCGCACCGCTGTCCTGACGCTGAAAGGGCAACTGGACAAATCACGCTATCCGCATCAGTTGAGCGGCCAGGAGGCGCAGGTCGACTATAACCTGACCGGAGCGAGCCTGCCGCCAGAGGGCATTAAAGGCACGCTGAGCTTTCAGGGCAACTGGGACCTGGATAAAAATCGTTTTGACGTGAGCAATCTTAAGCTGACCGCTAACGACAGCGTGCTCAGCGGGCGCGCTGAAGGCGAACTTACGCCGCCGCAAAAGCTGGCGCTGGATCTTCATGCCAGCGCACTCAATATGGACAATCTGTTGTTTATCTCGACCCTGACCCAGCAGATGAGTGGACAAAACAGTCAGATTGCCCCGGCACCGGTCATCGCGGACCAGCCTGAACCGACCAATGCAGACTCCCCGCTTAACGACATTGATCTCGATTTGTCGCTGCAGGCCGATAGCGCGGTCTGGCGTGGCCTGAACCTGACCAAACTCTCCCTCAAAGCGGTTAATCAACAGGGGCTGGTAACCTTCAGTACATTATCAGGCAATGTGGGGCAGGGGAGCTTCTCTGTACCGGGCAGTATCGACATTCGTCAGCCTGTTACGCAGGTCGCTTTTACGCCGGTGCTGAACCAGATAGCTATCCAGCCTTTATTAAAAGCGCTGGCCTTGCCGCCGTCGCTGCAGGGAACCCTGAGCCTTAAAGGTGAATTGTCGGGTGAAAATCTGACGCTTGCGGATGCAAAACGCAGCTGGCAGGGCAAGGCCGATATCCAGGCGCATGATCTGAAACTGGCCCAGCTCGACTTACAGCAAATGGTGCGCAGTGCCGTGGCACGTGTCAGCGACCGTGTCAGCAGTGATTCTCAGGCGTCCGGACAGGGCATTGAGCAGGTGAGCGGACAACTGGCCATGAAAAATGGGCTGCTGACGTTAAGTCATCTCGACGGTGGAGGGAAGGCGCTGACGCTGCGCGGCGAGGGGCGTATCAATCTGGTGCAGCAACAGCTGGATGTGACGCTGGGCCTGACACTGAGCGACTGGCGCGGCGACGAAAAACTGGTGGCCGCGCTGTCCGATCAGGTGATTCCGTTCCGTATTTATGGCAGTTGGGCTAATCCGCAATATACGCTGCCGGTAGATGATGTCATGCGTGACAGGCTACAGAATGAGGCAAAATCCCGCCTCAATCAGTGGCTCGATCGTCAACAGGCAAAAGACAAGAACAGTACGCACCCGTAATCACCGTCGGCAGCCGGCGCTGAATTACGCTTTCAGCGCCGCACCGTCGACGTGAGGTACAATCCCTACCTTCTGAATCCGATGCTGGTCGACCTGTAAAGTCCGTAGCCGGTATTCGCAAAGCTGAATCTCTTCGCCTTCCTGCGGCACATGTTGCAGGCGATCCATCATTAAACCTGCGATCGTGTGGTAATGCTGTGTGTTTTCTCGCGGCAGCGTGACGTAAAGGGCCAAATCGTCCAGTGGCATATGGCCATTGGCAATCCAGCCGCCTGCGCCGTCAGGCTGAATGTCGTGGCGCGCCTCTGAATCGGCTTCGTTCGGCAGATTGCCCGCAATCGCCTCCATTAAATCGCTCAGCGTCACCACGCCTTCTACCGACCCGAACTCATCGACCACAAACGCAAAATGCGTCTGTGCCTGGCGGAACTGCTCCAGCGCCTGTAACACCGTTATTCGCTCATGGAAGACCAGCGGCTGACGGATCAGGCTACGCAGATCCAGGGCATGCTGATGCAGCGACTGATGCAGCAGATCGTTAACATGGACAACACCAAGCGGTTCGTTACCGTTTTCGGTGATAACGATGCGCGTATGCTGATTGCGGTCAAGATCGGCCATAATGACGTCGGGATCGTCGCTTAAATCAATGTGCTGAACATCATGGCGCGTGGTCATAATTGTGTCGATACGACGTTGCCCCAGTCCCATCACGCTGGCAATCATCACACGTTCCTGCCGGTTAAACAGGGCAATAGACTCACCGTCAGCCAGCATAGAAGCGGTTTGCGTATCCAGCTCGGCCTGTTCCGCTTCACCACGCAGCAGCCGCAGCACGGCTTCAGCTGTGCGCTGGCGAAGGGGCCGTCCGGCTGACAACACTTTACGGCGGTTAAACTGTGCCAGCTGATTCAGGGCTTCAATGACGACGGAGAAACCGATCGCGGCATACAGATAGCCCTTGGGAATCGCAAAACCAAACCCTTCCGCCACCAGACTGAAACCAATCATCAGCAAAAAGCTCAGACACAGAATCACGATGGTCGGATGGTTGTTAACAAAGCGCGTCAGAGGTTTACTGGCTAACAACATCAGTAAAATGGCGATAGTGACCGCCGCCATCATGATCGGCAGATCGTTGACCATCCCGACGGCGGTAATCACCGCATCCAGAGAAAAAATGGCATCCAGCACGACAATTTGTGCCACGACGGGCCAGAATTTAGCGCCGCCCTTTTGTTGAGTGTCCTCCGCATCGCTGCCTTCAAGTCGTGTGTTAAGTTCGGTGGTCGCTTTGAACAGCAAAAACAGCCCCCCGCACAACAGCAACAGATCACGCGCACTAAAGGCATGATGCGCGAAGGTGAATAAAGGTTGAGTCAGCGTTACCAGCCAGGAAAGCGAGGCTAACAGCAGCAGGCGACAAACCAGCGCCATGAGCAGACCAATAATGCGTGCGCGGTCGCGCAACGCCGCAGGCAGTTTCTCCACCAGGATAGCGATAAACACAAGGTTATCAATACCCAGCACCAGCTCCAGAACGATTAGCGTTACTAAACCTGCCCACAATGAGGGATCGGTCATTACCTCCAGCATGCGTTATTCACCTGAATGTCTAAAAATAAGCTTTGTCTGATGATAGTGGACAGACGGCGTCGAGACAAATAGCGGAATGACAGGCGCTTTACGCTTTATTTAGACACAGACCACTTTAATTACAGGCGAATTAATGGACGAAATGATTAATGCGGGAAGGACTGTAAGGGATAAAGGTTGCAGATTAATGTCACTACACTCGCCATTCAGAGGTATTTCTTATGCGATTAATCCTGGTGCCAACATGGAATAAATCTGATTTTTTTCTTCCCTGGCACCCAAAATGAGCGGCTTCAATACTTATTACTGGTAGTCTTTTTCCTAAAATAGTCCGGTGATGGCGGGGTCCACTTGTAAACAGGCCAGTAATAACTAGTATAGCAACGAGTTAGTTAACGCCTGCGTCTGAACCTGTAATTTGCGCAATCATCCGTCAGGGTAAGCAGCGGAATGTAAACGCATTCGGCAAGGGATGCGTTGTGCGCCTTCATTTGTGGCGCAGGGAGAACCCGAGGCTATCAAGGCGGTATTGGCACCGACAGCCAAGGGCGGTAGCGTGCCTGACTTGCCGCTGTGGTTTGATATTTAATCAGTCCTGTGTGGGTAAAGTCAGAGTAATCTGTTGGTATTGAGTACGGGATTATTGTTTTCATAGTCAATGACAATGGCGTAAATGCCGCAGGAGCTCCCCTCAGAAACGCTTCAGGCTCAACATCAGTACTGTTCACTTCAGGGTCTGGTCGTGGTGGGTTAAGGAAATAAAATAAAGAGTTAAATATGCGCGATAACCATTTTACGTTTAAAAGTCTTATCACCAAATTATTATTGGCTTGTTCTGATTTAATATGTTTCAACGCGGCATTATTTATCGCGATGATGCTAATTAATTTGACATCTCCGTCTCTTTTATCGGATATGTCTGACCGGGAATTAAATTTAAAAATTGCTACCCACATTTGCCTGTCAGTAATTTGCGTGGGCTGGTTCTGGGTCAGACTGCGTCATTACACCTATCGCAAACCTTTCTGGTTCGAATTAAAAGAAATTTTTCGTACCATTCTTATTTTTTCCGTTATTGAACTGTCAATCACGGCACTGTCTCAGTGGCAGATGTCCCGTTTTGTCTGGCTGCTGACCTGGCTTATCACGCTGGTGATTATTCCTGTCTGTCGCTCCGTTTTTAAACGCGTCTTAAATAATTATGGCCTGTGGAAAAAACAGACCATCATTATCGGCAGCAGTAAAAATGCCCAGGAAGCGTGGGAAGCGCTGCAAAGTGAAGAAGTCATGGGATTCGATGTCATTGCCTTCTACGACGTTGATGGGACCTGCCCTCAGGACGTCATGTCGGGCGTTCCTGTTCTGCGCGACGAACAGGACGTATGGAAGCTGACCAATGCGGACACCCAGTTCATCGTGGCGGTGGAATTCGAGCAAAGCCAGTACCGTGATATGTGGCTGAAATCACTGGCTATGCACAACTGTCGCTCCGTTTCTGTCATTCCGACGCTGCGCGGCGTACCGCTGTACGGTACCGATATGGCCTACATCTTCAGCCATGAAGTCATGATCCTGCGCGTGCAGAATAACCTGGCTAAGCGTACGTCACGCTTCCTGAAGCGCGTATTCGATATTGTCGGCGCGCTGTCTATCATCGTCATGCTGCTCCCCGCGCTGCTGGTGCTGGGTTTTCTGGTCGGCCGGGATGGCGGTCCACCGATTTATGGTCATGAGCGTGTGGGCATGAATGGCCGTAAATTCAAATGCCTGAAATTCCGTTCGATGGTGATCAACTCCAAAGAAGTGCTTGAGGAAGTGCTGCGTACCGATCCGGTCGCCCGTGCTGAGTGGGATAAAGATTTCAAACTTAAAAACGATCCACGCATTACCAAAGTCGGCCACTTCATTCGTAAAACCAGCCTGGATGAGCTGCCGCAACTGTGGAACGTCGTTCGGGGTGATATGAGTCTGGTAGGACCGCGTCCTGTCGTCGAAGACGAGCTGGCACGCTACGCCGGTGACGTGGATTACTACCTGATGGCCAAACCCGGCATGACCGGACTGTGGCAGGTCAGTGGTCGTAACGACGTAGATTATGAAACGCGCGTCTATTTCGATTCCTGGTACGTGAAAAACTGGTCGTTGTGGAACGATATCGCCATTTTGTTCAAAACCGTCGGTGTCGTGCTTAAGCGTGATGGTGCTTATTAACCGCAGGAAAAAGGTGCCAGCCTCTCTCTGACAGCACACGACAGGGGAGCGGGTTGGTACATTTTTCTAAAAAAAAGCGGCTTTGTTGAATAATAGGTAATCATTCTGTTTTGTCTGCACTGTTTTGGTAGAAAACGCTGATGCCAGACAGAACACCGTCATACGCAAGCATGTAATGCATTGATTTTATGTTATCTGAAACAACCGTTTTCATAGTACCACAGCATAAAATCCATTTATTCAACAAAGCCAAAAAAAGCGGTACGGCATTGATAAACAGCAATGTTCTGCTTTGCTTTATTTATTTCTGGGTAAAGCGCGTGATCGGTAAAAGACAGGAGCTAAGAATAATGAACGACATGTTCAGTGCCTGAGTCAGGATAGTTTACTTTTTTTGAGCGCTTACACAGCGGCGTACTTGCCTCTATCAAACATTAACTGATAGCGAAGATCTAAATGATTACAATGAAAATGAAGATGATACCTGTTTTGGTATCTGCCACGTTTATGGCCGGCTGTACCGTCGTGCCGGGGCAAAATTTATCCACTTCGGGAAAAGATGTCATTGAGCAGCAGGACAACAACTTTGACATCGACAAGTACGTTAACGTGTATCCGTTAACGCCGAGCCTGGTGGAAAGAATGCGTCCTAAGCCACTGGTAGCACAAGCCAACCCGTCACTGCAAAATGAGATTCAGAACTATGAATACCGTATCGGCATTGGTGATGTGCTCACCGTGACCGTATGGGATCACCCTGAACTCACCACGCCCGCTGGTCAGTACCGCAGTGCAAGCGACACCGGTAACTGGGTCCATTCAGATGGCACCATTTTCTACCCTTATATTGGTCGGGTCCGTGTCGCAGGCCGGACCGTAGGGGAAGTGCGTAATGAGATCGCGCGTCGCCTGGCACAGTACATCGAAAGTCCTCAGGTTGACGTCAGCATTGCTTCCTTTAAGTCACAGAAAACTTACGTAACCGGTGCGATGACCACCTCAGGTCAACAGCCTATTACCAACGTTCCGCTTACTATCCTGGACGCAATTAACGCCGCGGGCGGACTGGCTGCGGACGCCGACTGGCGCAACGTGGTTCTGACGCATAATGGCCGCGAACAGCGCGTGTCATTGCAGGCGTTGATGCAGAATGGCGATCTGAGCCAAAACCATCTGCTTTATCCGGGCGACATTCTGTATGTGCCGCGCAACGACGATCTGAAAGTCTTCGTTATGGGTGAAGTGAAACAGCAGGCCACCCTGAAGATGGATCGCAGTGGCATGACGCTGGCGGAAGCGCTGGGCAATGCGGCGGGCATGGATCAGACCACGTCGGATGCGACCGGTGTCTTTGTTATCCGTCCGACACGCGGCACAGACCGCAACAAGATCGCCAATATTTACCAGTTGAACACCAAAGATGCTGCATCGATGGTGATGGGTACCGAATTCCAACTCGAACCTTACGATATCGTCTACGTGACCTCGACGCCGCTGACGCGTTGGAACCGCGTGATATCGCAGTTGATACCAACCATAGCCGGTGTTAACGATGCGACGCAGGCCGCACAACGCATCCGCAACTGGTCGAACTAAGGTTTCGCCATGATTAAGTCTGTGTTAGTCGTCTGCGTAGGCAACATCTGCCGCTCTCCTACCGGAGAGCGCCTGTTCAAACGTGCGCTGCCGCAACTCTCTGTCGCCTCAGCCGGTCTGGGTGCCCTCGTCGGGCACGCGGCGGATAAAACCGCCTCTGACGTCGCGGCCGATAACGGGTTGTCACTGGAAGGGCACGAGGCCCAACAGTTAACGGCCAACCTGTGTCGGGAATATGACCTGATTCTGGTGATGGAAAAGCGCCACATTGAACAGGTTAACCGCATTGACCCGGCAGCGCGTGGCAAAACGATGCTGCTTGGGCACTGGCTCGATCAGAAGGAAATTGCGGATCCGTACAGAAAAAGCCGTGAGGCCTTTGAAGAGGTTTACGGGTTACTGGAACACGCCACTCAGAAATGGGTCAGCGTTTTAAGCCGATAGTTGGGATTATCCATGAATAGTAAAAATAAAGTCATGACCGCGCCACGCGAGGAATCGAATGGATGGGATCTGGCACACCTTGTGGGACAGCTGATTGATCACCGGTGGGTGATCGTCGCTGTGACCGCTTTTTTCATGCTGGTGGCAACCCTTTACACCTTGTTTGCAACACCCATTTACAGCGCCGATGCGATGGTTCAGGTCGAGCAAAAGAACACCAGCACCGTTCTGAATGAACTGCAAACGCTGATGCCGACCACGCCTGCTTCTGACACTGAGATTCAGATTCTGGAATCACGCATGGTGCTGGGCAAAACCGTTCAGGACCTCGGTCTGGACGCGGTGGTCTCACAGAACTATTTCCCGGTTATCGGTAAAGGTCTGTCGCGCCTGATGGGCAATAAACCGGGCGAGGTCGCGGTTTCCCGTCTGGAGATCCCACGCACTATCGACAAACGCAGCGTTAAGCTGGAAGTGACCGGAAAAGACAGCTACACCGTTTCGGCTGACGGGGATGAGCTGTTTAAAGGAAAAGTCGGGCAGTTTGAAAAACACGATGATGTCAGCATGCTGGTCAGCGATATCAATGCTGAACCCGGCACCACATTTACCGTCACCAAACTGAATGAGTTGCAGGCGATTAACAGCATCCTGTCTAACCTGACCGTCGCGGATAAAGGAAAAGATACTGGCGTGCTGGGCCTGCAGTATGTGGGTGAAGACCCGGATCAGATCAGTAAGGTGCTGAACCAGATCGTCAACAACTACCTGTTGCAGAACGTTCAGCGTAAATCTGAGCAGGCGGAGAAAAGCCTGGAGTTCCTGAAAACGCAACTGCCTGAAGTCCGTGCCAAACTGGATCAGGCTGAAGATAAGCTGAACGCCTTCCGCCGCGCGAATGAATCCGTTGACCTCTCACTGGAAGCGAAATCGGCACTGGATTCTTCCGTCAGCGTACAGAGCCAGCTTAACGAGCTGACCTTCCGTGAAGCCGAAGTGTCGCAGCTGTTTACCAAAGATCACCCGACCTATCGTGCGCTGCTTGAGAAGCGCAAAACGCTGGAAGATGAGCAGGCTGAGTTAAACAAGAAAATTGCGCAGATGCCGAAAACCCAGCAAGAGATTCTGCGTCTGACCCGCGATGTGCAGTCAGGCCAGGAAATCTACATGCAGCTGCTTAACCGTCAGCAAGAGCTGAGCATCAGCAAGGCCAGTACCGTGGGTGATGTTCGCATCATCGACCAGGCGGCCACCGCTAACGCACCGGTAGCACCGAAGAAGCTGTTGATTATCGCCGCCAGCTTTATCCTGGGCCTGATGGTTTCCGTGGGCGTGGTTCTGCTTAAAGCCCTGTTGCATCACGGCATCGAAAATCCAGAACAGCTGGAAGAGCTGGGCATGAACGTCTATGCCAGCGTACCGCTCTCCGACTGGCAGCGTAAGAAAGACACCGAGGCGCTGGCACGTCGTGGTCACAAGGTGAAAACCGATCCGCATGACACGCTGCTGGCGCTGGGTAATCCGACCGATCTGTCCATTGAAGCGATTCGTAGCCTGCGTACCAGCCTGCACTTCGCCATGATGGAGGCGAAAAACAACATCCTGATGATTACCGGGGCCAGCCCGGGCATTGGTAAAACCTTTATCTGTGTCAACCTGGCGACGCTGGTGGCCAAAGCCGGTCAGAAAGTGCTGTTTATCGACGGTGACATGCGCCGGAGTTATACCCACGAACTGCTGGGTGCCGATAATAAATCCGGGCTGTCAAACGTCCTGTCCGGCAAAACGGAGTTTAGCCCGGCCATGATTCAGCAGGGCGCGTACGGGTTTGATTTCCTGCCACGTGGTCAGGTGCCGCCGAACCCGTCGGAGCTGTTAATGCATCGCCGTATGAGTCAACTGCTGGACTGGGCAAGCAAAAACTACGATCTGGTCCTGATTGATACACCGCCGATTCTGGCCGTTACAGACGCGTCCATTATCGGCAAACTGGCCGGTACGTCGCTGATGGTGGCGCGTTTCGAAACTAACACCACGAAAGAAGTGGATGTCAGCTTCAAACGCTTTGCCCAGAACGGTATCGAAATTAAAGGGGTGATTCTGAACGCCGTGGTACGCAAAGCCGCTAACTCTTATGGTTACGGCTACGACTACTACGACTACGAATACGGTAAACCCACGAAAAGCTAAGCGCTAAGTGAGAAGGGGCGGGTTTCACCGCCCCTTTTGATCGCTGGCTTGCGATGACGACACGCAACGATTTGCACAGATGATTCTGGATAGAACGCACAATAAGCGACGATCTCACGTCAATCATCAGAATTCATCATCAACATGCCCTGGCCTTTCACGCAGACCCGCTGAGACAGCCCCCTGGAAGGGCATCAGCGCTGGCCACTGTTGGCATGTGAACTTGTGGATTTAAGGAATCACACCATGGCTCCATATTGGTCAATATCAGGGTTTTTGCTGCTGCTTTCGCTGTTCGAAATCTTGGTTAAAAAAGACGAACGCACAAATTATGCTTTAACCTGGCTGCTCTGTATTGCTGCCATGATTTTGATTGTTTTCGGCGGTATTCGCGGTCTGGGCACCGGCATGGATGACTTTCAGTACCGGAGTTTCTTCGAGGACTTCGTACGACGCATCCAGATTAACGGCTTTTTTAATACCGTCGCTTTTTTCCGTTACGAACCGCTGATTTTCGCCATGGCCTGGCTGACCAGCCTGTTTTCGCACAATGCCAGCGTCTTTCTGTTTGTGTTTTGTGCCATTGCAGTTTCCATAAATACCTACTTCTTTAAGAAGATGTCACCCTATCCGGTGCTGGCGCTGGCGCTGTATTCCGCGCACATCTTTATTAACAAAGACATAAACCAGATTCGCTTTGGCCTGAGCTCCGCGCTGTTCCTGGGTGTGCTGTGGTCCATTTACCTCAAGCGTTACTGGTGGGCATTTACCTTTTTTATTCTGTCATTTATGAGCCACAACACCGCCGTTATGGTGGTGACGCTGGTGCCGTTCCTGTTTATTCGTGACTGGCGCTGGTGGCCGGTGGTTATCATTCTCTTCAGTCTGCCGCTCTCCGTTGTCGGCGGTTCCAGCTTTATCGCGCTGATTGCCGGTCATCTGGGGTCGCTGGGTGAAAGGGCATCGGGCTATAACAATGACCCGTCCTACGCAATGGATGGCAGTATCCTGTCAGTCTCGAACCTGAAAAACATCATGCTGGTGTTTATCTTTTTCTATTTCATGCTGACGGAAGAGCTGAAGCGCGAAAATTACGCCCAGTACCGTCTTAACTATCTGCTGATTTTAAGTTTTGCTATCGGCGGGGCGATCAGGATCTTCCTGTACAATTTCCCGTCGGGTTCACGTCTGTCCAACTATTTGCAACAGGTCGAGCCGATTATCCTGACCTCGCTCATCTTTCAGGCCAGGCGCGTCTGGAAGCCCGCACTGTTCGGCATGCTGGTTTTCTTCCTGCTCTATTACCTCTACTACAACACCATCTCCACCAAACAGGCGGTTGTCGGCTACGAAGTGGCGCAGGAGTTTTGGTTGACTCGCTAATCAACCCGGCGATCGTCCTCCCGTGAAAGGTGTCACGCAGGGGCGGTTGCCAGTCATAACACAGGTTTTTCTTCGACCTTTGTCGATTGAATTGTTTATTTTTGAACTATTTTAATGAGGTGCTGGCAATGAAGGACATTCGTTTCTCCATCGTAATTCCGGCTTATAACGCGTCAGAATCGATTGTCACGACGCTGGATTGCGTTAAAGCACAGACGTATCGTCATTTCGAGGTCATCATCGTTGATGACAAATCGGCGGATGCCGCCGCGCTCGCCGAGGTGGTTCGCAGCGAGCGTTACCAGGACCTGGACATCAACCTGGTGTTGTCAGAGGTCAAGCTGAATGGCGCAGGTGCGCGTAACAAAGGCATTGAACTGGCCACGGGCGACTATGTCAGCTTCCTGGATGCCGACGATGAATGGCACGCCGATAAGCTACTGCAGGTCACAAAAAAAATTGCCGAACTTGAGGCGCAGGGCAAAGACAAGACCATTATCTTCAGTCAGGTGAATATCTATCAGGACGGCGCGTTCCTGAAAGTCATGCCAACGCAGCCGCCTGCTGAAAATGAAACGGTGGCGGAATATCTGTTCGGTTGTTATGGCTTCATTCAAACCAGCACGATTGTGCTGAAGCGTGAAGATGCCGCCAAAATTCAGTTCGATGCGCGCTTTATTCGCCATCAGGATTATGACTTCTGTATCCGTGCCGATCGGATGGGTTACCGGTTCGAGATGATTGACGCGCCGCTGGCTAATTATCATCTGGTGACCTCGTTCGGTTCAAAGCACAAAGGGGAATCGGTCAAATACTCCCTGTTCTGGCTGGATACCATGAAGCCGCACCTTACCGCGCGTGATATTCACACCTATAAAGCCTTTAAGCTGCCGCTGCGCTACAAAATGGACGGCAACGCCCTGATGGCGAGCGTGAGTTTTGCCCGCTATTTCTTGCTCACTAATAAAGACAATCGCACCTACTTCCTCAACCGCTTGAAAGACAAGCTGAAAGCGCGTTTTGGCGGTGAAAAGGCACTTTCCTGATTCTCTTAAATGTTGTGACGTTTCTGTGCTGCCGGAAGTCTCTCCCGGTCGCTCCGTCTTTTTATTTATTCAGGTATGAAAATGACTAATCACTCTGGTACCGTTGGTATCGTGATGCCTATGTATAATGCCCGCCAGACGGTATTACGCGCCGTGCAGTCCGTGTTAAATCAAACCTATCAGGACTGGCACCTCTATCTGATCAACGATAAATCCACCGATGACTCCCTCGCCTGGGTAACAGAACAGTGCCAGGATCCGCGTATTACGATTCTGGACAATGCCGTGAACATGGGCGCAGCCGAAACCCGCAATGTCGGCTTGCGCGCGGCCAAAGAAGAGATCATTGCTTTTCTGGACAGCGATGATGAATGGCACAGTGATAAACTGCGTCAGCAGATGCAGGCGATAGCCGATGGGGATAATCTGGTTATTACCGAATATCATTATAAAACCCGCAAAGCTGACCACGATATCCGCTACTCGAAGCCGTATTTACAGCAGGACAACTTCGTAAAAAAACAGTACCGTGTCTGCTTCTCTTCCGTGTGCTTTCGCCGTCCACCAGGCGGTATTTTTTTCCAGCGCAAAGGTCATGAAGACTTCCTTTTCCTCTACGAACTGTTTAGCCGTTATAAACAGGCCAGGATAATTCAGACAATTCTGGTGAATTATTATGAGCTGGGCGATTCTCTGTCGCGTAATAAAAATAAAGCCGCGAAATGGCACCTCGAACTATTAAGAATTATCTATAAAAACAATCCGTTAAAAATCTATTACTATTACGCCTGGTATATGGTGAACGGTGTGCTTTTTAGCCTGAAACACCGTTAAGCCGATCGGCAGGATTGTCTGTAAACTTTGAGGTGGATAACGTTTCATGAAAAAAATCGTCCTGGTGATCAAAGACGCTTACTCGTATGCCGGCACCGAGAATATCTGTAACTTTATGTCGGAATGCCTCGGTGATGAGCACGACGTCACCATTTACTCGCTGGAAGGGCACGGTCAGCCGTTTTACCCGTTTGAAAAGGTTAAGCGCATCGTCAGCTTTGAAGGGGAAAGTAACCCGATTAAAAGTGCGGTGGCACGTATCCAGCAGGAAGGCTTTGATACCGTGTTTATGATCAGCATGGGCCGCCTGAGCGTGATGTTTGCGTTCTGGAATCTGATGACGTTTAAAAAGAAACGTTTCAAAGCCTATGCCTGTGAGCACGTGGCCATCAACTCCTTTAGTAAGCCCATTAAATTCCTCAAATTCCTGCTTCTGCGCTACTACGACCGCGTGATTGTGTTGACGGATAAAGATCATCAGGTCTTTCAGCGCTGGCACATTCCCAGCCAGACTATCCCCAACCCGGTCGTATACAAAGCCTGGCAACGCACCTCGCGTCATCGCCAGGCGCTGGCAGTCGGCCGTCTGGACAATCAAAAGGGTTTTGACCTGCTACTGGATATCTGGCGCGACTTTGCCAAAGCCCATCCAGACTGGACCCTGGTCATTGCCGGTGACGGCGAGCTGCGCCAGCAGCTGCACGATCAGGCTGCCGTGCTGGGCATCACCTCCAGCGTGAAGTTCGTCGGCAAAGTCAGCAACATCAACGACTACTATCGCGACAGCGATATGGCGCTGATGACCTCGCGTTATGAAGGTTTACCGCTAGTTTTGCTGGAAGCCAAATCGTGGTCGTTGCCGGTGGTGGCGTATGACTGCCCGACGGGTCCTCAGGAGATCATCAATCACGGTGAAGACGGCTTCCTGGTGCCAATGAACAAGAAAAGCGAATTTCTGGCGCGGATGGAGCAACTGGCGAGCGATGATGCCTTGTTCTACGCCATGAGCGAAAAAACCCAACACACTGCGCTGAAATTTGACGGCAAACAGATTAAACAAAGCTGGCTGGCGCTGGTGTAAACGGGCTGGAGATGCTCATTTTTGCTGTGCCTCATGGGACACCTTTTATGGCTGAGTTTACAGCCTTCATGACGACGGGATTTACTGCATGAAAAGAAGAGAAGTCTTGCAAACCGCAGCCTCCGCCCTTGTCGGTGCGCTTTCCGTGAGCACGTTTTCCAGTTACGCCGCCAAAAATACAGGTCTGGCGCTGAAATCGGTTGATGCAACGGCGATCCCGAAAGGGGATGTTCCCATTCTTACCCCTGAAAATGTGTACGCCATGCCACCGCAGTTTTGGCAAAATTTTCAGGGGAAGCTGTGGATTGGCAGAGCAGGCAGCGATGCCCGCCAGCCCGGTAACCAGATTCCGGTCTTTTTGCGCGATGCCAACGGCAATCTGGCGCAAATCACCCAGCCGATTACGCTGAACAAAGGCAATTTTGATCAGTTCGTCAAAGACAACGCGGCGCTTATCGCTAATCCGTCGCACGCCATGGCGCTGGAGGACAGCAACGGACAGACCGTATTCAACATTCCGGATGTCAGTCAGCCGGGTCAGGCCGCTTTTAGTCAGCGTCTGGCGCAGCCTGCCGGTTATCAGCTCATCGGGGAAATTCCTTCTGTCGATGATCTGCGTAAAACGCGGCCGCTGTTTGAAGGGGCAAAGATTAAGCTGAAGAGCTGGCATCCCGGCCTGGAAGTAGGCGGGGGCGAGTTTGTTGGCAGTTTTCAACCCGCTCAGGACGATCAGGGCGTGATTTTCAGCGGCGACGGCTTTCACTGGCGCCGCGTGGTGGATGACTATAACCGGCTGTCGCTGTTTGACTTCGGCGCGATCGCCGACGGCAAAACCGACAGCGCGCCCGCCATTAAAGCCATGTATCAGTGGTCGCAACAGAGCGATCAGCCTATCTGTGTCCAGTTCCCGGCAGGCACCTTCTTCGTGACAGGCTGTGACTTTGGCGAAGAACAGCGTCGCTTTTTCCGTATCTCCGGGGCCATGGTCAACTTCGGCTACTTCCCGGCGACCACCATCGTTTCTGATGGTCAATCCCCGTTTGTGTTTGAGGTCAGCGCCCGCTGGGTGGAAATCTCCAACCTTATTTTCAATGGCAATACCGATACGAAGCCGAACAGGCAGGGCCTGTTGCGCAATACCTGTCCGGGAGGGCAATTCTTCCGGGGGGCCTGTCTGCGTTTCAACAACGTTGGTGGCACCGCGCTGAGCCTGCTGGATACGCTGGACTGTAAAATTGACCAGTGGTACGCCTCGGCCTGTACTGGTGATGTCATTCAGGCCGGCTGGTCAGGACAGAAGAAGGGCAACTGGGATCACAGCACGGCGATTGAGCTTTCCAACTTCAATGCGCAGCACTGTAAAGGTGGCAAGGTTCTGAATCTGCCGCGCTGCAGTCAGTCGCTGATTCATAACGGCTGGATTGAACACTGCGACAATCCCGGCGATATCTCCAATGGTCAGTGGATTATTGATGCGCTCAGTCTGGAAGATTGCAAAAACCCGCTTATCGCCTGGCACTCGCGCCTGAATACGCGCCAGACCAACCTGCAGTCGGGGAGCTGGATTGATAACTCAGAGCAGGGCGATCGCTGGTTAAGCGCCTGGGAGATGGGATCGACCCGCGTTGAATCCTACGGCGTCGCGATTGATGGCAGCCTGAAATACAACTATCTCACTTCGCGCTGGTTGCTGGAAAACAACACCAGTCAGCCCGTGTGGTACGAACTGGCTAACCTTTATTCTCCTACTGTCGGTGACTCGTGGGAAATCGAGGTCTTCGGCCAGTCGCAGTTTAACAACGGCACGGACAGCGAACCGCTGATGAATCTGATCGACGGCAGAAACACCGGTGGTCGCGCGGTGATTCATGTACAGCGTAAGAAAGATCATGCTGAAGCCAGCTGGTCAGCGGAAGGCAGCAGCCCGGTGCTGGACGTGCGTTACGTGGCGAAAACCGACACCGATACACAGGTCTTTATCAGGCTGGCAGGCTGGACGCCTTCTGCTGCCATCATGATTAAAAGCACCGCGAAGGACCGTTTTGTGACCGGCCGCTGCGCGCGGGTCGATGCCAAAATGGCTAAAGCCACGCCCGACAGTGGCAGCCATGCTGCACCGCAGCGCTTTAGTCTGCACAACGGCAAAGCGGGCGTCGGCGCAAATGAGCAAGGCGATCTCCTGCTGGCTTCCCGCGCGCTGTCGGCTGACAACGTGGATACCCGTAAACCAGAAGGTTTCGTGTCGGTGGTCATTAACGGTAAAACCGTTGCCTTGCCCTATTTTGCCATTAAAGCGTAATTGAGAGAGGGCTGCCCTTAGCGGCAGCCAGGGCCAACAGGATCTGGGCTGTTGGCGTGCATGTTATTGCTGTTTTTTATCAGTGTTCATTTTGCCCGTTTCGGAACTGGGCGGTTGTCAGAATTAGAAAAAATTTAATTCGGAGTTTTTATGAAAATTTTATTGGTGGGTAACCATCCCTGTGGGAATCGTGGGGATGGCGCGATTCTGCGTGGACTGATTGATTCAATTCAGGCCGCGCGCAACGATGTCGATATTGATGTGATTAGCCGTTATCCAACCAGCTCCGGTTATCTGCTTCAGCAACATATTCAGCAGGACAAGCTGTTCCTGCATAACAACTCCTCGGGGAAGGGCCTGATTGGCTCAGTCAAACGTAAGGTAGCGAACCGACTGATGCCCAACATCATGATGGCACACCTGGGTAAAGGCGGTCCTTACAAGTCATTTTCCGTGCCGCCGCACCTTAAAGCCTTTACGGAAAGTCTGAAGGATTATGATGCCATCATCCAGGTAGGCGGCTCATTTTTTGTAGATCTCTATGGCGTAACGCAGTTTTACCATGCGCTTTGTGCTCTGTTAGCTAAAAAACCTATTTACCTGATTGGTCACTCGGTCGGTCCGTTCCAGAATGCGCGCACCAACCAACTGGCAAATTTTGTGTTTGATCGGGTGTACAAGCTTATTCTGCGTGAATCGGTCAGTCTGGATCTGATGAAGCGGGATGGCGTTACCAGCTCGAAAGTGGTGGCCGGTGTGGATACCGCGTTTCTGGTTCGTGCCCGTGAAGTGGAAAATCCCAGCCACAGCCTGCAACACTGGCAGAGCGTGATCCGCTCGCGTAAAACCATTGCCATCACGGTACGCGAACTGGCCCCCTTTGATAAGCGTTTGGGCGTCACGCAGCAAGACTATGAAGCCGCATTTGGCCGGGTGATTAACGCGATGATCGCGAGCGGTTATCAGGTCGTCGCCCTGTCTACCTGCACCGGTATCGACAGCTACGCCAAAGATGACCGCATGGTCGCGCTGACCCTGCGTGACCACGTACAACAGTCTGAGCATTATCACGTCGTGATGGACGAGTTTAATGACCTGGAACTGGGTGTGCTGCTCAGCGAGTGTCATCTCACCATTGGTACCCGTCTGCACTCTGCCATTATCTCGATGAACTTCGGCACGCCTGCCGTAGCGATTAACTATGAGCACAAATCCATGGGCGTCATGAATCAGTTAGGCCTGCCGCAGATGGCGACCGATGTGCAGAGCCTGATGGACGGTTCCCTGATCGATAAGGTGCAGAGCGTCCTGGCCGACTACGACGCGATCAAGCAAAACGTTGCTGCTGCCGTGGCGCACGAAAGGGAAGTGGGTAACCGAATCACTGAAGAGATTCTAAACGTAATAGGATGATGTGATGAAACTGACTTTTTTCACGATGCGTTTCCCGGTTGCCTCTGAAACATTTGTTCTGAACCAGGTCACTCATTTTATTGATGCGGGCTATGACGTTGAGATTATCTCGGTATTTCCGGGGGATCTGGTCAACCGGCATGGCGCGTTTGATGAGTACGGCCTGGCAGCAAAAACGCACTACCTGCTGCCAGAAGAAAAAGTGTCGCTGACGGACAAGCTGGGACAACGCCTGAAACTGGTTTTGCCTAAAATCACCCGGGCATCCTTATTACGTTCGCTTAACGTGCGCCGCTATGGCGCACAGTCAAGCAAACTGCTGCTTCCCGCCATTGTCGCCAATGCGCGTCAGACCTATGAAGCGGATGTGTTCCTGGTGCACTTCGGCTATGCCGGTGCGCTGGCAAATAAACTCCGCGAACTGGGTATTCTGAAGGGCAAACAGGCCACCGTTTTCCACGGCGCGGATATTTCGCGTCGTCACATTCTTGACGAGCACAAGCAGGATTACCGCAACCTGTTTCAGCAGAGCGAGCTGATGCTACCGATCAGCCATCTGTGGCAAAACAAGTTGATCGAAATGGGCTGCCCGCCCGAAAAGATTCACGTGACCCGTATGGGCATCGAGCCAGAGAAATTCAACTTCCAGCCGCGCGACGGTTTTCACACGCCGCTGCGTATCGTGTCTGTCGCCCGCCTGACTGAGAAGAAAGGCTTGGATGTCGCGGTCAAAGCCAGCGCCATGCTTAAGCAGCGCGGCGGTCAGTTCCAGTACACGATTATTGGTAACGGCGATCAGGACAAGATGATGCGTGACTTCATTGCGAACGAAGCGATGCAGGATTGCGTCACCATGCCAGGTTTTAAACCGCAGGAGGAGATTCGTAAGGCGCTGAGTGATGCCGATATCTTCCTGCTGCCGTCGAAAACCGCCGCCGATGGCGACATGGAAGGTATTCCTGTCGCGCTGATGGAGGCGATGGCGGTTGGGCTGCCGGTGGTCTCCACCTTCCACAGCGGTATTCCTGAACTTATCGAAAACAACGTTTCCGGCTGGCTGGTCAAAGAAGATGACGCTGACGCGCTGGCCGACACCTTACTGAAACTGTCCCAGGGCGAGGTAGACGTTGCCCCCGTTGTTGCGGCCGCCAGACAGAAAGTGGAAACCGAGTTTAATCAGCATATCGCCTACCGCGAGCTGGCACAGATTCTGGAGCGAATGGTTTGAGTGGAATAAAGTCACAGGCGATTTGGTTGTTTGGCAGTACCTGTTTTTCAGCCGTACTGCAGGTCGCGCAACTGAGTTTTCTCGCCCGTAAACTCGAAACCCATGAACTGGGGCTGCTGGCCATTATCAACGCCATTCTGGCGGTGGCGGGCGTCCTGCAGGACATGGGAATGAGCAGCTATCTGGTACACCGCCAGGACATCACGCGCCGCGAGCAGAGCACGATCTATTGGGTTAACGTCGGCATTAGTTTCTGTACCGGCCTGGTTATGCTGGGCATTGCTTTCCCGGTTGCCTGGTTCTATCACCTTCCGGCGTTAACCGGACTGATTATGCTGACCAGTCTCAACTTCCTGGTGCTCGGTCATCTGTCTCAGTATCAGGCGCACTATATCAAAACCAAACGCATGGTTTCGCTGGCGAAAATTGAGATGGGCACGAAGCTGTTCGCCTTTCTGTGTGTTGTCGCCATGCTGGAGTTTACGTCGCTCACCGTCGCAGCAGCGATTCTGGGCCTGTTTATCAATGCGTTCACCCGTATTTTGTGCATGATTGCGCTTGGAGAGAAGTCCTGGCGGCCTACGCTGGAGTTCGACAAACAGACCTTTTTTAACGCGGTACGCTACGGAATTTACCAGCTCGGTTCGCAGACGATTAACCAGTTACGCACCCAGGCCGATGCGCTGGTGGTGGGGAAAGTGATGGGCGCTGACATGCTCGGTGTTTACTCACTGGCGAAAGAGCTGGTGCTGCAACCGCTCAAGCTGGTGTCGCCCGTGATTAACCGCCTGGCGCTGCCGCGCTTTGCCGAAAAGCAGCACGATCCAGAGCAGTTGAAGAAACTGTTCCTCAAGGGCACGCTGGTGATTATGTTGTTCAGCAGCGCGATGTATCTGGCTATTGGTATTTTGTCACCCGTCATTGTTCGCGTGCTGTATGGTGCCTCACATGAGCAGGTTTACCATCTCATTCCGTTGATGCTGCTGTTTGGCATGCTGCGCCCGATGGGCGGTCTGACTGGTGCTATTTCCCAGGCTAACGGTCGCACCAACGTGGAGTTCTACTGGAACATCGTCGCGAGTCTGGTGGTGGTGGCGGTACTGGCCACGACCTTTATCTGGCCGAACGTCCTCTATGTCGCGCTGACGCTGTCGATTTCGCAGGTGTTAATTTCCACCCTGGCGCATCCGTTCTTTATTAAACCGGTCATTGGCATTCGTTTTATACCCTATGCCCGACAGTGGGTGTCGGTCTCCGTACTGTTTGCGGGACTGATGCTGCTGGTCAATCACTTCAACCTTTTCGTGATGCCGGAATGGTTTGAACCGTGGCTGTAAGTGTCATTATCACGGGCGACTTCGGGTCGCCCGTGTCGTTTTATGGCTGGTCTTAAAAAGGGCAAAGGATGTTGCATTCGGACCGCCAGACACTCGCTTGTCTGTGAGATTGCGCTTTATTTCCAAACGGCGAAAACCCAGGGAAAATCCCGAATTTGTAAGATTTCACAGCGAGTTAGTGTGGGCTTT
This sequence comes from Pantoea stewartii subsp. stewartii, assembly GCF_008801695.1. Lineage (GTDB taxonomy): Bacteria > Pseudomonadota > Gammaproteobacteria > Enterobacterales > Enterobacteriaceae > Pantoea > Pantoea stewartii. The sequence continues at coordinate 48,016 of NZ_VZPF01000032.1, forward strand.
TCAGATAAAGATTATACTTCCTTTTCCGGTCCATCCGGCATAATTGACGCATGTCTTCACTTCATTAGATGGAATAAATATGACCAAGCTTAAAGCAGTAATCCCGGTTGCGGGTCTCGGCATGCATATGCTTCCGGCGACCAAAGCCATTCCGAAAGAGATGCTGCCTGTTGTGGACAAGCCAATGATTCAGTACATCGTTGACGAGTGCGTAGCTGCAGGTATTAAAGAGATTGTGCTGGTCACCCATGCGTCCAAAAATGCGGTGGAAAACCACTTCGATACAACGTACGAACTTGAAGCGTTGCTTGAAGCGCGCGTGAAGCGCCAACTGTTGAGTGAAGTACAGTCAATTTGTCCGCCAGGCGTGACCATCATGAACGTACGCCAGGCGCAGCCACTGGGCCTGGGACACTCCATCCTCTGTGCCCGTCCGATGATCGGCGATAACCCGTTTGTTGTCGTTCTGCCTGATGTCCTGCTGGACGATTCTACCGCTGACCATTTACGTTATAATCTGGCGGCCATGGTGGCGCGTTTTGAAGAGACCGGTCATAGCCAGGTTCTGGCGAAGCATCTGACCGATTATGACCTGTCAGAATACTCGGTGATCACGACGGAACAACCGCTGGAAAACCCGGGCGACGTCAGCACCATCAGTAACTTCGTTGAGAAACCAGAGCATCCGGCTGAGTTAAACTCAGACCTGGCGGCGGTAGGGCGCTACGTCCTCTCTGCCGATATCTGGCCAGAACTGGAACGCACCGAACCGGGCGCATGGGGACGTATTCAGTTAACGGATGCGATTGCCAGCCTGAGCAAGAAAAAAACGGTCGATGTGTCCCTGATGACCGGGCACAGCTTTGACTGTGGACGCAAGTTGGGTTACATGCAGGCGTTTGTCTCGTACGGTTTACGAAACAATGCGCAGGGCCGTGATTTCCGCGAAGCGATCAAGCATATTCTGGCGAAGTAATCACTGTATAATTCGCTGCGGTTAACGCGGCAGAAAGGGAGAAGTTGAGATGGCAATTTTGGTTACAGGCGGCGCGGGTTACATCGGCTCTCATACCGTACTGGCGCTGCTGGAGCGCGGTGACGACGTCGTCGTCCTGGATAATCTGTGCAATGCCTCGCGTGAGGCGATTAACCGTGTTGAGAAACTCGCCGGCAAGAAAGCCACCTTTATTGAAGGTGATGTCCTTGACCGCGCCTGCCTGCGCGACCTGTTTGCCTCTCACTGTATTTCTGCCGTGATTCACTTCGCCGCACTTAAAGCGGTGGGTGAATCCACGCGTATGCCGCTGGAATATTACGAAAATAACGTTGCCGGTACCGTTGTTCTGCTGGAAGAAATGCGTAACGCCGGCGTCTGGAACTTCATTTTCAGTTCCTCTGCCACCGTTTACGGCGCTAACGCGCCGGTACCTTACGTTGAAACTACCCCGATTGGGGGGACGACCAGCCCGTATGGCACCTCCAAGCTGATGGTCGAATTCATTATCCGTGATTTTGCCAAAGCCGAGCCGAAGTTCAAAACCATTGCGCTTCGCTACTTCAATCCGGTTGGCGCGCATGAATCGGGTGAGATCGGTGAAGATCCATCAGGCATTCCAAACAACCTGCTGCCCTACATCGCCCAGGTCGCTATCGGTCGTCTGGATAAACTCGGTGTGTTTGGCGGTGACTATGATACGCCAGACGGCACCTGCCTGCGTGACTACATTCATGTCGTTGACCTGGCGGAAGGCCACCTTAAAGCGCTGGATCATCTGGACAAAATTGAAGGTTATAAAGCCTACAACCTGGGTGGTGGCAAAGGCTTCTCCGTACTGGAGATGATCAAAGCCTTCGAAAAAGCCTCGGGCAAACCGATTCCCTATGAAATCAAACCGCGTCGCGATGGCGATCTGCCGGCGTTCTGGGCGGATGCGTCGCTGGCGAACCGTGAACTGGACTGGCGTGTGACGCGGGGAATTGACGCGATGATGCGCGATACGTGGAACTGGCAGTCGAAGAATCCGGAAGGGTTTCGTTAATATTGCCTATTACTATTTATTCATACCCGCGATGTTCAATGACATAGAAAGCATTTGAACAAGTGGGTTTTTTTACGATGTAATCCTGAGCTTGGTTTTTGTAAATTAACGGAGACTAGTGATAAATCATTAGAAAAGAATTGCCCTCTTTAATTTTACTCGTAAAATCAGTGTGTTGGGGTTGATGTGTGCTATTTTTTCAGGATATAGATACTTGAAATTGTTGATTAAATGTGCATGTTTGTAACGCTGAAAAAGTAATAATTATAAAATTGTCAAAAAAGGGGCTTTATAAACCTTGTCTCGAAGCCGGGATAGTACGAAAACCGCATGGTTTTATCGATTGGGCTGGGTTCTGGAAAAATAAAAACTTGGTAGGATAACGCCATTTTGCAATGCAAACTATGCTTAGCTATGGCTATAACCCACTTACGCAACTGGTTGCGATAGCCAGGGGCGGTAGCGTGGTTAAAATATGACAACTCAGCAGTGGTGCATACATGCAAGAGATCGTTTGCGTTTTTCTAAGTGCATTTGTGTTGCTCTTCGTTGCGCGCAAGATAGCCCGCAAGATCGGATTGGTTGATAAGCCGAATGATAGAAAGCAACATAAAGGACACATTCCATTAGTAGGCGGCGTTTCGGTCTACTTATCACTGTGGATACTTTACCTCATTCAGCCCCATTGGTTGCCTGACTTCTCAATATATATGTTTTGCGCCAGTGTACTTCTAGTTATCGGTGTGTTAGACGATCGTTTTGACCTTCCGGTGATGCCTCGCATAATCATTCAAGCCTTGATGGGGGGCATAATGATGTGGCACGGACATTACCTATATACGCTCGGTAATGTTCTGTTTGGATATGAGATCGTGCTAGGTATGTTTGGCTATGTAGTAACATTGTTTGCGGTTATAGGGGCTATAAATGCCTTTAACATGGTTGACGGTATTGATGGCCTTTTAGGCGCACTATCTTGCGTTACCTTCGGTGCATTGGGAATCGTTTTTGCACTAGGGAATAATTCGCATCTAGCATTATGGTGTACTTGTCTGATGGCTGCTTGTCTTCCCTATATACTGCTAAATCTTGGCATTCACTGGGGCAAAAAATTTAAAGTTTTCATGGGTGATGCAGGAAGCACACTGATCGGTTTCACTGTGATCTGGTTATTAATGCTAAATAACTGATCCTAATACCGCTACACTTTAGCCAGCCCATGTTTTCCCCCGGGGAATGGGCTGACGGTATTCATAAAGTGATGGACCTTTTTCAACAGTTGCCACATTGAACTGCACTGGTGATTTCGGGTTATTGTCTCATGAAGCGCCTGCCACAACCGTTCGACAT
>NZ_VZPF01000033.1 GCF_008801695.1 Pantoea stewartii subsp. stewartii
GCCATGATCAAACTCTTCAATTTAAAGTTTGATTTGCTGCAACCAGTGCAGCGATGCTCAAGGAAAACGTCGTAATGAATTTCAATACGTGTTCACTCTTAAGACTTGATATTTTTTTGCGTCCGGATACGCGGATATCAATCCTGCGAGTGCCCACACAGATTGTCTGATAAAATGTTAAAGAGCAGTGCAACCAGCGGGTTAACCGTCTGTTGCGAGGTGGCGTATATTACGCTTTCCTCCTTCAGAGTCAACTTCTTTTTCAGAAGTTTTACTCCGGCGAAAACTCCGGGGAGTTCTCTGCTGAACACCGCGTTACGTAAGCCGTTGTGCCGTGTCAGTGGAGGCGCATTATAGGCAAATATTTTGGGCTGGCAAGGGGGTAATTCAAAGAAACTTCTCAACCGCTCACTTTCCAGGCAAACCGTCGCAGAAACCACCAATCCGGCCCGTTTCAGAAACAAAAAACGGGCATTACGCCCGTTTTTAACAGAGACAACCTTACTGATGTGCCGTAATGACGTCGTCTTTGACATCCATTTCTATCACTTTTCCCGGAACCAGTTGTCCGGAAAGGATCTGCTGTGCCAGCGGATTCTCTATCTGTTGCTGGATAGCGCGTTTCAGTGGACGCGCACCGTACACCGGATCATAACCGTTCTCACCCAGCAGCTTGATCGCGGCATCAGAGATATGCAGCTGATAACCGCGATCCTCCAGACGTTTGTACAACCGTTGCAGCTGAATCTGTGCGATAGAGGCAATGTGTTTTTCACCCAGAGGATGGAACACCACCACCTCATCAATACGGTTAACAAATTCAGGACGGAAGTGCTGTCCTACCACACCCATGACAACCCCCTTCATTTCGGCGTAGTTCAGATTGCCGAAACGTTCCTGAATCAGATCGGAGCCCAGGTTCGAGGTCATGATTACCACCGTGTTGCGGAAATCAACGGTGCGACCTTGCCCATCCGTTAACCGGCCATCATCCAGCACCTGCAGCAGGATATTGAAGACATCGGGATGCGCCTTCTCTATCTCATCCAGCAGAATCACCGAATACGGACGACGGCGAACCGCCTCGGTCAGATAGCCGCCCTCTTCATAGCCAACGTAGCCCGGAGGCGCCCCCACCAGCCGCGATACCGAGTGTTTCTCCATAAATTCAGACATGTCGATACGGACCATCGCATCGTCACTGTCAAACAGGAAGTTAGCCAGCGATTTACACAACTCGGTTTTACCCACACCCGTTGGGCCGAGAAACAGGAATGACCCGACAGGACGGTTTGGATCGGCCAGACCCGCACGGCTACGACGAATGGCATTCGACACCGCTTCGACGGCTTCATCCTGTCCGATAACGCGCGAGTGGAGCTCCTGTTCCATTCGCAGCAGTTTGTCTCGCTCCCCTTCCATCATGCGGGCAACCGGAATACCGGTCCAGCGCGCCAGCACATCGGCAATTTCCACATCTGTCACGCGATTGCGCAGCAGCTTCATGGTTTTGCCTTCAGACTGGGTGGCAGAAGCCAGTTGTTTTTCCAGCGCCGGGATTTTGCCGTACTGCAGCTCAGACATCTGCGCCAAATCACCAGAGCGACGCGCCTGCTCAAGCTGGAGGCGTGCCTGTTCCAGCTCCGCTTTAATATTCTGCGTACCGGTTAATGAGGCTTTTTCCGCTTTCCACTCTTCTTCCAGCTCAGCATATTCACGCTCTTTCTGATTCAGCTCCGCTTCGAGCATCTCCAGACGTTTCACGCTGGCATCATCAGACTCTTTCTTCAGCGCCTGCTGTTCCAGTTTCAACTGAATAATGCGCCGCTCCAGTCGATCCAGTGCCTCTGGTTTGGAGTCAATCTGCATACGAATGCTGGATGCCGCTTCATCGATCAGGTCAATCGCCTTATCGGGTAACTGACGATCGGCGATATAGCGGTGAGAAAGCGTGGCCGCCGCAACGATAGCCGGGTCAGTAATCTGTACATGATGGTGCAACTCATAGCGCTCTTTTAACCCGCGCAAAATGGCGATGGTATCTTCAACGCTTGGCTCTGCGACAAACACTTTCTGGAAACGACGCTCCAGTGCCGCATCCTTCTCGATGTACTGGCGATATTCATCCAGCGTGGTGGCACCGACGCAGTGCAGCTCACCACGTGCCAGTGCCGGCTTCAGCATATTACCGGCATCCATTGCGCCGTCCGCTTTGCCCGCGCCCACCATGGTATGTAACTCATCGATAAACAGGATGACGTTGCCTTCCTGTTTGGCCAGGTCGCTGAGTACGCCTTTCAGGCGCTCCTCGAATTCACCCCGGTATTTTGCCCCTGCCACCAGCGCGCCCATATCCAGCGCCAGTACACGGCGACCTTTCAGCCCTTCCGGCACTTCGCCATTGATAATGCGTTGGGCCAGCCCTTCAACAATGGCGGTCTTACCTACGCCGGGCTCACCGATTAACACAGGGTTATTTTTAGTACGGCGCTGCAATACCTGAATGGTACGGCGAATTTCCTCATCACGACCAATCACCGGATCCAGCTTGCCTTTCTCGGCACGCTCAGTGAGATCGATTGTGTATTTCTTTAACGCCTGACGCTGATCTTCAGCCCCCTGATCGTTCACGTTGTCACCTCCACGAAGTTGTTCTATCGCTTTGGTGAGCTTGTCGTTAGTGGCACCCGCAGACTTCAGAATGTCTGCCAGCGAGCCACGTGAATCCAGGGCTGCCAAAACAAATAATTCAGATGAGATAAAGTTGTCATTGCGCTTCTGTGCCAGCTTGTCGCACAGATTAAGCACTCTGATCAGGTCGGCAGAAGGTTGCACGTCGCCGTCGCTGCCTTCCACCTGGGGCAGACGATCGATAGCCTGGTCAATCTGCGTACGCAGAGAGGCCACGTCTATGCCGGTACAGGACAACAGCGGAGCGACCGATCCCCCTTCCTGTTTGAGCAGTGCGCTCATCAGATGCAAAGGTTCGATAAACTGGTTGTCGTGTCCCAATGCCAGAGACTGCGCGTCGGAGAGAGCAAGTTGAAATTTATTAGTAAGACGATCCAGACGCATAATTCCTCCCATTACAGGTCAAATGCTACTGGAGATTAAAATGAGGTCATCCCTCAAGTTTTCAAGGATAATGACCTGAGATATGAGTAAAAAATGCACTGCCTAGATCGTCTTATGGCGTAAGACTATAACAGCCAAATTAAAGTTGCCATACGCCCGGTGATCCCGTCCCGACGGTAGGAGAAGAAATTGTCGGGTTCACTGACGGTGCAGCGTGAATCTGCACTGACAGACTGGACCCCTGCGGCCTGCAGGCGTTGTCGGGCCAGATGCCAGATATCGGCAAAAAATTTATCTCCGACGGGGCGGAATGCATCCGCCGCACGCGGATCAATGTCCATGAATGCACGACGAACCTCCGCGCCGACTTCAAAAGCATCAGGACCGATCGCCGGCCCCAGCCAGGCATGGATTCTGTCGGGCGGCGCCTGAAACTGCGCCAGCGTATTTTCCAGCACGCCGCCACAAAGCCCACGCCATCCGGCATGTGCAGCGGCCACTTCACGCCCATCGTCAGAACAAAACAGCACGGGCAGGCAGTCAGCGGTCATCACAGCACAAACTACGCCCGGCTCACGCGTTATGCAGGCATCGGCTTGCCGCGGCTGAGGATCCATGCGGGCAGAGAGATGTTCAACGTCAGTTGAATGCACCTGATTCAGCCATTGCGGCATCGCGGGCAACGCTGCAAGCGAGACCAGTCGCTCACGGTTAGCACGAACATGTTCTGCTTTATCACCGACATGGCCCCCGAGATTCAGCGAGCACCAGTTTCCCTCACTGACGCCACCGTGGCGTAATGTCGAGACAGCTCGCACCTGCGCTGGCGCAGGCCATTGTGGGATAATCAGACTCATAACCAGTCCAGTTGATCCTTGAACATCTCTGTGTCGGCTTTCAGCGCGTCAATCAGATCGATCATATCCTGCGGAATGGCCGCATGAAACTCCATCTCAATACCCGAGATGGGATGATAAAGACGGAGCATCGTGGCGTGCAGTGCCTGACGATCAAAACCGCGTAAGGTCGCGATAAATTCTTCAGACGCGCCTTTTGGCGGACGCGGCCGGCCACCGTAGAGCGGATCGCCCACCAGCGGATGATTAATATGCGACATATGCACGCGAATCTGGTGCGTACGGCCGGTTTCCAGTCGCAGACGAAGCCGCGTATGGGCGCGGAAATGCTCCATAATGCGATAATGGGTCACAGCGGGTTTACCCATTGGATGCACGGACATATGCGTACGTTTCGTCGAGTGACGGCTAATCGGTTCATCCACCGTTCCCCCCGCCGTCATGGTGCCAATGGCCACCGCCTCATATTCACGCGTAATTTCACGACGCTGCAGGGCATCAACTAAATGCGTCTGCGCCGGTACGGTCTTCGCCACCACCATCAAACCGGTGGTGTCTTTATCCAGACGATGGACAATCCCCGCACGCGGAACGTCCACAATGGCGGGATAGTGATGCAGTAGTGCATTCAGTACCGTACCGTCGGGATTTCCCGCCCCAGGATGGACAACCAGGTCACGTGGTTTATTGATGACGATAATATCTTCGTCTTCGTATACGATATCCAGCGGGATGTCCTGGGGTTCCCAGCGCTGCTCCTCTTCGATCTCTGCATCAATCGTGACGCGCTCGCCGCCAAGCACTTTCTCTTTCGGCTTATCAATGACAGTGCCGTTAACACTGACGCGCTGGTTGAGAATCCACTCTTTTATGCGGGAACGTGAATAATCAGGGAACAATTCCGCCAAAGTCTGATCTAAACGTTGTCCGAGTTGTGACTCGGATACCGTTGCGGTGAGTTGAACTTGTTGTGCCATATACAGCTTCTTCGTTAACGTTGGGTTTTACGGCGATGCCGTTTAATATAATGTGCTATCGTACCTGGTCATTACCGGGAGCTATACGGACAGCTTCCGCCATAACATTTTGAGGATAATCACTTCGTCATGACGCGTATGAAATATCTGGTGGCTGCAGCCACACTGAGCCTGGCACTTGTTGGTTGTTCCGGCTCAAATGACGCGGTACCGGACAACCCGCCTTCTGAAATCTATGCTACAGCGCAACAAAAGCTGCAGGACGGTAACTTTAAAGCGGCGATTAAGCAACTGGAAGCGCTGGATAATCGTTACCCGTTCGGTCCCTATTCGCAGCAGGTTCAGTTGGATTTGATCTACGCGTACTATAAAAATGCCGATCTGCCCATGGCGCAGGCGGCGATCAGTCGCTTTATGCGTTTAAATCCTACGCACCCTAATATTGATTACGTCATCTATATGAAAGGTCTGACGGATATGGCGCTGGACGATTCAGCATTGCAGGGCTTTTTTGGCATTGACCGTTCGGACCGTGATCCTACGCATGCGCGCGATGCTTTCCGCGACTTTGCACAGCTGCTGCGCAGTTACCCGAACAGCCAGTATGCCGCTGATGCATACAAGCGTCAGGTCTTCCTGAAAGATCGTCTGGCTAAATATGAACTCTCGGTGGCGCAATTCTATACCAAGCGCGGGGCTTATGTCGCGGTCGTTAACCGTGTTGAAGGCATGATGCGCGATTATCCTGATACGCAGGCGACCCACGACGCGCTTCCGCTGATGGAAAATGCCTACCGTCAACTGCAGTTGAATGCAGAGGCCGATAAAGTGGCAAAAATTATCGCCGCCAATAACGGTTAATCAGCCTTCCTTTCCCGAAACAAAAAAAGCAGCCCTGAGGCTGCTTTTTTTTGCGCACAGAACAGGCAATATTGACACGTTGCCGCTGAGCTAACCTATCAACAATGCCTTGTTAATGCCCTGGCTTCAAGCCTTTTCGACCACATTCTCGCCCTTTCTAACAATTTGCCCTGGTTGACAAAAAGTGTCATTTTTTTGTGATCAAAATCACACAAATACAGAATTATCGCGCTATGCTGGATCTATTCCGACGGCAATCACAGAGAGGTAAGCATAATGATCGTGAACATTACCAGTAAGCAAATGGAAATTACTCCAGCCATCCGTGAACACGTCGAAGACCGCCTTGCCAAGCTTGAGAAATGGCAAACTGACCTGATTAATCCGCATATCGTCCTGTCGAAAGAGTCCAAAGAGTTTGTGGCAGACGCGACCATCAACACACCAAACGGTACCCTGGTCGCCAGTGCCAAACATGACGACATGTACACCGCTATCAATGATTTGATCGGCAAACTTGAGCGCCAACTCAATAAAGTCCAACACAAACCTGAAGCGCGGCGTGCGGCCAGCAGCGTGAAAGATTTCACGCCAGCAGCCGAAGAGTAGCCTCATCCCCGCTTTTCTGACGCGCCTCCGGGCGCGTTTTTTGTTGACAGCTTTTCGTGAGTACGGTTACTCTCAGGTCAGCTCAATTTTGGAACGCCTCATGAAAATACTGTCGTTTTTCTTCGCTTTCTTTTTTACCTTCCCCTGAACGGGAGGCCATTCGTCGTGTAAAAAGAAAGCGAAGACGAACAACAAAGCCTCCCAATCGGGAGGCTTTTTTATTGGATAGCTTACAGGTGAGCCTTATGACCCCGGACAATCCGCTTCTGGCGCTGCGTGAAAAAATCAGCGCCGTGGACGAAAAACTACTGACGTTACTTGCCGAACGGCGTTTGCTGGCTGTGGAGGTGGCAGAAGCGAAACTCGCCACCCATCGTCCTGTCCGTGATATCGAACGTGAGCGCGCGCTGATCGAACACCTTATTGTGCTGGGCAAAAAGCATCAGTTAGATGCGCATTACATTACCCGTCTGTTTCAGTTAGTCATTGAAGACTCCGTGCTGACACAGCAGGCATTGCTGCAAAAGAACCTGAACCATCCGCATGCACAGGCTGCGCGCATCGCGTTTTTAGGGCCAAAGGGCTCTTATTCTCATCTGGCTGCGCGACAGTATGCTGCCCGCCATTTCGACAGCATGGTGGAATGCGGTTGCCTGAAATTCCACGACATTATTAAACAGGTTGAGAACAACGCGGCAGACTACGCTGTCCTGCCCATCGAAAACACCAGTTCCGGCTCCATCAATGATGTTTATGACCTGCTTCAACAGACCAATTTGTCGATTGTCGGTGAAATGACGTTGCCCATTGAGCACTGCATGCTGGTGAGCGGCCCGAGCGACCTGGAACAAATCGAAACGGTTTACAGCCACCCACAGCCTTTCCAGCAGTCCAGCCACTTTATCAACCGTTTTCCACACTGGAATATTGTTTACACAGAAAGTACCGCCGCCGCGATGGAAAAAGTGGCCGCGCTCAACTCGCCGAAGGTTGCGGCTATCGGCAGTGAGGCCGGAGGTGAGCTTTATCAGTTACGCGTGCTTGAGCGCCATCTGGCTAACCAGCAGCAGAACCATACTCGCTTTATTGTTCTGGCACGCAAACCTATTGATGTCTCCGATCAGATTTCGGCCAAAACCACGCTGATCATGGCAACCAGTCAACAGGCAGGTGCACTGGTTGACGCCCTTTTGGTCCTGCGCCAGCACAATCTCATCATGAGCAAGCTGGAATCCCGTCCAATTAACGGCAATCCCTGGGAAGAGATGTTTTATCTGGATGTGCAGGGTAATTTGCAGTCTGAGAAAATGCAGCAGGCACTGGAAGAACTTCGCGCCATGACGCGTTCACTGAAAGTTCTTGGCTGCTATCCCAGTGAGAATGTGATTCCTGTGGAACCCAAGCAATAGAAATGAAAAAGGCATCCGGTTGGATGCCTTTTGCTTTTAAGGACGGCTGTCGTTAGCCGATCGCAGTAAGCTTCTGCTTTCAACCAAAAAGCGTTTTGCGTGATCGCCAAACCAGGCCTCAACCCGATTGAAGCTGGCGATAAAGGCGTGCTTATCGCCTTGTTCCAGCAAAGCAATCGCTTCGCCAAATCGCTGATAATACCGCTTGATAAGATTCAGGTTATTTTCAGACGACATTATGATATCCGCATAGAGCTGGGGATCCTGAGCAAACAGGCGCCCAACCATTGCCAGCTCCAGCCGGTAGATAGGCGATGACAACGCCAGCAGTTGGTCAAGATTGACGTTCTCTTCCGCCAGATGCAGCCCATAAGCAAACGTCGCAAAATGGCGCAGGGCCTGAATAAAGGCCATGTTCTGATCGTGCTCTTCCGCACCGATACGATGGAGGCGCGCGCCCCAGACCTGGATCTGCTCCAGAAACCACTGGTAGGCTTCCGGTTGTCGCCCATCACACCAGACCACAACCTGCTTGGCCAGGCTGCCGCTGTCAGGCCCAAACATTGGATGCAGACCCAATACTGGCCCGCGATGTGCGGCCAGCATCGCCTGCAAAGGGCGATGTTTAACCGAGGCAAGATCCACCAGAATGCAGTCATCCGGCAAGGGAGGAAGCCGGTTAATCACCGCCTCTGTCAGATGAATAGGGACACTGATCATCACCATACCGGCATCCGCCAGCAATGTATCCGCCTTGTCCCAGTCATCTTTGTCCAGCGTCTTTACCGCATAGCCAGACAACGTCAGCATTTTATTGAACAGGCGCCCCATCTGCCCTTCACCGCCGATAATCACGATTGGGCGAAGCGCAGGACACAATGTTTTAAAACCTTTATCGTTTTCGCTGGCGTAAGATTCACGCATCACCCGGCGTAATACGTCTTCGATCAAGTCCGCAGGAACACCGAGGGCCTCAGCTTCTTTACGACGCGACGCCAGCATCGATGCTTCACGTTCAGGGACATAGACCGGCAAACCATGGCGGCTTTTGACTTCACCCACTTCAGCGACCAGTTCCAGACGTTTTGCCAGCAGATCCAGCAAAGCTTTATCTACCGTATCAATTTGTTCACGTAATGCGTTTAGTTCCGCGACCATTACCTATCAGACCTCGTGTGAAAAACGCGCCGCCAGCGCCCCTTGTAGCTCATGATGCATGCCACGCAGTAAATCTTCGGTAACCTGCCAGTTAATGCAGGCATCCGTGACGGAAACACCGTACTTCATCTCGCTGCGCGGCTGCTCAGAAGACTGGTTGCCTTCATGGATGTGACTTTCCAGCATCAAGCCAATAATTGAGCGGTTACCTTGTTTGATTTGCGCAACGGCAGATTCCGCTACGCCGGGCTGACGGCGGTAATCTTTATCGGAGTTACCATGGCTGCAATCTATCATTAAGGCCGGACGGAGTCCCGCTTTTAGCATGGCGGCTTCGCACTGCGCCACATCTTCAGGGATGTAGTTGGGCGCTTTTCCTCCGCGTAAAATGACGTGGCCATCCGGATTACCCTGCGTTTGCAGCAGGCAGACCTGGCCCGACTGATTGATCCCGACAAACCGGTGAGGCATCGCCGCCGCACGCATGGCATTAATCGCCGTGCCCAGGCTGCCATCAGTCCCGTTTTTGAAGCCAACCGGCATGGAGAGTCCTGACGCCATCTCACGGTGCGTTTGCGATTCCGTTGTACGCGCACCGATCGCCGACCAGCTGAAGAGATCGCCCAGATACTGTGGGCTGTTAGGATCCAGCGCTTCCGTAGCTAAAGGCAGGCCCATGTCGACCAGATTAACCAGCAATTCACGTGCAATGTGCAGCCCTGCTTCCATATCAAATGAGTTATCCATGTAAGGATCGTTGATCAACCCCTTCCAGCCAACGGTTGTGCGGGGTTTCTCAAAGTAGACGCGCATAACAAGATAGAGTTGATCACTCACCGTTTCGGAAAGGGTTTTTAAACGACGCGCATAATCAAGAGCGGCTTCTGTGTCATGAATAGAGCAAGGACCGCACACCACTAACAGGCGAGGATCGCGACCGGCAATGATATCGGCAATGGTCTGGCGCGATGCCGCGATTTGCGCCTGCTGCGCAGGGCTTAACGGAAACTTGGTTTTCAGCTCTTCAGGGGTGATCAACACTTGTTCATTTGCAATGTGAACATTGTTTAGCGCGTCTTTTTGCATCTTGCTGTCCTTTACACTCATTTATGCGTTTACAGGATCCTCACAGAGGATGTGGCACTACTGTACCATAACTGATACACGAAACAATGCTGGATGTACACTTTATTTACCACCACCCATAAAATTCTTGGCAAAATAAATTAAATACCTCTAAAAACAATATATTAATAAAAAACAAATGAACTCAAACTCCACTGAATATGTAAACTTTTATATACACACAAGAATTTTACGTGGCGGTATCGCCTGTTAAGATAAGCGCATTCCCACAGAGAGGCAGAAATATGGTTCAGATCCCACCAACAATCCGGCTACGTCCTTTTCAGTTAAACGATGTCGAGGCATTTACCGCGGCGGTAAATGCCTCACTTGATACCCTTTTGCCCTGGATGAGCTGGGCACACGAAAACTATCAGCCTCATGAGGCTGAAAGCTGGATTCGCTTTACCCACTTACAACGGGCGGTACGAGAATCAGAAGAGTTTGCGATTGTGGATGCGCAGGATCGTCTGTTAGGCGGTGCTGGTTTTCGTTTTGCCAGCGAGCCGGGCACGTTGTGTTCCCTCGGTTACTGGGTGCGCAGCAATGCACAGCGCCAGGGCGTGGCTACGCAGGCGGTGAAGTTATTACTGGAATTTGGCTTTGCGCGGCCGGATGTGCAGACAATCGAACTGCTGGCGGTGGAGAACAACTATGCCAGCCGGCGAGTGGCAGAAAAAAGCGGTGGGCGCTTTATCGATTACCGTTATGGCTTAATTGTCCTGGACAGCGGGCCAGTAAACGCGGCGATCTATCATTTTCAGCGCCCCTGATGTCAGGTCAGCCGGGCGTTCTCAGAGGCTATAAGCCTCAACATAAGCCATAAGCCAGTCGTCAACGGTCATGCTTTCATTTGTCCGCCAGACAATAACCATGCCGTACTCAATCCGGTCCAGTTCGAATGCGCGTAACTCTCTGTAAAAATGACTATAACCTTTAATAAATCGCCCATCGCAGGATTCCACATCAACACGTTGGTATACGACCTTGCCCTCATAGTCAAAATAACTGAAGCCGATCTCTTTCATGTTCAGCCAGGGCATATCCACATCGACTAACGGGATATGCGGCTTAACTGCCGTGGCTTTCTGCTTCTTACGCGCCATTTCCTTTCTGTGTTCACGGCCAGCCCAGACAATGATGAGGTTCAGCGCCACCAGAATCAGGGCCGGACCATATAATCCAATGGCGAGAAACAGGGGAAACAACACGAACACCATGAGGGACCACAGCACGGTCAGAATGCGGCAAAGCCATAGATTGCTGTTGCCTTCCAGCGCATAGCGGGCTGAACGAAATGAGGCGATGGAAAGTAAAAACCCAGAAAGAAAAAAAAGCGCGTCCTTCACAACCTGTCCTTATGATAATGCGCACCTTCCCGGCAACCCCTCTCATGGGCGAGACGACGAAAATCGGGAAGGCAATATTTATGCAGCCGCTCATGACAGCGTGCTTTTATTTTGCAGTACGGCCCTGTCTTCAACGCGCGAACGGCGGGACACATGTTACCTGAAAACACCGGCAGAGACGCCATCCCTTGCTGACGGGAGTGACCGTGATCGTCCTTCACGCCGGGATTCGTCATCCTAAACGACAATCAGCCCTGTCAGGCCGACAGACCCGGACTGCGGGCTGCATCGGGTAAGTCTTTTCTGTAAAAGCGTTTCTCTGGCAATAAAAAAAGGGGCTGGCATGCTGCCAACCCCTTGTTTGCTATTAACTTTTAGATGTCGCGTTAGCGATACCTTAGCTAAGACGCTCTTTGATACGAGCAGACTTACCAGTACGCTCACGCAGGTAGTACAGTTTGGCTTTACGCACAGCGCCACGACGTTTAACAGCGATGCTGTCAATTACCGGAGAGTGAGTCTGGAAGACACGCTCAACGCCTTCGCCGTTAGAAATTTTGCGAACAGTGAATGCAGAGTGCAGACCGCGGTTACGAATAGCGATAACCACGCCCTCGAATGCCTGCAGACGTTTTTTAGAACCTTCAACGACCCATACTTTCACTTCCACGGTATCACCCGGACGGAAGGAAGGTACGTCCTGTTTCATCTGCTCTTGTTCAATTTGCTTAATAATGTTGCTCATAATTAAATCTCTTATCCTGGGTAAACTGATAGTCAGGGAAGATTACTCTTCCGCATCATCGTTTTGTTGCTGGTGTTCCTGTTGGAACGCCTTAAGCAACCTTGCTTGCTCTTCAGTCAGAGCCAGGTTTTCCAGAAGTTCAGGTCTTCTCAGCCAGGTACGGCCTAGCGACTGTTTCAGGCGCCACTGGCGAATATCGGCATGGTTGCCCGACAGTAATACTGGCGGAACCTCCATCCCTTCTAACACTTCAGGTCGGGTATAGTGTGGACAATCCAGCCATCCCTCCGAGAACGAATCCTCATCGGCTGACGCCTGCTTGCCGAGTACTCCCGGAATGAACCGGGCGACTGCGTCAATCATCGTCATTGCAGGCAGTTCCCCACCGCTGAGAACGTAATCACCGATTGACCATTCTTCATCAATTTCGGTCTGGATTACGCGCTCATCAATCCCTTCGTAGCGACCACAAACAAGAATTAACTTGTCGCGTGACGCCAGTTCGCAAACGCCCTGTTGGTCCAGTTTGCGCCCCTGAGGTGAAAGATATATCACCCTGGCACCCTCTCCCGCCGCTGCTTTCGCTGCGGAGATGGCATCCCGTAAAGGTTGTACCATCATCAGCATTCCCGGTCCGCCACCATAAGGACGATCGTCCACAGTACGGTGCCGGTCGTGCGTGAAGTCACGTGGACTCCAGCTTTGAACGCTGAGCAGGCCATTTTTTACTGCCCGGCCAGTTACCCCGTAATCGGTAATAGCGCGAAACATTTCTGGAAACAGGCTAATTACACCAATCCACATTGTTTTCGCCGTTACGTTACCGTTTGATTCGGAGATCAAAAACCAGGATCCCAATCTACTTCAATAAGGCCAGTAGCGAGATCGACTTTCTTGATAACCTGTTCATCAAGAAACGGAATTAACCGCTCCTGTACACCAAACGCATCTTTCAGGTTTGCCTTCACGACGAGAACGTCGTTCGAACCGGTTTCCATCATATCGATGACTTTACCCAGCTCGTAGCCTTCAACGTTGACCACCTTGCAACCCATCAGGTCTTTCCAGTAGTACTCACCGTTTTCCAGCGCAGGCAGTTGCGTCGAGTCGACCTGAATTTCGCAATTGGTCAACTGTGCCGCCGCATCCCGATCGTCAATGCCTTTGACTTTGATGATCAGGTCCTGATTGTGGTGCTTCCAACTATCCAGTTCCACCTGCTGCCATTTACCGGCGCGCTGGATAAACCAGGGTTGGTAGTCAAAGATGCTTTCAGCGTCTTCAGTGGAGGAAAACACTTTGAGCCAGCCGCGAATGCCGTATGCAGCGCCCATTTTGCCCAATACAATCGGGTTAACAGGTGCCTGTGCGGCAAGTTGTCTGCTCATGCTCACCACCGTGACAGATTAAGCTGCTTTCTTTGCTTCTTTGATCAGCGCGTTAACGCGATCAGAAAGCGTTGCGCCCTGGCCAACCCAGTGCTCGATACGATCCAGATCCAGACGCAGTGCTTCAGCCTGACCAGAAGCGATCGGGTCGAAGAAACCTACGCGCTCGATGAAGCGACCGTTGCGTGCATTGCGGCTGTCAGTAACGACGACCTGATAGAACGGACGCTTTTTAGCGCCGTGACGTGCCAAACGAATTGTTACCATAACATCCTCTTCAGTTAATAAAAGACCCGGCCCCCATCGAGGAACGGGGTCCGGGTGCTGTATAAAAAGCCCTAAAATTTTACTCATTTTGGCGCAAAAAGCAACCTAAACTGAGCCATCCCAGGCTTTTTTGTGGAACCCCTTAGCGTCCAGGGAAACCTGGCGGCATCATACCTTTCATGCCGCGCATCATTTTCGCCATTCCGCCCTTCTTCATTTTCTTCATCATCCGCTGCATGTCGTCGAACTGCTTTAATAAGCGGTTAACGTCCTGCACCTGCATACCGGAGCCGGTGGCAATACGGCGCTTACGTGAGCCTTTGATGATTTCTGGTTTTTCGCGCTCTTTGCGCGTCATCGAATTGATGATGGCTTCCATGCGCACCAGCACTTTGTCATCCATCTGCGATTTCACGTTGTCAGGCAGTTGCCCCATGCCCGGCAGCTTGCCCATCAGGCTCGCCATTCCGCCCATGTTGCGCATCTGCTTCAGTTGCTCAAGGAAATCATTGAGATCAAAACCGTCGCCGGTTTTCAGCTTCTTCGCCAGTTTTTCCGCTTGCGCGCGGTCAACTTTGCTCTCGATATCTTCAATAAGCGAGAGGACGTCGCCCATACCAAGGATGCGTGAGGCGATACGGTCCGGATAAAACGCTTCCAGCGCATCGGTCTTCTCGCCCATCCCCATAAACTTGATTGGCTTGCCCGTGATATGGCGAATCGACAGCGCGGCACCGCCGCGCGCGTCACCATCCACTTTCGTCAGGATAACCCCAGTCAGCGGCAGCGCTTCATTAAAGGCCTTCGCGGTATTCGCCGCATCCTGACCGGTCATGGCATCCACGACAAACAGGGTTTCAACCGGATTAATCGCGGCATGAACCTGTTTAATCTCGTCCATCATCGCTTCGTCTACGTGCAGACGACCTGCGGTATCCACCAGCAATACATCGTAAAACTTGAGTTTGGCTTCACGCAGCGCGTTGTTGACGATATCAACAGGCTTCTGGCTCAGATCGGACGGGCAGAAATCCACCCCCACCTGCTGTGCCAGGGTTTCCAGCTGTTTGATCGCCGCCGGGCGATAAACGTCCGCGGACACCACCAGCACTTTTTTCTTGTGCTTTTCACGCAGGAATTTACCCAGCTTACCCACACTGGTGGTTTTACCCGCACCCTGCAGGCCCGCCATCAGCACGACAGCCGGCGGCTGCGCGGCCAGATCCAGCGCGTTATTTTCTGCGCCCATCGCCGCAACCAGTTCATTGCGGACGATTTTGATAAATTCCTGCCCCGGCGTCAGGCTTTTATTGACGTCATGGCCCACCGCGCTTTCTTTTACGCGGTTAATGAAATCCCGCACCACCGGCAGCGCAACGTCAGCTTCCAGCAACGCCATGCGCACTTCGCGCAGCGTGTCTTTGATGTTGTCTTCAGTCAGCCTTCCGCGGCCGCTGATATTGCGCAGGGTTTGCGACAAACGATCGGTTAAATTGTCAAACATTGTCTCTCACTTAAAAAAAATCGCGAGGCGCCATATCGGCAGAATGCGGCGGATTATAACACGAAGCCGAGCCGATCTCTTCAATTCCACCTCAGATCGTTTGGAGCCTGCTTCGCCTGGCGCTATACTGCCCTTTTCCTTTATCTGACTGATGCCTGAAAGGAACTATGTCCGTTTTCGCGATTGTGGCGCTGTTCGCCTACTCCCTGAGTCTTGCACTCATCATCCCCAGCCTGTTGAAACGTCAAAGCGGCTGGCGTCGGTTAGCTGTGCTGTCGGCCTGTGTGGCGCTTGTCACCCACGCCGTCGCCCTGCAGCAACGAATTTTCGCTGTCGATGGCGGGCAAAACCTCAGCCTGCTGAATATTGGTTCGCTGGTCAGCCTGCTGATCTGTGCCATTATGACCATTGTTGCCTCACGGAATCGTGGCTGGTTACTGCTGCCGATTGTCTACAGCTTTGCCTTAATTAACCTGGCTTTTGCCACATTTGTACCGAACGCATTCATTACCCATCTTGAAACAACGCCAGGCATTATGATCCACATTGGCCTGTCGCTGTTTGCCTATGCCACGCTGATTATTGCAGCGTTGTATGCATTACAGCTGGCATGGATTGACTACCAGTTGAAAAACAAAAAGCTGGCCTTCACGCAGGATATGCCACCGCTGCTGACCATTGAACGGAAGATGTTCCACATCACCCAGGTCGGCGTGGTGTTACTGACGCTGGTGCTGTGTACGGGCCTGTTCTATATGCACGATCTGTTCAGCGCCGAGAACGTGGATAAAGCCGTGCTGTCCATTATTGCCTGGTTTGTCTACATCGTTTTGCTCTGGGGCCACTATCATGAAGGCTGGCGCGGTCGCCGTGTGGTGTGGTTCAACTGCAGCGGCGCTGTGCTGCTGACGATGGCTTATTTCGGCAGTCGCGTGCTTCAGCATCTGCTTATTCACAGTTCTTAATCAAAAGGAAGTTTTGCGGTGGAACATGTTTCGACCACGACCCTGATTGTCACGCTCATCATCATGGTGTTGGTTTCAGCCTACTTTTCGGGTTCTGAGACCGGCATGATGACGCTCAATCGGTATAAATTGCGTCATCAGGCAAAAAATGGTCACCGCGCCGCCCGCCGCGTTGAAAAGTTGTTAAAGCGTCCCGATCGCCTTATCAGCCTGGTGCTCATCGGGAATAACCTGGTCAATATCCTTGCGTCCGCCATTGGCACCATTGTGGGAATGCGCCTGTATGGTGACGCCGGTGTGGCGATTGCGACGGGTGTTCTGACCTTTGTCGTGCTGGTTTTTGCCGAGGTGCTCCCTAAAACCGTTGCTGCACTTTATCCAGAAAAAGTCGCCTATCCCAGTAGCTTTCTGCTGGGTCCGCTGCAGTACGTTATGCTGCCGCTGGTCTGGTTACTGAATACCATTACGCGTCTACTGATGCGTCTTGTCGGCATTCGGGCAGAGGGGGCTATCAGTTCCGCGTTAAGTAAAGAGGAACTGCGCACTATCGTTTATGAATCACGTACGCACATGTCCCGACGCAACCAGGACATGTTGCTGTCCGTACTGGACCTGGAAAAGGTCAGCGTGGACGATATTATGGTGCCACGCAATGAAATCGTCGGCATCAATATCAATGACGACTGGAAATCCGTGATTCGTCAGCTCAGCCACTCACCGCACGGTCGTATTGTACTGTTCCGCGACTCACTGGATGACTGCGTGGGCATGCTGCGCGTGCGTGAAGCCTGGCGCATGATGACGGAGAAAAAAGAGTTCACTAAAGAGATGTTGCTGCGTGCCGCTGATGAAATTTACTACATCCCGGAAGGCACTCCGCTTAATACGCAGTTGGTGAAGTTTCAGCGCAACAAGAAAAAGACCGGTCTGGTCGTTGATGAATATGGCGATATTAAAGGGTTAATCTCTATCGAGGATATTCTGGAAGAAATTGTCGGGGACTTCACTACCTCGATGTCGCCGTCACTGGCCGAAGAGGTCATGCCGCAAAACGATGGCTCGGTGCTCATTGAAGGCAGCGCCAATATTCGTGAGATCAACAAAGCTTTTAACTGGCAGTTACCCGAGCAGGAAGCGCGCACGATTAACGGCATGCTGCTGGAGGCGCTGGAAGAGATCCCCACCGTTAATACACGAGTCCGGGTGAATCATTACGACGTCGATATCCTGGATGTGCAGGATAATATGATTAAGCAGGTGCGCATTACGCCACAGACGCCGCTTAAACAGTCTGTAGGCTCCAGAGCAGAATAAAGCCGCCTTTTAGGGCGGCTTTTTATTGGCCTGGCTCCTGCTTTTTGCATAAACGGCGAGCCGTAACCCAATAAAAAACGCCGCGTATGCGCGGCGTTTTTGTGAGAACAGCCCAGACTAGATGTGCAGCTCTTTCAGCTTTTCAGCAGGCAGTTTCAGATCGTCATTGTGGTTAACGCCGATCTCCTGTGCCAGCACATTACGGGCAATTTGCTGCGCTTCATCCAGCGAATGCAGCTTGTAACTTCCACACTGGTATTCATTCAGCTCAGGAATCTGGTTCTGATCTTTCACTTTCAGCACATCTTCCATCGCGCCTTTCCAGGCCTGTGCCACACGTTGCTCATCTGGCGCACCAATCAGGCTCATGTAGAAGCCGGTACGGCAACCCATAGGTGAAATATCGACAATTTCTACGCCATCACCGTTGAGGTGGTTACGCATAAAACCTGCAAACAGATGCTCAAGCGTATGGATGCCACGTTCAGTCAGAATATCGATATTGGGGCGACAAAAACGCAGATCGAAAACGGTAATCGTATCGCCATGCGGCGTCTTCATGGTTTTTGCAACACGCACGGCGGGCGCGGCCATGATGGTATGATCTACAGTAAAACTATCCAGTAATGGCATACGTCACCTCTTAGTCTGAAAAATTTTTTATGAACGATGAAACTTTTCCGATCGCCCAGCGTCTGAATATATGAAAGACGCGCATTTGTTATCATCCATCCCTGACAACAGAGATGTTAATTTGGCCACAGTGATGTGGCCTTTTTCTTTTCTACCCTTCCCGGCTGGCCAGATAGGTTTCAAAATCCAGCGTATCACTCACTTCGAGCTGCTGTTGCGCCGCAACAGATGCCTGCGCCTGTTGCGCAAAGTCCTCTGGCTTTAACACTTCCAGCGGCTCATTAACCAGCAACTGACGATACTGTTCCGCCAGCATAATCCCCGTGCCCGTTACGCCGTGTTCTTTCATGGCATTCAGAATACGCGCCGAATAGGTTAGCTCAGGATCGTCAAAGGATGCTACCAGTTCATCGCAGACCTGCTGATATTCAGTGGTGCCCTGATTACTGTCCAGCGCTTCTGCGACGCGGCGCAGGTCGGCGAACAAGGTTTTGCCCACCTCGCGCAGTGAATATTCCGCCTCACCACATCCTACCGCAATCTTCAGGTCAGGCTTACGTCCTTCCAGCACCACGCGGTTCCAGTTCTGCCGGCTACATTGTAATTCATCAGCGCTCATTTCAGGCGCGTCTGCCAGCGTGCACCAGATCAGGAACAGATCGAGGAAGCGGACCTGATTCTCATCCACACCAACAGGTGAGAAGGGATTAATGTCCATGGAACGCACTTCAATGTACTCAATACCACCCCGTAACAACGCATCTGATGGAGCTTCTCCGGAACGAGTAACGCGTTTCGGACGAATCGGCGCATAGAGTTCATTTTCAATCTGCAATACGTTGGTATTCAGCTGTAACCAGTTGCCCTCAGCATCCCGGGTGCCCATCTTCACAAAGTCTTCTGAAGGCGTTTTAATCGCTTTTTTCAGTGCGCTGACGTAACCCTCAAGGGAATTAAAGGTAATGCCCAATGCGCTTTGTGACTTGTTGGTGTAGCCCAGGTCGCTCAGACGTAACGATGTCGCGTAAGGCAGCCACAGCGTGCCTTTGTCATCGTGTTTAAACGGCAGTGCGCTTTCTTTGCCCTGCAGGAAGCTGGAGCAGATAGCGGGCGATGCGCCAAACAAATAAGGAATGACCCAGCCAAAGCGATAATAGTTACGAATCAGGCGCAGATAGCCCGCAGAAATCGTCTCTTTACCACTTTCGTAATCTTTTACGTCTGCCCATGCCTGCCAGAACGACAGCGGCAGAGAGAAGTTATAGTGAATACCGGAGATGGTTTGCATCAGCGCACCATAGCGGTTTTTAAGCCCCTGGCGATACAGCGTTTTCATCCGACCAATATTCGATGTGCCATACTGCGCCAGCGTAATCTTATCGGCGTCCTCAATCAGGCAAGGCATACTGAAAGGCCACATGCGTTCGTCACCGAGCTCATCCGCAACATGGCGGTGGACATCGCGCAGAAACGCCAGCATATGATCAATGCTGTGATCAACTGGGGTAATGAACTCCAACAGCGTCTCAGCAAAGTCAGTGGTGATCCAGTCATGCTTAAGCGCCGATCCGAGCGATGCAGGATGCGCAGTCGTTGCAAGATGTCCATCCGGCTGCACGCGCAACGTTTCACGTTCGATGCCACGACCAATGCCTTTTAGTGCATCAGGATGCGCCTCCAGCCAGGATAACGCTTTTGATACGTCGGGGATCACATTAACCTCCGGCTGTGTGAATAATTTATTTTTGTTCAGCATAGTGTTAACCCTAGCCCCGAATCTGTACGAATCAATGCCACCATTCCATGCCCTGTAATGTGGCGGTCGCAATAACGATGTAACGCAGAGTTTTGCCAATCGCCAGAAACAGCACAGTGGGTAGCCAGGCAAAACGCAACCAGCCTGCAAGCACGCAGAGCAAATCACCCACTACCGGCAACCAACTCAATAACAAAGCCGCCGGCCCAAGCCGCTGCAACCATGCCATTGCTGTTTCATGCCATCGCCCCTGACGTTTTAACGGCAATAAGCGACCCAAAATTATGTTGGTCAAGCCACCCAAGGTATTCCCTAACGATGCGACTCCAATCAACCCGTAAACTGATGCGCTTTTCGCGATCAGCAATGCAACCAACAGCGCCTCTGAACTACCCGGAAGTAGCGTCGCACTAAGAAAGCTGCTGCTCAATAAAGACAGATATGCCAGCGTCTCGCTCACAGCAGACGGACATCAACCACGGCCATACCTGCGGCTTTCGCTGCCTGTACGCCAAAATCTGCGTCTTCAAATACCACACAACGCGCCGGTTCAACGCCCAGTAATGCCGCACAGCGCAGGAACGTCTCGGGCTCCGGTTTGTGATGCTCGACGTCATCCGCCCCAACCACCGCCGAGAAGAGATCTCTGACACCCAGATGATTAAGAAGTGCATCTGCCATGGCGTGCTGGCTACCGGTGCCAACAGCCAGTGGTCGACGTCCGTGATAAGCCTTAACGACGTCCATTAACGGAAGCGGCTGGACATTTTCCAGCAGCATCGCTTTCACTGCCGCCGTTTTTTCTGCGGCAAGCAGATAAGGATCGTGATCGGCGTTATTGGTTTCGACAATTAGCTGCGCCAGCCGCCATGATGGCGCACCATTGAAATCCATCATGCGCGCTTCATCAAACGTTAAGCCATAACGCGTCAGCACCTGACGCCACGCTTTTCGATGTGTCGGTTCTGTATCAAGAATAGTCCCGTCCATATCGAAAATCAGGGCGTCGTATTGATCGTAGATTGTCACAGAGGACCTCCAACAAATGAGCCACTACTTTAGCTGAATGTGCGTAGGTTGTCGCCAGGCGGGATGAACAGCAAATGCTTTGAAAGCATTAGCTATTTTAGTTTTCAGATAAAGGTGATCGTGATGGAAAGCCTGTAACCCTTCGAATTTCCAATGGTTTTAGCAGGAAAGCAGAACGTAAGCATTATGTTAAGAAAGCCGAAGTGCCTGCCATCCGGGACAGAAAGTTTACGTCGCGATAAACACGATATTCCTTACAAAATC
The DNA here is from genome assembly GCF_008801695.1 of Pantoea stewartii subsp. stewartii. Classification (GTDB taxonomy): domain Bacteria; phylum Pseudomonadota; class Gammaproteobacteria; order Enterobacterales; family Enterobacteriaceae; genus Pantoea; species Pantoea stewartii. The sequence goes on from NZ_VZPF01000033.1 coordinate 21,286, forward strand.
AGCCTGATCGAGAGGAATTCAATACTATGTTTATGACTAAAACAGTTAAGTTGGCGTTCTGGATTGCGACGGTAAGGCTGGATGTTACGCACCTGCTGCACCAGGAAGGCGTTGAATGAAATACACGACGCCAATCCTTGCTTTTGCGTTTAGCACGCGTGGCGAGGTTGTGTGGACTGTCAGGTGGAGCGCAGAGAGAAGGCGTTTGAAGATTAATCGCTATACACCGGGAGGATGATTCGGCTCGCGCCTTACCCTTCGGGCCGTTGCTGACGCAACGCTGGTTCTGACTGACAGATTGAATGGCTTACAGACCAGGAACACATGTTCGTACTGAAAAGTAGGGTGCATCCGGGAGGATGATTCGGCTGACGCCTTACCCTTCGGGCCGTTGCTGTCGCAACGTTATCCTCTCTGGTTCTGACTGACAGACTGAATGGCTTACAGACCAGGAACACACGTCCACACTGAAAAGTGTGGTGCATCCGGGAGGATTCGAACCTCCGACCGCTCGGTTCGTAGCCGAGTACTCTATCCAGCTGAGCTACGGATGCATTTAGAAAGCTTTATGGGACGGCAGAAATCAACCTGGGGATAATACGAAGAATGGTGTATCCGGGAGGATGATTCGGCTGGCGCCTTACCCTTCGGGCCGTTGCTGTTGCAACGTTATCCTCACTGGTTCTGACTGACAGATTAAATGTCTTACAGACCAGGAACACACGTCCATACTGGAAAGTATGGTGCATCCGGGAGGATTCGAACCTCCGACCGCTCGGTTCGTAGCCGAGTACTCTATCCAGCTGAGCTACGGATGCATTATGAAATTCTTGTACAACGCAGGGTGCTAACGACTCACCATGAAGGAATTGCTAATTCACTTTACAACTCTGTTCCGATACCGTTCTCTGCTGGCGTGTAGCCTTGCATCAACGTGTCCATATTCAACAATATGGTGCATCCGGGAGGATTCGAACCTCCGACCGCTTGGTTCGTAGCCGAGTACTCTATCCAGCTGAGCTACGGATGCATCGGAAATGGCGGTGAGGGAGGGATTCGAACCCTCGATACAGCTTTTGACCGTATACTCCCTTAGCAGGGGAGCGCCTTCAGCCTCTCGGCCACCTCACCTTACGCGTTCTTCCGAACTGTGCTTCTGAACTTTGTTTCCGCTCATCGGCACTGCGTGGCGCACATATTACTTTCCCGGACTTATAAGTCAAACAATTTTTCGGAAGGTTTTTTCTGTTTGCACAAATGACAGGCAATTGGGACAAAATGACGGCAAAAAGAGTGAATAATCAACAATGAAAGATGATGAAGTTAACAAAAATGGGCGATAAACAGAAAAAAGGAAATTAAGCGGCGGGAGGAAAAAGGGGAGCGTCTCGCACAGGTGCGAGACGCAGAATCTGTCAGACGTTAGTTTGTTGCGTTTTTTCGGCCTGGATGCGCTGGTAAATCTCTTCGCGATGCACAGACACTTCTTTGGGTGCGTTAACACCAATACGGACCTGGTTACCTTTGACGCCCAGCACCGTTACAGTCACCTCATCGCCAATCATGAGGGTTTCACCAACTCGACGAGTTAGAATAAGCATTTTTTGCTCCTTGAAAGATTAAAAGAGTCGGGCTCATACAGCTTCCCGGCGTTATCCATCACTTAACGCTGTACACAGGTTATGAGAAATACACCATTGCACATCAACGCGCCAATACATTCTGCTGATAAATAGTTTAGCCGAAATACGCTACATCAACCCGACTTTGTCACTAGCAAATTTAACACCGTATTAAAAAGCGCCGGAACATCAGTTCTGACGCTTGCTACGATGAATTATTTTATTTCATCACAGACGGCTCGAAACCCATCCTTCAACATCTGCCAGCGCACCTTTCAGTGCCGTAGCATCACTGCCACCTGCCTGCGCCATATCAGGTCGACCACCGCCTTTCCCGCCCACTTTCGGGGCAAGTTCAGCAATCAGCTCTCCCGCTTTTACGCGGTCGGTAAGATCTTTTGTTACGCCAGCAATCAATGACACTTTGCCCTCAGCGACAGTGGCCAGAACAATGATGGCCGAACCCAGCTGATTTTTAAGATCATCAACCATAGTGCGCAACATTTTCGGATCGGTGTTACTGAGCTCTGTCACCAGCAGCTTCGCGCCTTTCACATCAATGGCGTTGTTGCCAAGCTGGGCACTTTCCTGCGCCGCCTGCTGATCGCGCAACTGCTGTAATTCTTTTTCCAGCGACCGCACGTGATCAACCAGCCCACGCACTTTGTCGTTCAGGTTACTGCTGTTGGCTTTCACCAACTGAGCAATGTCCTGTAACTGACTGCTCTGGGCATAAACCTGCGCCAGTGCCGCTTCACCCGTCACCGCTTCAATGCGGCGAATACCGGCTGCGCTACCCGATTCAGCCTGAATACGGAACAGACCAATATCCCCCGTACGTGCAGCGTGCGTACCACCACAGAGTTCAACAGAGAAATCGCCCATGGTCAGTACACGCACGCGTTGGTCATATTTCTCGCCAAACAGCGCCATTGCGCCTTTCGCCTTCGCCGCCTCAAGATCCATCACGTCGGTTTCTACCGGTAAGTTGCGACGGATTTGCGCGTTCACAATGTCTTCGACCTGACGAATCTCCTGAGGTTTCATGGCCTCAAAATGAGAGAAGTCAAAACGCAGGTATTTATCGTTAACCAGAGAGCCTTTCTGTGCGACGTGCTCACCCAGCACCTGACGCAATGCAGCGTGCATTAAGTGCGTTGCGGAGTGATTCAGACGGATACGTGCACGACGTGCTTCATCAACCACCGCCTCCACGCGGTCGCCAATGCGCAGCTGACCGCTGCTCACTTTGCCAATATGCCCAATTGCCTGGCCATATTTCTGCGTATCCTGAACCTGGAATTCAACGTTATTGCCTTTCAGCACACCGGTATCGCCAACCTGACCACCCGACTCGCCATAGAAAGGCGTTTCATCCAGCACTACCACCGCATCCTGCCCTGCCGAAACGGTGTCAACCGCTTCACCTGCGACGAACAGCCCTTTCACCGTCGCGGCCAGGTCCAGTTGGTCATAGCCTTTAAAGGATGAGGCCGCATCTGTGCGGATGACATTGCTGTAGTCAGCGCCGAAGCCGCTGGCTTCACGGGCCCGTTGACGCTGTTGTTCCATGGCTTTTTCAAAACCGGCTTCGTCAATTTTGAGATTACGCTCACGGCAGACATCGGCCGTTAAATCGGCAGGAAAACCAAAGGTATCGTACAAACGGAAGACAGTTTCACCATCCAGCGTATCGCCTTTCAGTTTAGCCAGTTCGTCATCAAGCAGGGCCAGGCCACGCTCCAGCGTTTTCGCAAACTGCTCTTCTTCGCTCTTCAGAACATTTTCAACCTGAGCCTGTTGGCGCTGCAGCTCTTCGCCAGCCGCCCCCATCACCTCAATCAGTGGCGCAACCAGTTTGTAGAAGAACGCCTCTTTCGCACCCAACATGTTGCCGTGACGCACTGCACGACGAATGATACGGCGCAGAACATAACCGCGGTTTTCGTTCGACGGGATCACGCCATCCGCAATCAGGAATGCACAGGAGCGGATATGATCGGCAATAACGCGCAACGACTTATTGCTCAGATCGGTCGCACCAGTGACCTCAGCAACCGCGTTAATCAGCTTCTGGAACAGATCGATTTCATAGTTGGAATTCACATGTTGCAGGACCGCCGTGATGCGTTCCAGCCCCATTCCGGTATCTACCGACGGCTTAGGTAATGGCAGCATGGTGCCATCCGCCTGACGGTTAAACTGCATGAAGACGATGTTCCAGATTTCGATGTAACGATCGCCGTCCTCTTCAGGACTGCCTGGCGGTCCGCCCCAGATATGATCGCCATGATCGTAGAAAATCTCGGTGCAGGGACCACAAGGACCCGTGTCCCCCATCTGCCAGAAGTTATCTGACGCGTAAGCACTGCCTTTGTTGTCGCCAATACGGATAATACGTTCGCGCGGAACACCAATATCATTGGCCCAGATGTCGAACGCTTCGTCATCGGTTTCATAGACAGTAACCCAAAGGCGCTCTTTCGGCAGCCTGAACCATTGGTCACCGGTCAGCAGTTCCCAGGCATAGGCAATGGCTTCTTTTTTGAAATAGTCGCCGAAGCTGAAGTTGCCCAGCATTTCAAAAAAGGTGTGATGGCGTGCGGTGTAACCGACGTTTTCAAGGTCGTTATGCTTCCCGCCCGCACGAACGCAACGCTGCGACGTGGTGGCGCGGGTATAGTCACGCTTGTCCTGACCGAGAAACACATCTTTAAACTGGTTCATTCCGGCGTTAGTAAACAGTAACGTCGGATCGTTGTTCGGTACCAGGGAGCTGCTTGCTACAACCTGATGTCCCTTACTATTGAAAAAGTCGAGAAACGCTTGACGGATCTCAGCAGTGCTCTTGCTCATATATATCCTGGAATCACGCTAACGAAAGGTCCTTCTTTATCAGGCGTACCGCGTTATCACGGCAGCAAGCTTAAGGAACCAAAAGGGGTAAGATAAATATTCTTCGGAGGGAAGTAAAATCACATCGGCCTTTAGTCGTCAAAATTTCTGAAAACCTGCTGAATATATTCACTCAGAAAGCCTTTTGCATGCAGATAGCGTTGCACTTTTGCTTTTTCTTTCCATTCGGTCGGCAACGGATGGCCAAATTTCTTTTCTGCCAGTTCCGCTGCGCAGGCTGACCAGTCGATCTCCGTCTCTTCCATGGCGAGATCAATCGCATCACGGCTTATGCCCTTTTGCCACAGCTCAAGCCGGATCCGTTGTGGGCCAAAGCCTTTACGGCTGCGGCTCTGAATAAATCGCTCTGTGAAGCGCTCATCGTTCAGCCAGCCATTTTCGCTGCACCAGTTGATGACCCTTTCCAACAGCTCGGGAGTGATAATTTCAGGTTCTTTTTGTTTTATCCACGCACTGCGCTGGGCAGATAACTGCAGTTTTTGTTTGAGCTCTTCGCGACTGTGATCGCGCTGACCCAGCAGGCGCATTGCCCGATCGAGCAGGCGTGAAAAAGAGATAACGTGTGGCTGAGGTTGTTCAGACATACTGCGCACCTTTAACAAACGGAAAGAGAGTATGGAGGCAGAGGGGGAAAGAGGAAAGGCAAGTGAGAGGTTAACGTCAAACGGGAGCAGATTTCTCTGCTCCCGTTTCAGGCATTAATAGTCTTCGTTTGCTTCGCTGGCTGCATTCTCAACGTCGTCAGCGGAGAAGTCCGCTGCGTCGTTTTGCTCAGCGCCGTTGAGCAACATGTCGCGCAGTTTCAGGTCAATTTCGTTCGCGACAGCCGCATTTTCCTTGAGGAAGTTGCTGGCGTTTGCCTTACCCTGACCAATTTTATCGCCTTTATAGCTGTACCAGGCACCCGCTTTTTCAATCAGCTTGTGCTTCACACCGAGGTCTACCAGCTCGCCAAAGGTGTTGATCCCTTCGCCATACATGATTTGGAACTCAGCCTGCTTAAAGGGCGCAGCAATTTTGTTCTTAACCACTTTAACGCGGGTTTCACTACCGACGACGTTGTCACCCTCTTTGATGGCGCCAATACGGCGGATATCAAGGCGAACTGACGCGTAGAACTTCAGTGCGTTACCGCCGGTGGTGGTTTCCGGATTACCGAACATCACACCAATTTTCATACGAATCTGGTTGATGAAGATCAGCAGCGTATTCGACTGTTTCAGGTTACCGGCCAGCTTACGCATCGCCTGGCTCATCATACGCGCCGCCAGGCCCATATGTGAGTCACCGATTTCGCCTTCAATTTCGGCTTTTGGTGTCAGGGCAGCAACGGAGTCGACGATAATCACGTCAACGGCACCGGAGCGCGCCAGCGCGTCACAGATTTCCAGCGCCTGTTCACCCGTATCGGGCTGTGAACACAGCAGGTTATCGATATCAACGCCCAGTTTCTTGGCGTAGACCGGATCCAGTGCGTGTTCAGCATCGATAAAGGCACAGGTTTTACCTTTACGCTGTGCGGCAGCAATCACCTGCAGCGTCAGCGTGGTTTTACCCGAGGCTTCAGGACCGTAGATCTCGACGATACGGCCCATCGGCAATCCACCCGCACCTAATGCGATATCCAGTGACAGGGAGCCTGTTGAGATGGTTTCCACATCCATTGAGCGGTCTTCACCCAAGCGCATGATGGAGCCTTTACCAAATTGCTTCTCAATCTGGCCGAGCGCGGCAGCTAAAGCCTTCTGTTTGTTTTCATCAATTGCCATTTCTACTCCTAATCATGCCGGGTAAACACGCACACATGGTGCCTGTGCACTTTCTGTTGCGAATAATTATACTGTATAGTCATACAGTATCAAGTTTAATTTTTCAGAAATTTACTGGCCAATGTCTGCAGCGCCCAGGCAACCGACTGACGGCGCACCGCATCACGGTCACCGTCAAACTGCTGGCGAAAAGCCATGACAATATCGTCGGGGCCGGCAAAGCCAAACCACACCGTTCCCACGGGTTTGTCTTCACTGCCCCCCTCCGGGCCAGCAATGCCGCTCACGGAAATGGCGTAATCGGCCCGCGCCTGCTGCCGGGCACCGACAGCCATTTCGCGCACTACGGCTTCACTGACCGCGCCAGATTGCGCCAGTGAGGCGGCACTGACGCCGACTAATTCCTGCTTGGCTTCATTACTGTAGGTCACGAATCCCCGTTCAAACCAGGCCGAGCTTCCACTGATGTCCGTAAACACCTTGGCGATCCAGCCGCCGGTGCAGGATTCGGCGCAGGTCACCGTAGCATTACGCTGCTTCAGCGCCTCACCAATCTGCGCACTCAACGTCTGCAACTGCGAATCATTCATTTTGTCGCTCCCTGTCAACGAGTACTGAACATGGTGCAAGCCCTGCCCTTTTTCAAGCGCCTGGGGTAAAGCAATGCAGAAATTGCGTGTGACTATCCAGATATTTTAGCGATTACGTGTCGCCACCATGAAAAGCCGGGGAAACGCCAGTAAGACCTTGCCGTCCTGCCGCGCCGGATACGCGGTCATGAGGCACTGGTGATAGGCGGCCAGAAACTGTTCCTGTTCAGATACGCTAAGTGGCGCAAGAAACGGACGCAGCCCGGTGGCTTTCAACCAGTGGATGATGGCCTGGGCATTATCCATAACGTGATAATAGGTGGTCCGCCAGATATCAACGGCACACCCGGCCGTTGTCAGCACATCGTAATAGTGTTCAGTTGAAGGTAATCGCTTGCGCTCGGCCGCCTGCGCGCTGATTTTGTCACGCCACGGCCCGGAAGTGGCCACATCTCGCATTAACTGATGTGAAGGCTCATCCAGATTATCAGGCATCTGGACGGCCAGCGTACCGCCGGGTGCCAGCTGATTTACGAGATGTGGTAAGAGCGAAGAATGGCCGCCCAGCCACTGTAGCGAGGCATTCGCATAGATAACCTGCTGTGGAATCGCGGCCTGCCAGGTGGCGATAAAATGCGCATTGTGGTAGACGTTCACGCGCCTGCTCCAGCATGGCAGCAGAACTGTCGAGGCCCGTAATCTGCGCCTGTGGCCAGGCATCGACAAGCAGTTCGGTACTGTTGCCGGGGCCGCACCCCAGATCGGTAACGAAACGGATATCTTCAACCCTGATTCTGGACAGTAATTCCTGAGCCGGTCGTGTTCTTTCGGCATCGAACTTGCGATACAGCGTGGGATCCCAGTCTTGCATAACGTTTCACCTCTCATGCGCTCCGGACACACAGAACATAGACGTATAAATACGCATAAAGTGCCCGTTCAGGCAACAAAAGGGATAATGTCCGGGGAGCTGTGAACGGATTGTGGCAGGGCCGGTGAGTACCGGTAACGCATCAGGGCGACGTGAGGACACATGAAATCGGGCGCGCTGGGCGCCCAATACCATCAGTTCTTTTTGACAAACTCAGACTTCAGCTTCATCGGACCGAATCCGTCAATTTTACAATCGATATTGTGGTCGCCTTCTACCAGCCGGATACTCTTCACGCGGGTGCCAATCTTCAGCACAGAAGAGCTGCCCTTCACCTTGAGATCCTTGACAACCGTTACGCTGTCGCCATCTGCCAGTATATTGCCGTTAGCATCGCGAACGACCTGTTCCTGAGCGCTGTCGCTGCCTTCAGCTTGCGTCCAGATATGACCACATGACGGACAGTTTAGGTTCTCAGCATCCTGCCAGGTGTAATCAGCCTGGCAAACGGGACAAGCAGGTAAAGACATAACGACTCCAGATAATAACGGCGGCACAAAATACAGGGCCGCCATCATATAGCCTTACAGTTAATAAGGGTAGTATTAAAACAGCGAGCCCTTGCGCGCCTTGCTGACCGCTTCACCCAACTGCCACACAGCCATCGCATAATGCGTGCTGTTGTTATAACGCGTAATGGCATAGAAGTTAGGTAAACCGTACCAGTACTGATAACGGGTGCCTAAATCCAGCCGCAGCAGGCTGACCTGATCATTGCCGTCCAGCGGACCCTGGGGAGAAAGTCCTGACGCGGCCAGCGTACTGACGCTGTAACGGGTCTTAAAGCCATTCTCCAGCATCGGTGCCTGGCCGCTGGCCGGCACGGCCACATTCTCGCCAGGACGCCAGCCATTCTGCTGAAAATAGTGCGCGACGCTGCCTATCGCATCGACCGGATCCCATAAATTAATATGGCCATCACCATTGAAGTCGACAGCGTAAGCTTTGTAGGACGATGGCATGAACTGGCCATAGCCCATCGCACCGGCAAACGATCCTTTGAGATCGAGAGGATCGTCTTTTTCATCACGCGCCATCAGCAAAAAGGTTTCCAGTTCGCTGCTGAAATAGGCAGAACGGCGTGGATAATCAAAGGAGAGCGTAGCCAGTGCATCCAGAATACGGGTTTTGCCCATAACACGGCCCCAGCGCGTTTCGACGCCAATAATGCCGACGATAATTTCCGGCGGAACGCCATAGACCTGCTGCGCGCGCTGCAGAGCATCCTGATATTGATTCCAGAACGCCACGCCATTTTGTACGTTATCCGGCGTAATAAACTTATCGCTATAGCGGATCCAGGCCCCGTTAGGCCCACTTGGTGGTGTATACGAGGGAGCCTGGCGATCCATCAGACGCAGGACATAATCCAGTCGTTTTGCCTGGCCGATGATGGCGTGCAGTTGCTGACGGTCAAAGCCGTGCTTCGCCACCATTTTATCAATAAATTGTTCTGCAACAGGGTTACTGGCGAAATCACCAAACATCGGTTGAACCGCATGTGCGGGTTCCAGTAAAAATCCGCCTTTCGGCGCAATCAGTTCCGCAGGAGGCTGCGGCTGCGAAGTGTGTGGCTTACTGCTACAGGCGGCAAGCAGGGCAAAAAGCGGAAGAAGAGCAAGCTTAGAACGCATTGGATATCCATATAACAAGCCAGACTAGGGATGTTAATGTTAATCGTTCAGCAGGAAGACATACAAACGTGATCGTATAAAAAATCGCTTTTTTTACCGCTGCATCGGCACGTTTTGTGAAATGGCCCGAACGCTGAGGCCTTCCTTTACTGACGCGCTTTCTGTCAGCCTGCGGCTTTGTTAAGTTCATGACTCGCCGTGGCAACCCTGATGATGCAGAAGCCGTAAACTGGTAAGATTCCTGCACGGTACAGACATCCCTGTCTGTCTCTCTGTTTAAACCACCGCCTTGACCGTGACGGGCAAAAGGAAGAGTCAACCTTGAGTAAAGATGAGATGAAAAAAGCAGAGCAAATGGACTTGAGCACCCATACGCCAATGATGCAGCAGTATTTACGCCTCAAGGCCGAGCATCCTGACATCCTGCTGTTTTATCGCATGGGCGATTTCTATGAGCTGTTTTACGACGATGCGAAACGCGCCTCTCAGTTATTAGACATTTCCTTAACCAAGCGCGGTGCCTCGGCGGGCGAACCGATCCCTATGGCCGGTGTCCCGCATCATGCGGTTGAAAATTATCTGGCGAGGCTGGTGCAACTCGGTGAGTCGGTCGCCATCTGTGAACAAATTGGCGACCCGGCGCTCAGCAAAGGGCCGGTCGAACGTAAGGTCGTCCGCATTGTTACCCCAGGCACGATCAGTGATGAGGCACTCTTGCAGGAACGGCAGGATAACCTGCTGGCCGCTGTGGTGCACGGTGCGCGCGGCTATGGTTACGCCACGCTGGATATCAGTTCAGGCCGGTTTCGTCTGAGTGAGCCCATGGATCTGGAAACCATGGCGGCCGAACTGCAGCGAACCAATCCTGCCGAACTCCTTTATCCGGAAGATTTTTCGCCGATGTCGCTCATCGATCAGCGTCGTGGTCTGCGCCGTCGTCCCTTGTGGGAATTTGAAATTGATACCGCGCGTCAGCAGCTTACTTTGCAGTTTGGTACGCGGGATTTAAACGGTTTTGGTGTTGAGCAGGCCCATCTCGGCCTGCGCGCGGCGGGTTGTCTGCTGCAGTATGTCAAAGATACCCAACGGACCAGCCTGCCACATATCCGCGCCATCAGCATGGAACGTCAGCAGGACAGCATCATCATGGATGCCGCCACCCGACGTAATCTTGAAATTACCCAAAACCTTGCAGGCGGTACCGAGAACACCTTAGCCGCGGTGCTGGATAAAACCGTCACGCCAATGGGCAGCCGGATGCTAAAACGCTGGCTGCATATGCCGTTGCGTGACAGCAGCGTCATCGCGAAACGACAGGAATCAATCGCCGAGCTGCAGGCGCTGAGCGACGTGCTTCAGCCCGTTCTGCGCCAGGTCGGTGATTTAGAGCGTATTCTGGCCCGCCTGGCGCTACGCACGGCGCGTCCACGCGATCTGGCGCGCATGCGCCATGCGTTTCAGCAGTTGCCGGAACTCAACGATCTGCTGGCAAACGCCGGGTCCGCACACCTGAAAACCCTGCGTACCCAGATAGGTGACTTTAGCGACCTGTGCACACTGCTTGAGCAGGCCGTTGTCGAATCCCCACCGGTATTAATCAGAGATGGCGGTGTGATCGCCCCGGGTTATCACGCTGAGCTGGACGAGTGGCGCGCCCTGGCGGATGGCGCGACGGATTATCTGGATCGCCTGGAGATCCGCGAACGTGAAAAACTTGGTCTGGACAGCCTGAAAGTCGGTTTTAACGGCGTGCACGGTTATTACATTCAGGTCAGCCGGGGTCAGAGCCATCAGGTCCCTATTCACTATGTCCGCCGTCAGACTCTTAAGAATGCTGAACGCTATATCATTCCCGAGCTGAAGGAGTATGAAGACAAGGTCCTGACGTCAAAGGGCAAAGCACTGGCGCTGGAGAAAAGCCTGTATGAAGGCCTGTTTGATCTGCTGCTGCCGCACCTTGAAGTGTTACAGTCAAGTGCGGCGGCGCTGGCCGAACTAGATGTACTGAGTAACCTCGCGGAACGCGCATGGACGCTAAACTACTGCCGTCCCACGCTGCACGACAAGCCCGGGATTAAAATCACCGCCGGCCGCCATCCGGTAGTGGAGCAGGTCCTGAAAGAACCTTTTATCGCCAACCCGCTCTCGCTGGCACCACAACGCCGCATGTTGATCATCACAGGCCCGAATATGGGCGGTAAAAGTACCTATATGCGTCAGGCTGCGTTAATCGCGCTGATGGCCTGGATCGGCAGTTTCGTTCCCGCCGAAGAAGTGGTCATTGGTCCACTGGATCGTATCTTCACCCGTGTGGGCGCAGCAGATGATCTGGCCTCCGGCCGCTCGACATTTATGGTCGAAATGACGGAAACGGCCAATATTCTGCACAACGCGACAGAAAACAGCCTGGTCCTGATGGATGAAATCGGCCGCGGCACCTCTACGTATGACGGCTTGTCGCTTGCCTGGGCTTGTGCGGAAAATCTGGCGAACCGAATCAAAGCGATGACCCTGTTTGCAACGCACTACTTTGAACTGACGACCCTGCCTGAGAAACTGGAAGGCGTGGTTAACGTTCACCTGGATGCGGTAGAACATGGCGATACGATTGCGTTCATGCACAGTGTGCAGGACGGTGCCGCCAGTAAAAGCTACGGGCTGGCCGTGGCCGCGCTGGCTGGCGTGCCAAAAGAGGTGATTAAACGCGCGCGTAATAAGCTGAAAGAGCTCGAAACGGTTTCCAGTCAATCCGCAACGTCAAACGTTGACGGCTCGCAGTTGCCGTTGCTGGTGGAAGAAACGTCTCCCGCCGTAGAAGCGCTGGAAGCACTGGATCCCGATACGCTGACACCGCGCCAGGCGCTGGACTGGATTTACCGCCTTAAAGCACTGGTCTGATGACGGCCGCCCTTTCGCAGGGCGGCTACGGACTTCCCGTTACGCGTTTCTCTGCGCCCGCTTTCTTTACCCCTGCTGGCGCATCCTTCTGCTACCGCTTTACGCGATTACAGGCTGATAAAGCGGTGTCATAATGCTGTCGTGTGCCTGTCGTGCTGCGATCGTGTTTCTGTCGACACTTACCGGCGATGCTGCAAACCGATTGTTTACTCTTTCGGAGACTCATTATGCGTAACCTGAACAACGTCAGAGAATATCGCCTGGCACGTGCCTGGTCACAGGAACAACTGGCGGAAATGGCCGGCCTCAGCACCCGAACCATACAGCGCATCGAAAACGGCGATCCGCCCAGCCTGGAAACATTGAGCGCACTGGCGGCCGTGTTTGAGATTAACGTGACCGATCTGACCGATGCCCCTGCGAATAACGGTGAAGCGCTGGACAGCTACATTTCTGACGCCCGCCAGCAGCTCGCTACCGAGAGCCGGTTTTACCGTTCTCTGTTTAGCGCTGTGGTGGTATGCGCATTGCTGTATGTCCTGAACCACTTTACGGCGCCCAATGACCGCTGGTCACTCTGGGTAGCCGCCATTTGGGGCGCCTTACTGCTCGTCAGAGCATTGCGTCTGTTTATATTTAAGGATGCGATCCGCCGCTGGCAGCAAAAACGGCTGCAAAAAATTATTGCGCAGGCAGGGCTAACTTCCGCCGGTTGCACATCTCTGTTACACCACACTGCGGGAAAAGCCTATGAACTGGTATCGTCAGGACGCGTTTGCTGTTCGTCTGGAATGGGGGATCCCGGCCATTGATCATCTTGCCGGGGACGTGGATATCATCGTGATTATTGACGTGATGTCCTTTTCTACCTGTGTCAGCGTGGCAGTGGAGAACGGGGCGCGCGTCTATCCTTATCCCTGGAAAGATCACTCTGTCACGCAATATGCGCAGTCCGTCGGTGCCATCGCGGCTAACAGCGACAGGCGATTCAGTGGCGAGGGCTACAGTCTGTCACCACGAACGTTACTCAGTGTTCGTCCGGATGAAAAACTGGTGCTGCCCTCCCCTAATGGCTCCGCAACCTGCTTCAGGGCGCGGGAACGGGGCGTCCCCGTGCTGACAGGCTGCCTGAGAAACCTGACCGCAACGGCCGAAGCCTGCCGCGCCTTCAGCCGTATTCTGATTGTCCCCTGTGGCGAACGTTGGCCAGACGGGAGCCTTCGCCCCTGTATTGAGGATTATGTGGTAGCGGGGGGAATCATTGCCGCGCTGGCACAACGCACGCTTTCACCTGAAGCGCAGACCGCTGTCGCCGCCTGGCACGCTCATCAGTCCCAGAATTTCGCGGCACTGTTTCACTGCGCGTCCGCAGTCGAGCTGATACAAAGAGGCTTTCCGGACGATGTGACACTTTGCCTGACAAAAGATGCCGCCCGTCAGCCCTGTTTTCTGACAGGGGAGTATTTTGCCGGACAGACTTAAGCGTAAATAACAGACAAAAAAAAGCGATGGGGGTTACCCATCGCTTTCTGTTGACGTGCCGTGTTCAGCTTATTCGCGGAACAGTGCTTCAATGCTGAGGCCCTGACCTTGCAGGATTTCGCGCAGACGGCGCAAACCTTCAACCTGAATCTGGCGCACACGCTCGCGGGTTAAACCGATTTCACGGCCAACATCCTCAAGCGTTGCCGCTTCATAGCCCAACAGGCCGAAACGACGAGCCAGCACTTCGCGCTGCTTGGCGTTCAGTTCGAACAGCCATTTAACGATACTTTGCTTCATATCGTCATCTTGCGTGGTATCTTCTGGGCCGTTGTCTTTTTCATCGGCCAGGATATCCAGCAGCGCTTTCTCAGAATCGCCCCCTAAAGGAGTATCAACTGAGGTAATACGTTCGTTGAGACGCAACATACGGCTTACGTCATCAACCGGTTTATCCAGTTGTTCTGCAATCTCTTCCGCACTCGGCTCGTGGTCGAGCTTGTGAGAAAGTTCACGCGCAGTACGCAGATAAACGTTCAATTCTTTCACAATGTGGATCGGCAAACGAATTGTCCGGGTCTGGTTCATGATTGCCCGTTCAATGGTCTGACGAATCCACCAGGTGGCATACGTTGAGAAACGGAATCCACGTTCTGGATCAAATTTCTCAACGGCGCGAATCAAGCCGAGGTTACCTTCCTCAATCAGGTCCAGCAGGGCCAGACCGCGATTGCTGTAACGTCGTGCAATCTTCACCACCAGTCGTAAGTTACTTTCGATCATGCGGCGACGAGAAGGAATATCACCTCGTAATGCCCGGCGAGCGAAGAGTACCTCTTCCTCGGCCGTCAGCAATGGAGAATAGCCAATCTCCCCAAGATAGAGCTGAGTAGCGTCAAGGACACGTTGCGTCGCACCCTGCGCCAGCAACTCCTCTTCTGCTACATCATTGTCGCCAGAGTCATTTTCGACGAGCGCCTTCTCATCAAAAATTTCTGCTCCATTCTCTTCGAATTCCGCATTCTCATGTAACTCGTTTACTTTCAGCGTATTCTGGCTCATAAGTGGCTCCTACCCGTGATTCCAGGGCAGACTCCAGAGGACTCTGCCGGATTATCGCTGCGGTAAATAACGCAACGGGTTTACGGATTTCCCCTTGAAACGAATTTCAAAGTGTAATCTAACTGAACTGGTTCCGGTGCTACCCATGGTAGCGATCTTTTGCCCAGCCTTAACTTCCTGTTGTTCCCGGACCAGCATTGTATCGTTGTGGGCGTAGGCACTCAGGTAATCATCATTGTGTTTGATGATGATTAAATTACCGTAACCACGAAGCGCGTTGCCTGCATAAACCACCCTTCCTGAAGCAGTGGCCACAACCGGCTGTCCGCGCGAACCTGCGATATCGATCCCTTTGTTACCACCCTCGGTGGCAGAGAAGTTATCGATGATCTTACCTTCGGTCGGCCAACGCCAGCTTCCAACAGGCGTTGAACTGTTTGTTGTACTGCTCACCGTCGGTGGTGCGGTAACGGCTGGAGCTGTTGTCGTTGCAACATTTGCTCCCTTCGAAGGCAACAATTTACTGCCATTCGAGTTACCTGAATCATCAGAATACGTAATAACAGGCTGCTGTGCAACAGGGGCCTGTTTTATTTGTGGTGCGGTGACGATGCCGCTTTGTGATGCATCCGCCGCGGTAATCGCGTTGCCCCCGGTAATAGGCTGGCCGGAGCCGTTGTCGACCTGCAAGGTTTGCCCAACATTTAGGCTGTACGGTGGCTGTACGTTGTTGCGCTGCGCCAGATCGCGGAAGTCATTGCCGGTAATCCAGGCAATATAGAAGAGGGTATCGCCGCGTTTTACGGTGTACGTTTGTCCAGAATAGCTTCCTTTAGGAATATTCTGATAACTTCTGTTGTACACAATTCGCCCGTTCTGGGTTTCAACTTCATTACTTGTATTATTACCGGTACTAATGATTCCCGGCTTATTCTGCGGCACAGGCGTATTTCGGCTTAACATGCCGCCCTGCGATGGCGTCGTCGGCACACCACTGGCAACAGGCGCAGTACCAGTGCTGGCCATATTACCGTTATCATTCATGCTGCTGCCGTCGCCGATATTACTTATTGGCGCTTGTGTATTGTCGCCTGAACTACAGCCTGCCAGCCAAAAACTTACCAGTGAAAGCGCCGCCAGACGGCGTAACTGAAAAATTGTGCTTCCCGTGCTCATTAATCCCCCGTGGTGGCAACCTTTAAAAACTGACTTTCTCTTTTCACCAGCACATTACACTGTGTGGCACGTTAAACGCTGTATTTTCGTTGAACTGACTGGATAGTAACAATATCAACTACCGTGTGCCATGAAACAGTTATTAAGAAATGCTAACACGGTCATCAGGCCAGATCGCCCTGAACCAGCGGGACGAAACGCACCGGCTCAATCGTTTCCTCGGTGATTTCACCGCCGCGTCGGCGCAGGCGTTTAAGCACCTGCTGCTCTTCACCGACAGGTAGCACCATAATGCCACCTTCTGCCAGTTGTGCTATCAGCGCAGTCGGAATTTCGGGGGGCGCCGCCGTCACAATAATGGCATCGAAAGGCCCGCGCGAGGGCCAGCCCTGCCAGCCATCACCGTGGCGGGTAGAGACGTTATGTAAATCGAGCTGTTTCAGACGGCGCTTTGCATGCCACTGCAGACCTTTGATGCGTTCGACAGAGTAAACATGCTCAACCAGATGAGCCAGAATCGCGGTCTGATAACCAGAACCGGTCCCGATTTCCAGAACCCGCGAGTGCACATCGAGTTCCAGCAGGGCGGTCATCCGCGCCACCATATAGGGCTGTGAAATCGTCTGGCCTGAGCCGATGGGGAGCGCCATGTTATCCCAGGCTTTGTGCTCAAAGGCCTCATCGATAAAGCGCTCACGCGGCACGTCGGCGATGGCTTTTAACAGGTGTTCGTCATGAATCCCCTGTTGACGCAGTTGCGCCAACAGTGTCTCGATACGCCGACTCACCATACCAGGTTTACCTCAGCGTTATCCAGCCAGCGACTCAGCACGTCCTGAGCCTTGTGCGCGGTGAGATCAACATGCAGCGCGGTGACGGACACATAACCTTCATCCACGGCGGCAAAATCAGTATCAGGGCCGGCATCCAGTTTTTCGCCCGGTGGTCCTATCCAGTACAGCGGATTGCCGCGCGGATCGGTTTGGGCAATCACCTGATCGGCCGGATGCCGACTGCCACAGCGCGTCACGCGAATGCCTTTCACCTCCGCCAGCGGCAGATCGGGCACATTGATGTTCAGTATGCGTCCGGTGCGCAGCGGCTCACGACTCAGCGCTTTAAGCAGCGCACAGGTTACCGCCGCCGCAGTGGCATAGTGCTCATGACCATTGAGCGAAACCGCAATGGCGGGCAACCCCAGATGACGTCCCTCCATGGCCGCGGCCACCGTGCCGGAATAGATAACGTCATCACCCAGATTGGGGCCGGCATTGATCCCCGAGACCACAATATCGGGTCGGGGTTGCATCAGTGCGTTTACGCCCAAATACACGCAATCGGTGGGCGTGCCCATTTGCACCGCAATGTCCCCGTTTTCATGGGTAAAGGTGCGCAACGGGGTTTCCAGCGTCAATGAGTTGGAGGCACCACTGCGATTGCGATCCGGTGCCACCACCTGCACCTCGGCAAATTGACGCAAAGCCTTTGCCAGCGTCTGAATACCAGGCGCATGGATGCCATCATCGTTGCTGAGCAATATCCGCATTTAATTCTGACCTTTTCTGTTCAACCGGGTCGCCGTAATAAGGACCTGTTTTGAAGCATGGCAACAGGTTATGACTGGACAGCGACTTTTGCATTCTAGCGGTGAGCGAGAGGAAGTGGTAGACGAAAATAAAACGCACAGGCAGGAAAAAGGTAACACATTTGCTTGAAAGGAAAGATTTCGTGCGATGCTGGCCCCCTGCTACGCCGCCCATTGTGCACGCCAGCGCGTCCCTCACCCGCGCGACTGGCCAAGTGAGGACGTGGCTTATTCGTCAGGTAAATCCGCTGTGTCGTCAGTGATGACCAGCTCTCTGACCACGCTGGTGGCAAAGCTGCCCGCCGGTAACCAGAACTGCAACGTCAGGGTGGCGTCATCCAGCCACTGCCAGTGCAAATCGCGCGGCACCACCAGCATGGCACGCCGGCTGGCCTCCACCCGTTCACGCACCAGCAGCGCGCGCAGTTCTACCGCATCCGCCAGACAGTGCTCTTCGAACGCCAGCGCGTCGCCCTGTGGCCCCGCCTCGCCTTTTCCGGGCAAGGGTGCCGTGATACGCAACGCATGCTGATCCACGCGCGCCTGCAACGCCTCCCTTTCCTCGGGCTGGGCGACAAACCAACTGCCACGCCCGGTAAGCTGCAATGCATCCCCGTTCATGACCTGAGTCAGGCTACCCTGCTGCTGCAAACGCAGACTGGTGACCTGATTGAATAACGCACTACGTGCAGCAGAGAGCATCAGGCCACGTTTATTGCGGTCACGTATCTGGATTTCCTGACGCGCCAGTTTCAACGCCGTCTGCAGATTGTTGCCGTTGCGCCCAAAGCGTTGCTCGCCAAAGTAATTAGGCACACCGCGTTCACGAATCTGCTTAAGGCGGGCCTCGATGTCATCGCGCTGGCTGACCTGTCGTATGGTCAACCGAAAGGCGTTTCCGGCCAGCGCGCCGACGCGCAATTTGCGCTTATGACGCACAACCTCAAGGATTTCGACGCCTTCTGATGCAAAGCCTGTCAGGTTGGGCATCGCATTGCCCGGCACACGGAAGCAGAGTGTTTGCTCGGTCACGGCGTGGCGGTCTTTCATGCCGGCATAACTGAGGTCGCGGGCAGGAATTTTCATAAATTTTGCCAGGGCTTCGGCAACAAAACGCGTATTGGCACCCGTTTTACGAATGCGCACCAGCACATGCTCACCTTCACCGTCAGGGCGGTACCCCAGGTCTTCCTTCACCTCGAAGTCTTCCGGGCGGGCTTTAATTACGCCCGTCGCGCCAGGCACACCGTGGAGGTACTGCAACGTCATGCCGACTCCGTTTTCAGCAGCAACGCGACCGCTTCACAGGCAATGCCTTCGCCGCGTCCGGTGAACCCGAGCTTTTCCGTCGTGGTGGCTTTAACGTTCACCTGATCCATATGGCAACCCAGATCTTCAGCAATATTGATGCGCATCTGGGGTACATGCGGCAGCATTTTAGGTGCCTGAGCGATAATCGTGACGTCCACGTTACCGATGCGATAGCCTTTCGCCGCAATACGGCGCCAGGCTTCCCGCAGCAAACCGCGGCTGTCTGCGCCTTTGAACGCCGGATCGGTATCCGGGAACAGCTTGCCTATATCGCCCATTGCCACCGCGCCCAGTAAGGCATCGGTCAGAGCATGCAGTGCCACGTCGCCATCCGAATGGGCGATAAAACCATACTCAAATGGAATTCGCACACCGCCAATCACCAGCGGACCTTCTCCACCGAAAGCGTGAACGTCAAAACCGTGACCGATACGCATCATGCGCTCTCCTTTGACTGAATCTGACTAAGATAAAAAGCCGCCAGGGCTAAGTCTTCCGGGCGGGTAACTTTAATGTTATCGCTGCGACCTGTGACCAGCTCAGGATGGTAGCCACAATATTCCAGTGCCGAGGCTTCATCGGTAATGATCGCGCCCTCGTTCAAGGCGCGGGTCAGGCAGGCGGTAAGGAGCGCGTGGGGAAAAAGTTGCGGCGTCAGGGCATGCCACAGATGGTCACGTTCGACCGTATGCGCAATCGCTGACTGGCCGGGTTCCCCCCGCTTCATGGTGTCACAGACCGGTGCCGCCAGAATGCCACCCGTTTTGCTCTTTCCTGGTAACTGCAGCAGGCGGTCCAGATCATCCGGATGCAGACACGGGCGCGCGGCATCGTGCACTAACACCCAGTGCGCGCCCTGTGCCGCCTGTAATCCCGCCAGCACCGACTCGGCACGCGTTTCGCCGCCGGTCACGCGCACAACACGCGGATCGCTGGCCAGCGGCAAACGGGCAAAGTGATTATCGTCAGGGCTTAACGCGACGATGACCTGAGAAACCGCTGGATGGGAGAACAGACGCGCAATACTGTGTTCCAGAAGTGTGTGCTGACCAATCGTCAGATACTGTTTGGGACAGGTTGCCTGCATGCGGCTGCCGATACCGGCAGCGGGCACCACGGCAATCACATCCGCAGAGTGGGACTGATTGTTCATGTTTTATCGTTGTTGGTTTTGCGCAGCTTGTTGCGCGTTGCGTTTGTTCTGGTCAGGCACCAGACGATAGAAGGTTTCACCCGGCTTAATCATGCCTAATTCACTGCGTGCGCGTTCCTCGATCGCTTCAGAGCCGCCATTGAGATCGTCAATTTCGGCAAACAGTTGATCGTTACGCATTTTAAGTTTGGCGTTTGTCGCCTTTTGTACCGCCACGTCATCGCTGACGCGCGTAAAATCATGGATACCATTCTTGCCTAACCACAAGGAATATTGCAGCCAGCCAAGCAGCACCAGTAGCAGTAACGTCAGTTTTCCCATCCCGCCCCCTAAAAACGGCTCAATCATCCCATAACTTTACTCAGGACTCCACACTGGCAGCGAAAATGCCTGCTAATGCTGTTCGCGTGAGCAAAAAAAGAGAAGAACGAGAAGGTACAAGACCGGAAAACTTTTGTAACCTGCTGGTGCGTTTAGACATCAACGCCGTTACCAGCGTGACAGAAACAGGAACAGTATCCAGAACTGGAGGGCGACAGCGATAACGCATATCAGGGAGGTCCATATCCATTGCCCACGCAGCCAGGTACTCAGTACCATGCCCGTCAGGACGGAAACCGGAAACAGCGCCAGGAAAAAGGGCCACGTGTAGAGAAAGAAAAACAGCGTACTGGAGCCGTACAACAGGAAAGGAATGGCCAGCGCACACCAGTAACATACGAAACCAATGATACCACCCGGTAACACCGAACGCGGTTCATCAGGCGTACGTGAGTCTTTGCGTGCCAGCATGGGGGTTATATTCTGCATAAATATCCTGTCAACGCGAAGGCGGCAAAACGGAATGCGCTCTGCCGCTGTCTGTTCAGGAACTGATAATATCGCGCTGGCGCAGCAGATCTAATAATTGGGGCGTCAGTTTTGTAACCAATTGTTCCCCATTAAGCCGGATTTCTGGCTGTTCCGGCGCTTCATAAACGCTGTCTATACCGGTGAAATTTCGCAATTCGCCCGCGCGGGCTTTTTTGTATAACCCTTTCGGGTCGCGCGCTTCACAGACTGCCAACGGTGTATCGACATAAACCTCAATAAACCGGCCTTCATCCAGCAGATCACGCACCATTTGACGCTCGGCCCGATGCGGTGAGATAAACGCGGTCAGCACCACTAACCCCGTATCCACCATCAGTTTTGCGACTTCGCCTACCCGGCGGATATTCTCTTTACGATCGGCATCGCTAAAGCCCAGATCGCGGCACAGGCCATGACGCACGTTGTCGCCGTCCAGCAGATAGGTGCTGACGCCTATGCGGTGCAACGCCTGTTCCAGCGCGCCAGCCACGGTGGATTTTCCCGACCCCGAAAGGCCGGTGAACCACAGCACCACGCCCTGATGGCCGTGCTGCTGTTCACGCGCATCGCGCGTGACGGGATGGTCATGCCATACGACATTTTCATCATGCCGGGCCATTACTGACCGCCCAGCAGATCGCGTGCATTCCAGTGCGGGAAATGACGACGAACCAGCGCATTCAGTTCCAGTTCAAACGCACTAAATTCACCGTGCTGCTGGGGGTTATCGGCCAGCGGCTCATGAATAAGCCCAGCCCCGACGGTCACGTTACTCAGACGATCGATGATAATCATTCCGCCGGTGACCGGGTTATCCTGATAGCTGTCGAGCACCAGCGGTTCGTCAAAGGTAAACGTCACCAGACCAATGCCATTCAGCGGCAGGCTGTCCGCCTCGCGTTTTTCCAGCGAGTTAATCTCAACCTGATGAATGACCTTTTCAACACGACCGCGCGCTTTTTTGCCCGCAATTTTTACATCGTAACTTTGCCCGGCCTGTAACGGCTGCTCTGCCATCCACACCACATCGACGGTGGCTGACTGAACCGCACGCAGTTCCGCGCTTGCCTCCACGAGCAGATCGCCACGACTGATATCAATCTCATCATTGAGAACCAGCGTAATGGCTTCACCCGCGCCCGCCTCCTGCAAATCGCCATCAAAGGTCACGATGCGGGCAACAGTCGATTCAACGCCGGAGGGCAGCACTTTAACCCGCTGGCCCACCTTTACGGTCCCGGACGCGAGCGTACCGGCATAACCCCGGAAATCAAGATTGGGACGGTTAACGTACTGCACCGGAAACCGCATCGGCTGATGATCGACGACTGCGTTCAGCTCCACCGTTTCCAGCACGTCCAGTAAGGTCGGACCGGTGTACCAGGGCATGCTTTGACTCTGTGAGGCGACGTTTTCGCCTTCCAGCGCCGACATCGGCACGAAACGAATATCCAGGTCGTCGGGCAGTTGTCCGGCAAAATCGAGATAATCCTGTTTGATCTGCTCGAACACAGACTGCTGATAGTCCACCAGATCCATTTTGTTGATCGCCACGACCAGATGCTTGATTCCCAGCAGAGTGGAAATGAAGCTGTGGCGGCGGGTCTGGTCCAGCACGCATTTACGGGCGTCGATCAGCAGAATAGCCAGATCGCAGGTCGATGCCCCCGTCGCCATATTGCGGGTGTACTGCTCATGCCCCGGCGTGTCGGCAATGATGAACTTGCGCTTCTCGGTAGAGAAATAGCGGTAAGCGACGTCAATGGTGATGCCCTGCTCACGCTCGGCTTGCAGGCCGTCCACCAGCAGGGCCAGATCCAGTTTTTCGCCCTGCGTACCATGACGTTTACTGTCACTTTGTAATGACGACAGCTGATCTTCGTAGATTTGTCGGGTGTCGTGCAGCAGGCGACCGATCAGCGTACTTTTCCCATCGTCCACGCTGCCGCAGGTCAGAAAACGCAGCAGGCTTTTGTATTGTTGTGCGGTCAGCCAGGCTTCAACGCCGCCCTGTTCGGCAATTTGTTGTGCAATTACGGTATTCATCTGGCGTCTCCTTAGAAATAACCCTGACGTTTTTTCAGTTCCATCGAACCGGACTGATCGCGGTCAATTACCCGGCCCTGACGCTCGCTGGTGGTCGAAACCAGCATCTCTTCAATAATCTCAGGCAAGGTTTGCGCTTCAGATTCCACCGCACCGGTGAGCGGCCAGCATCCCAGGGTGCGGAAACGCACCATGCGCTGTTTAATCACTTCACCTGGCTGAAGGTTGATACGGTCGTCATCGATCATCATCAGCATGCCGTCACGTTCCAGTACCGGACGCGGCGCGGCAAGATAGAGCGGAACAATCTCAATGTTTTCCAGGAAAATGTACTGCCAGATATCCAGCTCGGTCCAGTTTGACAGCGGGAAAACACGGATGCTCTCGCCTTTGTTAATCTGGCCGTTATAGTTGTGCCACAGTTCCGGGCGCTGGTTTTTCGGGTCCCAGCGATGAAAACGGTCACGGAATGAGTAGATACGCTCTTTAGCGCGTGACTTCTCTTCATCACGGCGCGCGCCACCAAAGGCCGCATCGAAACCGTACTTGTTCAGGGCCTGCTTCAGGCCTTCGGTTTTCATGATGTCGGTGTGTTTGGCACTGCCGTGCACAAAGGGATTAATGCCCATCGCCACGCCTTCCGGGTTGCGATGCACCAGCAGTTCGGCCCCCATCGCTTTTACGGTGCGATCGCGGAATTCGTACATCTCACGAAACTTCCAGCCGGTATCGACATGCAGCAACGGGAAGGGCAGCGTACCCGGATAGAAGGCTTTGCGTGCCAGATGCAGCATCACAGAAGAATCCTTGCCGATAGAATACATCATGACCGGATTGCCAAATTCGGCTGCCACTTCACGGATGATATGGATACTCTCTGCCTCCAGTTGGCGCAGATGAGTGAGTCGTTTTTGATCCATCGTTTTTCCTCTCAAGCCAGATTGACAACGGCGGACTCACGAGCCCCCTGCTGTGCCGAATGCTGAAACCAGGCAAGTTGCCCGTGTAAATTAACCACTTCCCCAATCACCAGCAGGGCCGGGGAAGGCGCTGACGCTGCCAGCGTTTCAAGATGTTCAAGCGTGCCGGTCAGAACCTGTTGGTCGGACCGGGTGCCGCGGCCAATTACCGCCACCGGCGTCGACGCCGCGCGTCCATGGAGAATAAGCTGTCGACTGATTTCGGCGGCCTTCATCGCACCCATATAAATCGCCAGCGTTTGTCGCGCGCGCGCCAGGGACGGCCAGTCAATGTCATCACTGTCCGGCCGACAGTGACCGGTAATAAACAGAACGCTCTGCGCGTAATCACGGTGCGTCAGCGGGATACCGGCGTAGGCGGTTGCGCCAGCGGCAGCGGTAACGCCAGGCACGACCTGGAACGGAATGCCCGCCTGCTGGGCGGCCTGTAACTCTTCGCCGCCGCGGCCGAAGATAAACGGATCGCCGCCTTTCAACCGCACCACGCGCTTGCCTTTCTGCGCCAGCTGCACCATCAGTTGGTTGATTTCGTCCTGCGGTAACAGATGCGCGCTGGCACGCTTGCCCACGCAGATACGGTCGGCATCGCGTCGAACCAGATCCAGCACCTCTTCACTGACCAGATGGTCATAGAGCACCACATCGGCCAGTTGCATCACCTGCAGCCCGCGCAGCGTCAGCAGACCGCTGTCGCCCGGCCCGGCACCGACAAGGATAATCTCGCCCTGCCGGGGCGGCTGATCGCCCAGTTCGCTGTCCAGCGTCGCTTTGGCGGCCTCAACGTCGCCTGTTGCCATCTGACTGGCAAAGCGGCCGTTAAAGATCCGTTCCCAGTAGCGGCGGCGATCGGACATGCGACTGAAGCGGGCTTTGACTTTGTCACGCCACTGCCCCGCCAGCTGGGCCATCTGGCCCAGATGAGACGGCAGCAACGTTTCCAGCTTTTCACGTAACATGCGGGCAAGGACCGGTGCCGTCCCGCTGGAGGAGATCGCCACCACCAGCGGTGAGCGGTCTACGATGGAGGGGAAAATAAAACTGCATTTCGGCTGATCGTCGACGACATTGACCAGTTTATGGCGGGCATTGGCCTCGTCATAAACCTGCGCATTCAGCGCGTTATCGTCGGTCGCGGCAATGACCAGAAACACCTTGTCTAGCTGTGCAGGCTCAAAAGCCGTCGCCAGCCATTCAAGCTGCTGTTCATCCAGTAAGGTTTGTAACTCCGGGCACAGCTCGCGTGAGGCAATCTGAATGCGCGCCCCCGCCCGACGCAGCAATTCAATCTTGCGCGCCGCGATATCTCCCCCGCCCACGACCAGTACAGGTCGACCCGCGAGATCGGCAAAAAGAGGCAAATAATCCACGTTAACCCTGGTGTTGTTACGATGCGTTATCGCGACTATACGTTCCCTGGTGAATTGAGATGAAATTACGAATTGGAATGAGATGTTACCGAATGGAATAACGCTAAAGAAAAGCTCAGAACAAAATGTGCTTAGCGGATGATCCTACAGGCCTTTCAGGACGATTCAAATTGTGTAATGAGCATCACAGTTTCATACTAGGCCACAAAAAATGCCCCTCCTTTTTAGGAATAAGCCACAAGGAACCCGACATGCTTGCCTTTCTCCGCCTGGCCGCACTGCTTGGTGGCAGCGTGATCTTCAGCGCTCAGGCCCTGACCGACCTCACAGGACACTTCGCCGAACAGCAGGTCCGTCATATCTCAACGTACTTTCCCGGTCGCATGAGCGGCAGCCCGGCCGAGTTGATGGCGGCGGAATACCTGCAACATCAGTTTACGGCCCTGGGGTTTGAAACCAATACCCGACAGTTCAATACGGGTTACACATGGCAGGAACGTGATGGCACATCGCGCTGGCGCAAGCTTACCGCGACCTCGGTAATCGCCGCACGGGAAGGCAGCGCTCCCCAGGAAATTCTGGTGATTGCCAGCCTGGATACCTGGATTCCACTCAGCGACAATGAGCAGGCGCGCGGCCTGGGTGGCCTGCGTTTGCAAGGCGTGGATGATAATGCTTCCGGATTAGGCGTGATGCTGGAACTGGCTAAGCAGTTAAGCCATAAGCCGCTTCATTACGGGGTGCGCTTTGTGGCGCTCAGCGCCAGCGAATCCCATCTGCATGGCATGGACGATTATGTGGCGCGCATGAGCGAGAAAGAGAAGAAGAATACGCTACTGGTAATCGATCTCAACAGTTTGATTACGGGCGACCACCTCTATTTCAACAGCGGTATGAACACGCCGCGTGCCGTACGCAAACAGACCAGCGAACGCGCCCTGCTGCTGGCGCGTCGTTTTGGCATTTCCGCCGCCAGTCGTCAGCTCACGAAAAATGACTTTCACGGTGTTAATCCTTTCGATGCGGCAGGTTTTCCCTTACTGGATGTCACCGCCAGAAACTGGAACGCAGGCAGCAAAGACGGCGACCAACAGCGCCGCCGTTCCCGGCATTTCCCTGACGGTACCACCTGGCATCAGACCGACCGCGACAATCTGGATTTCCTGGATCACTGGCTGCCCGGTCGTATCAGTCTGCGCACCCATGACAGTGTGAAAGTCCTGCTGCCGTTACTGAGTGAACTAACCAACCCCAAAGTGTGAGGAGCTACGATGTACATCGTTTACCTGAACTATTTCCGCCCGATTGAGGACGTCGAGGCCCTGCTGGCTCCGCACATTACGTGGCTGGATCAGCATTTTAACAGCGGCGACTTTATCGCTGTGGGCCGAAAGGATCCGCGTACCGGTGGCATGATTATGGTCAAAGCAATGCCGCGCGCCCGGTTAGATCACATTCTGGCGGACGATCCTTTCGTTGCGGTGGCCCATTACGAGGTCACTAACGTCAACATCACGCGCGCAGCCGATGAAGTCGCGGTCCTCAAAGGTTATTAGCGCGTCAGTGTGACCGACAGAAGAAGCAGGCTCTTCTGTCGGTTCAGGTAAAGTCAGACAGCTTTTGCCCCGCGTTAATAAGCGTTTTTAACAGCATCTGACGTCGCTCCTCGGGCGTATCCCGACTGACCATAAAACAAATCGCGGCCACGGCCAGATCGTTTCGGGCGCGAATCGGGGCGGCCATACAACAGGTAAAACTTTCAGACAGCCCTTCCGTCATCGAATAGCCCTGATGGCCCGCCCGATGAATATCGGTCAGAAAAGCCTGCTTATCTAAGACGTTACCATTGGCCAGCCGGTAATCCTCCTCGGGGATCAGGGCCAGAATCGCCTCATCACTCCAGTTACTCAACAGCAGACGGCCCGTTGCGGTCCAGGGAATCGGAATTTTAACGCCGATGTCTGAGGTGATTTTGAAAGGATGCGCATTGCTCTCTGACAGCACCACCGTATATTTATTGCCTTCCAGCATGCACAGCTGCACGGTTTCGCCATGCTCAGCAACCATCTCGATCATTAATTGATGCGCGCGGCGAATCAGAGGATTGTGCGCCATGTAGTCCGCACCGTAATAGTGCATTTCGCGGCCAAAATACACGCTGCCTTCTGCATCCAGTTCAACCAGCCCTGCATCACTCAGCAGATTAACCAGTTCATAAACGCTGGAACGCGGCGCACCGGTCGCTTCAATCAGTTCGCGCATCGCCATCGGCTGGCGGGCAATATGCAGCTGACGGAAAATATCAATTACGCGGTCCACGCCGCGCGCTCTGGCGGGTTTATCTTCCTGCATACCACTTTTCTCCTACCGGCATCGCCACGTTAAATCGGTTCAGGCCACCATCATACACAGCCAACACGGTTTTACCTGAGTACGCGCACAATAACCATCCTTTTCTTTTTCCTCCTGATGCTAATTATTGGGGCACCAAAAACGCGCACACTGAATAAAAAAAGAGACATCGATCACTTTTAATTTAAAAAAATAATCATTGATAAAAAATATTCGTGAGCCATACGTTAATGCTAAAAAATAATCCCGTTACTCGCTATTGCAAAATAATTAACATTGTGCAAATCTCGACCTATCCGGTATTGCAGATTTAACTCCGGTATAACAGACAAAGCGAGGTGACGATTTTAAGGGCATAAGTATGACTATCAAGCGTTACGGTACGGAAGGCGGCGTCGGAACCGGAGGACAAAAACTGCCTTTTGCACGTGCGGTCGAAGCCGATGGCTGGCTTTATATCTCCGGACAAACACTGATGACAGGCGGTGAAGTCGTAGAGGGCGGCATCATTGAGCAAACTCGGCTGGCCTTTGAAAACTGCCTGACCATCATGCGGGAAGCAGGTTATCAGATTAAGGACGTGGTGCATGTGACGGCGGTCCTGACGGATGCCCGGTACTTTAGTTCATTTAATAAAGTGTTTAGTGAACTTTTTCACGACCATCCGCCCGCCCGAATCTGCAGCGTGCAGGACCTGGTTGTGGATTGCAAAGTCGAAGTCGATATGACGTGTTTTAATGCCGGACGAAAATAATAGCTGCGGTTTATTCGCCTGGTAAAAATAAACGCATCCAACAGAAAAGCCATAATTAAAAATATCCCGCCACATTATTTAATAATGTTGGTGATATCCCTCTTTTATTTGAGAGAAGAAATATGAATACCACTTTCCAGCAAAATGTATTCGTCCGGCTCCTTCCCGCTCTGCTCACCGTCGCGGCGGCTTTGTTGAATAATAGGTAATCATTCTGTTTTGTCTGCACTGTTTTGGTAGAAAACGCTGATGCCAGACAGAACACCGTCATACGCAAGCATGTAACGCATTGATTTTATGTTATCTGAAACAACCGTTTTCATAGTACCACAGCATAAAATCCATTTATTCAACAAAGCCCGTCGCGGCGCTGACCGGTTGTACACCGACCGAAAATAAAAACGAAACCGCAGGTGCAGCACCGCCATCCACGCTACAAACCGTTCTTCAGCGCGGCACATTGCGGGTGGGCGATTGCCTGAGTTTTGCACCGTTCGGTTTTTACGATAAAGCGGGTAATCCGGATGGTTACGATGTCGACCTGGCGAAAGCGCTGGCAAAAGAGATGGGCGTCAAACTGGAAATGGTGAATACCACCAGCGCTAACCGTATTCCTAATCTGCAAACCAACAAAGTGGATGTCGTGTTCTGTAATTTCACCCGTAACCTGACGCGCGCGAAAGAGATTGGCTTTACTCAGCCCTACGTGGTGGCCAGTGAAGCCATGCTGGTGCGTAAAGCGAGCGGGATCAAATCGGCCCACGACATGGCGGGCAAAACCATTGCGACCGTGAAAGGCTCGACCAACGGCGACGAAGTACGCAGCATGGGGATCGACGTGAAGATTCAGGAATATGACTCTTCTCAGGCCGCTATCCTGGCGGTGAAACAGGGACAAGCCGATGCGATGATTGAGGATAACAACTTCCTCGCCTACCAGGCCAAGCTCGATCCGACGCTGGAAGTGACAAACGAAGCGCTGGTCCCGCTGGAATATAACGCGTTTGGTGTTAAACAGGGCGATCAGATCTGGACGAGCTACCTCAACGAGTTCCTGTTTGAAATTAATGCATCCGGTGAGAATGCCCAGCTCTACCAGAAATGGTTTGGCAGTAAACCTCGCTATCCGCTGAATCCGCAGTTCTGACCAGAGAGGACGCAGGTGATGTCCTGCGTCCTGTTAAGGAGTAAGCGTCACATTTAAACCGTCTGTGCAGCGGGCTCCGGTTCCGGGAAAATAGTGTCCATCATTTTTTAATGGACACTATCGCGTGAAACACCGGACATGGCTCCTTGAGGCGCTTCGCCTCCATT
>NZ_VZPF01000034.1 GCF_008801695.1 Pantoea stewartii subsp. stewartii
AATGGAGGCGAAGCGCCTCAAGGAGCCATGTCCGGTGTTTCACGCGATAGTGTCCATTAAAAAATGATGGACACTATTTTCCCGGAACCGGAGCCCGCTGCACAGACGGTTTAAATGTGACGCTTACGTACCTTGTCGCGCGTGGCAGGGCGAATGTTGGCTTTGCCGGCCAGAACGCGTGAAACCGTGCTCACCGACACACCGCTCAGGGCGGCAATTTCGCTCACTTTTAAGCTTTGTTTCATTCTGTGATCGCCCTCAAGTCTGCAAATGAAAAATTTTTCATAAAGTGCTGAATCGTGTCCTTTCTGGTGTGAACGGACATTTTTGTTGTGCTGCAAGCTTGCCATGAAAAGAGTTGCAAAAAATTGGCTGTACCCACGTTTTGCGCTTTTTTAAGGTCGGGGCAGAGAGAAGTTTGTTCACGGCAACGTGATAATCACTGGCTACAGGAGCGTCATCATGAGTCTCGACTCAACCTCTGCCCGCAGCGCATCGCGCCCGCTGCGGATCATAAAAAATCTGCGCTGGTGGATGCTGGGCATGTTTCTGCTTGGCGTGACGGTGAACTACATCACCCGAAACTCCCTGGGCATTCTGGCCCCTGAACTGAAAAACACCCTGAATATGAGCACCGAGCAATATTCCTGGGTCGTTGCCGCCTTCCAGCTGGCCTACACGTTGTTTCAGCCCGTGTGCGGTTGGTTAATCGATGTCATCGGTCTGAAGATGGGCTTTCTGATTTGCGCCGTCATCTGGTCGATCACCTGCCTGCTGCACGCCGGGGCGGGAAGCTGGCTGCATCTGGCGCTGCTGCGCTTTGTGATGGGTGCCTCCGAAGCGGCGGCGACGCCGGCCAACGCCAAGGCCATCGGCGAGTGGTTTCCGAAAAAGGAACGTCCGGTTGCGGCAGGCTGGGCGGGCGTGGGGTTCTCTATTGGCGCGATGCTGGCACCGCCCATCATCTATGTCGCCCATATCTCCTTTGGCTGGCAGGGCGCGTTCCTGCTGACCGGCGGCCTTGGCCTTATCTGGGTCGCGCTCTGGTGGTGGGGTTATCACTCACCGGAACGCCATCCTCGTTTGTCGGATGAAGAGCGGGATTTTATTACGCAGGACAAGGAAGTCATCGGTGAAAAGTTACCGTTCTTTACCGCGCTGAAAGTCATCGGCAAAGAAAAGAAATTCTATGGCATTGCCATTCCGGTCTTTTTAGCCGAACCCGCCTGGGCCGTGCTGAGCTTCTGGGTGCCGCTCTACCTCGCCAATGAACGCGGCATGGATCTGAAACAGATCGTGATGTTTGCCTGGCTGCCCTTCCTGGCGGCAGATATTGGCAGCGTGGCCAGTGGTTATCTGACCAAAATCTATGTGCGCTGGTTTGGCTGCACCCGGGTGAACTCGATCGTTGCCAGTTCGATCACCGGTGCGGTGCTGATGATCTCGCTGGCGTTAATGACGCTGGTTAAAGATCCCTACCTGGCCATCGCGCTGATCTCCATTGGTGGCTTCGGTCATCAGGTGATCTCCTGCATGTTGAGTGCGCTGTTGGTAGAGCGTTTTGATCGCCGCCAGATGGCGACAGTCAACGGCATGCGCGGATCCTGCGCCTGGATCGCCAGCTTTATCTTCTCGCTGATTATCGGCGTCACCGCCGACACGATTGGCTTCAATCCCCTGTTTATTGCCATGGGTTTCTTTGACCTGATTGGCGCGGTTTTCCTGGTGATGTTTATCGCCGAACGCCGCCAGAATATTGCTAAAAATTGAGGGTAACCTGATGAAAACGCTTAAGACATGGACGCTCCATCAGCAGGCAGCGCACTTCGTCGAACTGAAAACCGAGCAGCGTCACTTTTTACGTATTTACGTATTGGAAAGCGGGCTGATGCGCGTGTTATTAAAACGCGACGGGGAGCTGGCATTAAACCGGACCTGGAGCATTGCGCCTCAGGATGATGTGCCCTGGCAGGGGCGCGATCGGGAATCGCTGGAAGGCTTTTCGTTGCCCGCATTCACCTTTGAACAGGGGGCGCAGTTTGTTCGCTTGGCCACCGACCGGCTGCGCGTGACGGTGCACTCGCCGTTGTACCTTAGCTGGGAGCATTTCGATGGCACAGAGTGGCAGCCGCTGGCGGCCGATCGTCATACCGGGGCTTATCTGCTGAACATGCATGGCGATGGCGTTGAACATTACCAGCGCCGTCAGCCGCAGGATCGGGTGTATGGCCTGGGCGAAAAGAGCGGGGATCTTAACCGGGTTAATCGCCGCTATGAGATGCGTAATCTGGATGCGATGGGCTATAACGCGGCCAGCACCGATCCGCTCTATAAACATATTCCCTTCACGCTGACCCAGCGCGACGGCGTCAGTTTTGGACTGTTCTACGATAATCTTTCCAGTAGCTGGCTCGATCTGGGCAATGAGCTGGATAACTACCATCTGCCTTATCGCCGCTATCGTGCAGAGGCGGGCGATCTGGATTACTACATGATGCTGGGGCCGACGCTGCTGGATGTGACCAAGGCGTTTGTGCGCCTGACGGGCCGAACGCTCTTTCAGCCAAAATGGAGCCTGGGCTATAGTGCACTACACCGATGCGCCGGATGCGCAACACCAGCTGCTCTCCTTCATCCAGCTGTGCCGTGAGCATGAGATCCCCTGTGATTCGTTTCAGCTGTCATCCGGTTATACCTCGATTAATAACAAGCGCTATGTCTTTAACTGGAACTACGACAAAGTGCCCAATCCCGAGGCGATGACCGCCGCGTTCCATGATGCCGGGATGAAGCTGGCAGCCAATATCAAACCCTGTCTGTTACAGGATCATCCGCGCTATGACGAGGTGGCGGCTCAGGGACTGTTTATCCGCGATTCTGAGCAGGATCAGCCAGAACGCTCCGTGTTCTGGGACGACGAAGGTTCGCATCTGGATTTCACCCATCCCAAAACGGTGGCGTGGTGGCAGGAAAACGTCACGGAGCAGTTGCTGAAAAAAGGCATCGACGCGACCTGGAACGACAACAATGAATATGAAGTCTGGGACGGCGAAGCGCGTTGTCATGGCTTCGGCCAGCCGATTGCCATTAAGCATATTCGTCCGGTCATGCCGTTGCTGATGATGCGCGCCTCGCTGGAAGCCCAACAGCGTTTTGCCCCGGAAAAACGCCCGTACCTGATTTCCCGTTCGGGTTGTGCCGGTATGCAACGCTATGTGCAGACCTGGAGCGGGGATAACCGGACCAACTGGCAGACCCTGCGCTACAACATCCGCATGGGACTGGGCATGAGCCTGTCAGGATTGTTTAACGTGGGGCACGATGTCGGCGGCTTTGCCGGGGATAAACCGGATCCGGAGCTGTTTGTGCGCTGGGTTCAGAATGGTGTTATGCATCCGCGTTTTACCATTCACTCATGGAATGACGATCACACCGTGAATGAGCCGTGGATGTATCCGGAAGCCACGCCAATGATTCGCGAGGCGATTCGCCTGCGTTACCGGCTGATGCCGTATCTGTATACGCTGGCATGGCAGGCCAGCGCGCACGATGAACCGATGCTGCGTCCGACTTTCCTGGACCATGAGAACGATGCACGGACCTATGATGAGTGCGATGACTTTATGCTGGGACGCGACCTGCTGGTCGCCAGCGTTGTGGAGCAGGGCGCGCGTACCCGATCCGTATATCTGCCCGAGAATCCACACGGCTGGTATGACTGGCATAACGGCAACTGGCTGGCGGGCGGACAAACAGTTACGCTGGATGCACCGCTGCATCGCCTGCCGCTGCTGGTGCGCGCAGGTGCCGCGCTTCCGCTTGGCCAGTGTGAAACCACCACCGATGCGCAACGTGACAACGTGCGTGAACTGCAGGTATGGCCTGCGCCGG
Source organism: Pantoea stewartii subsp. stewartii (assembly GCF_008801695.1). Taxonomy (GTDB): domain Bacteria; phylum Pseudomonadota; class Gammaproteobacteria; order Enterobacterales; family Enterobacteriaceae; genus Pantoea; species Pantoea stewartii. The sequence goes on from NZ_VZPF01000034.1 coordinate 3,892, forward strand.
GCAACGCCACGACCCACGGTGAGCTGTTTGACGATGACGGCGAGTCGCACGGCTGGCGCCAGGGCAATGCACTCTGGCTGAGCTGGACGTTAACCAGTAGCGCGTCGCGGCTGGATCTGACGGTCGAGAAGCGCGGGGATTATCTGCCAGCATGGCGGGAAATGACGGTTATCTTACCGCCGGGTGAGAAACGTACGTTGTGGATCAACGGTGAAATGACGTCATGCTATCGGCTGGCATAAGCCGTAACGTGTCAGACCGGTAGGGTTTGTCACAATAACCACCGGCCCACCTGCGTGGGCCGGTTTGTATTCAGGCTGAGTGCGTTTCAGTGCTCATGCGTCCCAGGTCTTTATCTACCAGGAACAGGCCATTGCCGCCTTCACCGACCATCGCCAGTTTGTCCAGTACGGTTTTAAACAGCTTCTCTTCTTCATGCTGTTCCGCAACGTACCATTGCAGGAAGTTGAAGGTCGAATAGTCCTGGGTGGTCATTGCCGCATGGGCCAGCTCGTTAATCTTACTGGTGATCAGCTTTTCATGATCCAGCGCCTGAATCAGCACTTCGTTCAGTGAATTGTAGGCAACAGGCGGGGCTGCGATGGTACCCAGCACCGGCATCGCACCGGTATCGCTCAGGTAGTTAAACAGGCGCTGCATGTGTTCCATTTCTTCACGTGAGTGCATTTTCAGGAAGGACGCTGCGCCCTCATAGCCTTTATCGCTGCACCACGCACTCATCTGTAAATAGAGATTCGCGGAGAAAAATTCCAGGTTCAGCTGGTCGTTTAAACGCCCAGTCATTTCAGCAGTCAGCATGGCCGCGTCCTTATTTCATTGTAAATAGACAGGTGATAAGTGATGAATTATGCATCAGGCTAATAAGAAATGTGAAGCGTTTTGTTAAAAAAATACCATTTTATCTGATTGATTTAAAAAGAATTATTTCAACTCTTGAATGCGAGCAATTATCATTGTGGTCTGCTTTTCTGCCTGTGTCTGAGCCAGGTTGTGCCGGACGCGCGGGCGTGAAGGCGGTTTATCCAGTCGGCCCGGATCCGTCAGTGGACCGCGTTCTGCGGCGTTCTGCTACTGTCCGGCAACCGCTTTTTCCCGTCCCGGTGATAAGGTAAGGCCATAATCGCGTCAGGAAGCATGAGCAGCATTACACTGGTGTGCCTGGCCGGGGTTTACTATGCGGAGCGGGGCCTGTGTCTTCGCACGAAAGAGGATGGCGTAAAAATGCAATCTTTGGAAAGCAACACTGAATACTATGATGCGTGTTTTACCACCTGCGATCTCAGCGAACGGGTGCTCACGCAGGCGCATTTTGAAGACTGTGAATTTACGCACGTTAACTTTACCTCGGCGCGCTTTTCAGCCTGTAAATTCATTAACTGCGTCTTTACGCACTGTAACCTCAGTCTGGTCGATCCGTCCGGCACCCGCTTCTTTGGCGTTCACTTTAACGACTGCAAGCTGACCGGCATGGACTGGACGAAAGCCTGGTGGCCTGATTTTTACCTGGACCATGAATTGCACTTTTCAACGTGTATCCTGACCAGCGGATCGTTTTTTGGTCTGCGGCTACACGGCGTGAAAATGGAAGGATGCAAACTGATCGAGGTGGATTTCAGAGAGTGCGATTTAACGGGTGCCACGCTGACCGAATGTGACATGACGGGCAGCCTGTTTCATCACACCGTGCTGCGCGGGGCCGATCTGACGGAATCCTGGCATTACGCCATCAACATCTTTAACAACACAGTCGAAAAAGCCCGCTTTTCGCGGCTGGAGGCGGTTTGCCTGCTGGAAAGTCTGGGCATTGAGCTGGTGGATTAACCCGCTGGCGAGGCGGCGGGATGAATACCGTAAAGACGGGAGAAAACCCGGCGTCATTTCCCCCGCGTTGGCTTCACCAGCAGCCATCTGCTGCACGGTGACCCGCTGTTTGCCCGTGGCGCGACTTTCTCTTCCGTCCGCTGTAGGCCAATAGCGCAAAATATTGTATGCTATGCCGCCTTAAAGTTGACCAGGTAACCGGAATCACGCCAATGTAACTTTGCGCTCATCCCGCGACGACAGAAAGTCGCATCTGGCACCGTTTACTCGCCGGTAAAATTCTGCCGGCCACCGTGATTTATCTGCTGCGCCTGAGAGTGCGTGGCTACGTTGAGAAGAATTCACTCATGTCTAATCCCTTTTTAGAAGAGGTGGCACGCCGCCGCACCTTCGCGATTATCTCGCACCCCCACGAATCCCCCCTCATTAAGTAAAATAAAAACCTGTCAGATTTTTCAAACTCCTTTCACAAATCACCTGCCATTCCTGCTGCATCAACGATTCATTACTTTAATCCGCTTTAACTCCTTTCAATTGATCACGCTTTAATGCGATTGCTTTTAGCAAAATTCTGTACATGCGCTTGTACATAATGTACAAACCGAAGATGATTTTTTAAGTTTGTACAAGGTGGTTTATGGCGCTGTCTGATACATGGTTGCGTTCGGTCTCAGGGAAGGAACGCGATAAGGTAATGGTAAAATCCGATCGTGACGGCCTATCTGTCAGAGTGTCACCGAAAGGACGTGTTGTGTTTCAATATCGTTATCAGTGGGCCGGGAAAGGCGAGCGTATCGATATTGGTTCTTATCCTGCTACCGGGCTCAAAGAGGCTCGCGATGAAGTGATCCGGTTGCGTGGTGAGCTGGAAGCTAACCGAAATCCCAAGTTGGTCAGGATGGCTGAAAAACGGCGTGCTACGGGCGCGTTAACCGTTGAATCTGTGATCAGAGCTTGGTATGACACCTACTGTCTGAAAAATAAGAAAGGCGCGGAACAAATACTCAGATCTTTCGAAATTCACCTGTTCCCCAAAATTGGCAATTTGCCGCATGACATTGCCAGCCTTCACGATTGGCTGGAAGTACTGGAGCCAATCAGCGATCGGTTGCCTGGAATAGCTGATAGGCTACTGGTGAATGCAAAGCAGGCTCACGTATGGGCTTTCAAAAGAAAGCTGGTGGAGAATCGGCCTTTATCCGATATAACCAGCAAAGATATGGACATCAAAAAAGGTCAGGGTGAAAGATTCCTGAGCCATGAAGAAATCAAGATTCTATACGGTGCTGTTGATGGCTCCCGCTTAGTCCCCAAATACAGAGTCTTTATTAAGCTGCTGCTGCACTTTGGTTGTCGGCCTGCTGAGCTGATTGGGGCCAGAGTGAGTGATTTCGACCTGAGCAGCAAGGTATGGACGGTTCCAGCTGAGCGGCATAAAACGGGGGCGGTAACTGGGAAGCCACTCAAGCGCCCAATTATCGGGCCAGTCGAAGAGTTAGTGAAGTATGCCATTTCCATGAATAATGGCTCAGCTATGGTATTCACGAAAGAGAATAGCCGGGAGCCGGTTGGCAGATCATCATTACAGTCATTACCGTATAACCTGACGAAATATGCGTGGCGGCGGCTGGGGTATCAGTTCCCACACTGGTCACTGTACGATTTGAGAAGAACGGCGAGAACAAATTTTTCTGATCTGACAGAGCCACACGTTGCTGAAATAATGCTCGGCCATAAACTGCCAGGTGTCTGGCAAGTTTATGACAAGAGCGATTATATGGAAGAACAACGCAAAGCCTATCAGGCATGGTGGGATCGGGTGGAATCTCTCGTTACTGGATAACTCCGGCGAACCTGTGAATTTTATGTGCCGCCCATTTGTTCGGGCAGGATTTTATATCCGGATCCGGGAACTCTGGGCGGTACTTCTGGCCGGTTTTACCGTTGATGCTGTTCCAGCGCAGCACCGTTGACACCGAAACTCCGCAGTAATCGGCCACCTGCTTTGTTGTCATTAAATCGCTCATATGTACCTCACACTACGCTCAGGCCACGGCAGTGGCACCACACATCAAACATCCGCTTAACCACTTCCCGGCAGTAAAAGCCGTCACAATCTCGCGTCAGGTCGTAGCGGTTTCCGTACCGCTTGCGAACCCACATTTCAAAAGCCTTGTTCATCCGATTGCTCCCGTAGATAACGTGGTCACGATCGCGTGCTGTTCTTTTGGGAACACGATAAACATTGCTCGCCCGCTACTCAGCGTATAACCGCCGGCGCGGTCGGCCGCAGCAGCTGAAGCACAACATCTGCGAGAGTGGCCTCTTTGGTTAAAATCGAACAACCATGAACTGTCTATTTCCGCGATCATGTCTCCGGCATCGCCGCCAATACGCTCGATATAACGTTCGAGCGCGTGAACTGTGATCAGATAATGGCGATGGCGAATGCGGCCTGACGCTACCATCTTGGGTTCTGGGGCGTGGCTAATCATTTCACTTTCACCTCAATACCTGCGATAACGCAATTACGCTCGATCGCTTCTTTCACCCATCGGCGATAGGTTTCAGGGTGGAAAACCTCACTCTTACCTGTACCGCTCCAGAATGCCTTCGAGCTGGCATCGGGCAGGTTTATCGTCAGAGTTTTGGCTGTGGCCGCCACCGATGAGACAGAGGGCAGCATTGCTTTAAACGCTTCAATGCTGGCGTCACGCTTCATGCGTTCCTCTGGGGTCATGGCGTCAATTTCAGCGTAATAGTCGTCGCGACGTTGCAGTGCAGTAAGCAATGTCTCTGTTTTACAGCCTTTTCCGATAATCAGACCGGGTTTTAATTCAACGGTGCAGGGTAACAACTTTGGATACTCGGGTTGCTTATGGGCTCGCAGACGTTCGATCTCTGCTGCCATGTAGTAGCCGGTTTTGCTCCAGGTATCGACAGCATCCCCCGTCATATCCGGTTCCATTGTTGCCATTAAAACAGCATCGCGGTAGTCACTGCTGCCGCTGGTTATTGCGACGGCGTAGGTATCGCTATTTTCTCGTTTGTGAATAATCACCACGGGGTTCTGAATTTTGCTCACTTTGCCGTCTCCTTCTCCGCTTCAATAATGCTGTCGACCACCATCATTAGTGATCCGGCCATGTCGTCGTAATCATCCCAGGCGTTGCTTTCGAAGAACTGCGCAGCGACTACGGGCGCAAGCTGACTAACCAGGTGCTGGCGGTATGTCATGCCGTAGGGGGTTGCGTTACTGGGGCATGGATAGGCTGGTTGTTGGCCTTTGCTCATCGTTTCACCTCACGCTGTACGGTTTTATAAGCTCGCATCGCATCGCGGGTTTTCCCTGAGATAAACGTCTTCATGAAGAAGGAGCCGCGCCGTTCGCTGACCACTCCCGGGACCAGAAACAGAGTGGTGTCGACCACTCGGTTATGCTTGCGAAACTCAAAAATAGTGCTGGTGATCGTCACCGATGCCACGGCTCCGTAGTCGTTGAAGTCAATTTTCATTTCAGCCTCATTTTTTTGTTAGCCCGGCGCTACACCGGGCTGGTGCGATTACTTAACCTGGATAAATGGAGTGCCAGCGCCGCTGGTCATGTATTGCGGCAGGGTGCCATTCCATTTGTTAATAGCTTCCAGCTGCAGCACTTCGGGGTTCTCACGCATGGCCTGCCCACGGATCTGGATAGATTTCGCTTCAGCTTCTGCAAGCTTCAGTTTTGCATCTGCCTGGCCATCGGCTTCCGCGCGCAGCATATTGGCTTCAGCCTCACGCTGTTTCACCTCCTGCTCGCGCTGCAGCGTCTTTTGGTTGGCGGTGACTTTGGCGTTGATACTGTCGATAACTGTCGGCGGATACTCCGGGCGGCCAACATAGGAGAGGCTAATAACCTGAATGCCGACCGGCCCCATGTCGGACTGGATCTCTTTCAGGGCACTTTCCAGCAGATCAGCTTTGCCGCCATCAATAAACTTGTCGGTGCTCATGCGGCTGGCAAGGCGGTTAAGCGCATCGGCGATCTTCTGGCGAAGGTCAGTATCGGTAATGTCGTCCACACCTTTCCGGTAGGTCTGGAAAACGGTGGTGACTTTGGTCGGATCCACTTTGTACGCCACGCCGATGTGATAACCGATTGTCGTACCGTCGCTCATCTGGAAATTGAACGCGTCGTCGTAGGTTTTCATCTGTTTGAAGGTCGGGAAGATGTAGACCTCCGTGTTCCAGCCGGTCCAATAGCGGCCAACGCCGACAACCTCACCAACGCCTTTGTCGTCGCCCAGCTTGTTCACCTTGATACCCACGTTGCCGGGCTCGACGCGATCGCAACCAGTCAGGCCAGCAGCGGCGGCGGAAATCAGAACAGCGAAAATAACCTTTTTCATTTTTTATCCTTTCCGGAAGACAGACCCATAAAAATGGCGTAGAGGCACGGCGGGGTCAGAAATGCCAGTGCTAAGCCAGAGATAACGGACACGGTGTCCTTCATCGAAATGAGAGAAGGAACAAGGAGCCCGTAGACGCTGGCAAAGATCACCAGCGCGATAACGATGCGGAGATAAAGTTTCATCAGCGCCCTCAAAACGGTTTCAGCTTCATCAGCTCGTCACGCTGCGAGACCCATGCGTCGTACTTCTCACACCATTTCTGCATTTCACGCTTACGGGCCAGAATGCGACGCAAACGACGTTCACAGCGCTGGTGGGCGGCAAGGTAAGCCGTAGTAGTTTCGCCATCGCGCCACACTTCCATATCGTCACGATCAATTCGTACTCGCGGGTGACGGCATTTAAAGCCAGATGCTTCGAATGACCAGGTCGTCATGAAAAACGCCAGGTAGCGAATCGCGGTATCGCGGCTAAAGCACTTCTTAATGCGTCCGTTGCGTTTGGCGACGAATAGCGGGCCAACTGGGGTGTCGTGCTTCTGGAGCGCCAGGTCAATTGCGCTGACGGTGCGGTTATCGAACATTTGAAATCTCCTCAATGTGAAGCCCTGCTTTGCGGGCTAATTCGATAAAGGTGTCCAGCCCACAAATATGTTCGTCGTCGTGCACCCGGCGGTCGCATTTCACTTTGCCGCTCTCGATGTAGAGGACGATGCGCCCTGTAAAATCTGGAAGCACATGCAAATCAACATTCAAAACCGGACGAGGAATTTGCATTCCGCGATGCGTTATCATTTGTTGGTTATGCTGCATTCTGGTTTCTCCGCTTTTTCATTGCTTCTTCTGCGAGTGTTTCAATCAGTGCATCCATGAAATACACGGCATCAGGCGTTAATTTGCTTTTCCCGAGACAGTCCGAGTAATACCCGGAAATAATTGATTCCGCTTCGGAACGTTTATGTGTGTCATAAATCATTCCTTCGAATAGTTTTATCAGCGCCTTAGTTAATATTTCTTCGGATAACTCGACCGGAAACAACGTGCCGTTATCAAGTTTCGCCATCTGAATATTTCCGCCAGTTCTTCGCATAACAGAATCAAGCTTTGCATGAACGAGACGGCGGCGGCGAGTTTCAATTAATTTATCCACGTCGAACCTCTTCAGCATTCATCCAGTTGTCTACATGCCCAGATATTTCCCAAGCGATTTCTAACAGATGAAAACGCTGTGCATCTTCAAGCCTGTAATAGTTTTTCTGTAACTGTTTGCAGCAGGTAATACAGACGCTCTGTTACAACACTTATTTCGGTGAGTGTCATATTACTGCATGGTTTGGTTGTTGGATTGCGCTCACTCATAATTAGAGCCCATAAGCTTTGCGCAGAAACAGATTTGCAATAACGTCATAACCTGCATCAATAAATTGCCTTGCTGTTTTATATGCGCTTTTATCTTTGATACATGTCATTTCTCTTTCCTCAGGGTGCAGAGAGCCCCAGCGGTTAAGCTGTATTTAAATTTATTTTTGGTTAACTTAATTTAGATTGAATATTTTTTAATTCATTACGGGATTTTTCTGCATAGTCACGAATCGTAGCGGCTAAATATGTTTCTTGCCGTTCATTATCTTCATCTGTGAAGTATTGTTCACAATAAACGCCAGTAAGTGCCTCTAGCTTTCGGGCTGTAATGACTGCATCAAAAAAGAGATCATCAATGTCGCTTATAGCCGAACGTACATCTGCTATCAGAGTCATTGCTCTGTAAAGCCCTTCACCAGTATCTTTATCATGTGTGCCATTTTCGAAAATATCAGTAATGATTTTTTCAGCCTGAATAATAGCGTCATTTGCTGGAGTATTAATCATTTGCTTTCTCTCACTCCGCTATGATAGCTGGACTCGTTTGAAATTTTATTTGTTACCATGGCTAAATCTGCCAAGTCGGCGATAATACCTGACAGCGCGTTAATTTTTGTATTGCTCCCCTTTGAACTTTCGCTCATTTCCATAATTTTGAGGCTTATAAAATTTATAGCCTCAAGCAATGATGTTGTTTGATTTTCCGCTTCACTTGCAAGGTCGGTTACATTGATATCTCTGGTTAAGTCAATTTCAATTAACTGGATTATGTTATTGATGCTCATGATGTACCTCTTTGTCTTTGTGATAGGTACATTATGTACCTTAAGGGTACACTGTCAAGTATAAAAAAACCTGCCGCAGCAGGTTTCGTAGTTTATTTTATGGTTTGCTTATGTATCTTCTTGGTTTTCCAGAAAATATCACAGTACCAATGATTGAACAGTTTCCATCAATTTTTATATATGGCTCAGGCCAGTTCTGATTTAGAGCTTTGAGGTACCTGCTTCCACCATCTTCTATAAGTCTTTTAAAGGTGGTTTCTCCAGTGTCATGCATCAATGCAACTACATCATCACCATGAATTGCAGGTATTTCAGGATCTACAAAAATCATGTCTCCGGGACGGTATTCATCAACCATCGAATCACCTATTACCCGTAGGATATAGGTCATAGGACCACAAGGAACGGGGCATGGGTAGGTTTCAGTGCTATACAAATCAACCTCTTGATCATCCACTCTTGTCCACGCGCCAGCTTGAACCCACGAGATGACGGGGACCTTTCGAATATTTCTATTAGTATCTGAAACATCGGGGTTTTTTGCAATATTGGTTGTTTGATGCTCTTGATCCAGCCAGCCAAGGGGGAGGTCGAAACATTTTTCAATGTGCCGTGCCATGGCATCACCAATATTTTTGGTCGCGCCATCGCTCATAAACCTACTTGTTTGAGTAGGCTCCCGGTCGATCATGTTGGCAAAAAACGAGTTTCCACCAACTCCGTCTCGTAATTTTCTAGCGTTTATACGCCTGATTTCATGAACAGTTTTCATACAGTTATTCTCTCAGTTTGTATCCTTGCGGTACAAGTTCCTTTACGGTTCATTATTTTGATGTAATATGTACCACGGAGGTACATTTAATGAAAGCGTACTGGAACTCATTAACGAAGGCTCAGCAGGTTCGTTTAGCTAAAAACGTAGGCTCAACACGGGACTACCTGCGTTTGGTGTTCAACGGGCATAAAAATGCCGGATTCAATCTTGCTATACGACTCGAGCAAGAAACGGCAGGGGCGATCACTAGGTCGGAGTTGCGGCCTGATATTTATCAGCTCTCCGTGAAGCAGGTTGGGGCGTGACATGTCACCGGAAGAATTTATCAAAAAGCACATCTCTGATGCGCTGCTGCGTGAAGGCTTTCCGGCGGAAGTCGTCATGGGGGGGGGGCAGAGTGTGGCGTTGATTATTACCGTTGCTGCTCTCAGGCCACCCGTAAGGGGAGCATGTTTGCTGATTGTCTTTTCCGCGCCCGTCAGTGGGCTATCGGACAGACCACAGTGGCCGAACGGAGTGCAGGAAAGAAGCCAGCGCAACGTAAGGGCCAGAGCAGCCTGTTTTAACCGGAGGCGATATGTACCCGGATTATGTGCAGGTTGATCTGCCATCGGTCTACAGCCAGGCAGATGCAGCGTGGATCCAACAGCAGTTACTGAGTTTGCCTCCGTCCCTCCGACGCAAAGTCGCGCTGAAGTACGCAGAGGTTTACGAAATTACGCATGACGCCGAACCGGTTTCATACCGCAAGGAGAACCGGGCAAGGCATGAGGCCAATGTGAGGCTTCGCAGGTTCGTTGAAACACACGGGCGGGCAATTCAGGGCTACACGGCCCAGCCGCCTCTGGCAGGAACGCAACAGCGCTCCTGACGATACCCGGCTTAAAGGGGCCTGGTTGCAGTCTGACTTAAAGGCGTCAGCTGCTGATGAAGTAGGAACCACCCACTTACTTTTTTTTGCCCTTTCGTACTAGGTTGCTAGTACATGAATAAGGGAGAGGTAAGAGGGGGGTAAGGGGGGAGATCGGAGAGGGATGGGAATAGGCCTTTTCCAACAGGCAGCTCCATTGGTTAGACAGGTGCTGATCTATGAGACAGAGCCTAAAAATCGCCACTGTACTAGCAATGTGATACGAAATTACAGGGCAGAAACCGGGAATGGTTTTTCCTGGAAGAGTGAAACTTAAAGGGGTTGATAATGCTGAACATCACACCAAATTTTGCACAGGAACGCGCGCTTAACATGCTGCGCCGTGACTGGAAGGCATACGAATCTTTCATGATGTACATGCCAACCGGCAGCGGCAAAACGGGGCTGGCGGCATTTGTTGCTGATGGTCTGGTGAGCCGTGGCATGCGTGTGTTGTTTGTCGCCCCTTACACCATCCTGATTAACCAGACGGCGCAGCGTTTTGCACAGTACGGCCTTCCGGAGGACCAGATCAGCTTTATCTGGCGCGACCACCCAAATTACGACCCCAGCCTGCAGATTCAGATCGCCAGCGCCGACACCTTGATCCGCCGGGAATTCCCGCAGGATATCGATCTGCTTATTATCGACGAAGCCCATCTGCGCAAACGTCGCATTCTCAAAGAAATTGAGCGGATCACCACGGAAACCAAAGCGAAGGTTATCGGTCTGTCCGGAACCCCATTTTCCCCCTTCCTGGGGAATTACTACCAGCGCCTGATTAAGCCAACCACCATCGGCGAACTTATCCAGCGTGGCGATCTGAGTAATTACGAATTTTTCGCGCCAACGAAGCCAGACCTGAAAGGCGTTAAAACTAAAGCGTCGATGGAGTACGGCAGTGACTACGACGAAACGCAGCTGGCGGAGATTATGTGCGGATCCGATCTGGTGGGCGATATTGTCGATAACTGGCTGCGCAACGGCCGGGACCTTCCGACAGTGGCGTTCTGTGTTAATAAGGCCCACGCCAACTACGTGACCATGCAGTTCAATAAAGCGGGCGTTAACGCCGAAGTCATGGTTGCAGAAACGCCGCACGAAGAAAGACAGCTGATGATCCACCGATTCGAAACTGGCGCGACAAAAATCATTGTCAGCGTCGGCGTTTTGGTGGCGGGCTTCGACAGTGATGTTCGCTGTGTCATTTACGCCAGGCCAACTAAAAGCGAAATTCGCTGGCTGCAGGCGCTGGGGCGCGGCCTTCGTACAGCTCCTGGCAAAGATGCCTGTCTCATCTTCGATCACAGCGGCACAGTTCATCGCCTGGGGTTTCCTGACGCTATTGAGTACAACGACCTCCCATCCAAAAACGATGGCATGAAAGAGGCTGCTGCCCGTACAGCTGAGGAACGAGAGGAAAAACTTCCGAAGGAATGTCCGGAATGTCATTTCATGAAGCCTGCAGGCGTGTACGTCTGCCCGAAATGCGGGTTTAAGCCGCTGGCCGGCGAGGACGTGGAAACCGACACGCAGCGCAATATCAAAAAGCTCGGCAAGGGCGGAAAGGTTTACACCAAATCGGACAAACAGTCCTGGTGGAGCCAGATCAAATTTTATCAGCGCCAGCGTACTTCTATGGGAAAACCCATCAGTGATGGATGGTGTGCGCATACCTACCGCGAAAAATTCAATGAATGGCCCAACGGCCTGAGCGATTTCCCAATGGAGATTACCCCAGAGGTTAATAACTACATCAGGCACAAACTCATCAAATTTGCGAAGGGCAAGGAGAAGTCAGCTGAAAAGACTGAAGCCTCACACACCAACAACGATGCAGGAACCACCAGCAGGATTATTAACGCAAAACGCCAGGTAGAAAATATTCGCAGTACGCTTGGGAGAAGAACAGCGTGAAGACAGCAGAAGCGGCGAAGGGCCGCTGGTCAGAAATTTTTGAGCATTACGGCCTGCCACCGATAACCGGAAAAAATCACTATAAGGGAGAATGCCCGGTATGCAGCGCCCGGGGTAAATTCCGTATTGACGACCGTGACGGGGCGGGGACGTGGATCTGCGTATGCGGCAGCGGTGACGGCATGAAGCTGCTTTCAGCTACACAGACCAACAAAACCTTTTCGGCACTCTGCGCTGAGGTGGATCAGCTTATTGGCAATGACTACCAGCGCGAGAAAATTCCCGCGCACAGCTCTGCAGCGAAGTTGCGCCAGCGGGTCATCAGTAAATTTTCAAAGCTGCCACCCTTGCAGGGCACAAACGGTGCCGGATATCTCCGGCAGCGCGGGATCAACAAACTACCCGCTGAAGCCATCAGGTTCTGCGACAAGCAGCGCCATGCAGGCAAGATTTATCACGTCCTCTACGCCCTCGCCACCGATGATAAAGGTGAGCTGTGCTATCTCCACCGAACGTTACTCGAAGGGGACCGCAAAGCGCCGCTGGGCGAAAGTGCCAAACGGCAAAAATCCCTGCAGGAAGAAAACTATCTCGAATACGCCCGCTCAGTCGCCATTCGCATGTTTCCGGTTTCCTCAACGCTGGGAATTGCGGAGGGCATCGAAACAGCGCTGTCCTGTTATCAGATCTACGGTGTGAATACCTGGGCGGTGATGAACAGCAATTTCATGAAGAAATTCCGTGCGCCAGCAGGAGTAAAACACTTGGTTATTTTTGCTGATATGGATAAACACTCTGCCACCGGCCAGGCGGCGGCGTTTGAATGCGCCCACGCTAATTTACTGGCAAAAAATGACCTTGTGAAAGTCAGCGTTCGCTGGCCGGACAATGGGGATTTTAACGATATGCTCATGAACGGCGATCAGGTCCGTGAGCTGGTCTTCTACAAGAAAAAGGCGGCAGCATAATGCGAGACATACAACAGGTATTAGAACGCTGGGGAGCGTGGGCAGCCAATAATCATGAAGATGTTGCCTGGGCACCGATTGCCGCTGGATTTAAAGGACTTCTTCCGGCCCGGGTAAAATCACGGACGCAATGCTGTGATGATGATGCGATGGTCGTCTGCGGGTGCATCGCCAGGCTGAACAAAAACAACCGAGATTTGCACGATCTGCTGGTGGATTATTACGTGATGGGGATGACGTTTATGGCACTGGCCCGTAAGCATGGTTGCTCCGACGGCCATATTGGTAAAAAGCTTCAGAAAGCTGAGGGAGTTGTCGAAGGCATGCTGATGATGCTCGATGTCCGGCTGGAGATGGACAGATATGTTTCCCGTGAGCCTGAATCCAGATTGGCGGCGGGCGCATAAAAAAGTTTACGTACGTAAAAAACCGGATATCCTGTTAAGAGTGGTCACTTCGACACAACGCTTAATAATCGGAACCCTGCCAGCAATGGCGGGGTTTTGTCGTTTCTGGAGCCAGTAATGAAATTTAACGAATTGTCTTCTGAATCCCGCTACCAGGCAAAAATCGCACTGGGCCAGCTTATTGTGGCACGCGGTGAGTCGGGAGAGGCAGATTGTGAAAACCTGGGTCGTTGCGTGGCCGCCGCGTTTATTGCAATGGAGCGCCACGATAGCGCCCCTGTGGTTAAAATCGGTGATGGAACTACTTCTTAGGCGGTCGCAATCCAAGCACCTCTATGCTTGCAGCCTCAGTTACCAGTACACCAGGATTTGATTTGACGGAATCCGCAATCTTATAAACCTCGCTACCAATATCAGCTGTGCTCATTCCGGTTGCGGGATAGCGTATATATTCAGCATCCGGTAGCTGATAATTTTTGCCTGAATCCGCAATGATCTGGCGTTGGTATCCAGCACTTTCCATCTTGTCATGAAGTTCATCATAGTCTTCTGGTTCAGCATCATGCAGTTCGACGCGAACAATAAATGTACTCATTTAATCCTCCATATTTGATGTGGTTACTTTTGGCGATTTAACAATATCAAACTGAGGGTGGGGCATCTACCTAGATGAATACGGTCATTATCTGCGCATCTGGCCCATCTCTCACTTCTGAGGATTGCCAAACGGCTATCAGCAATGGCTTTCCCGTCATCGCTGTTAACTCAACCTGGCGAGCCGTGCCTGATTGTGAATACATTTACGCGGGCGATCTTCGATGGTGGGATGCAAATATCGACCTTCTGCCATCCTCCGCCTCTCGCTGGACCTGCAATTACCGGGCTCATAAACGCTATGGACTAAATCTGTTTGATACAGATACCCGGTGGGCCTTCAACTCCGGGCAGCGCTCGATTCTGTTTGCTGCCAGCCTCGGGGCGAAAAATATCATCCTTCTCGGTTTCGACTGCTCTATCACTGGTGGCAGCCACTGGCACGGGGAGCATGCGGGGCTCGATAACCCAACGGCGGAGTGCGTCGAGCGTTGGCGCGGCGAGTTCGCCAGTACAGCCAGAGCACTGGCCGGGAAGGTCAACATCATCAACAGCAGCCGCCAGACTGCGCTGAAGTGCTTCCGGCGGCTCGGCCTCAATGAGGCGCTTCGCGAGGTCGCACTTTGAACGTTCCTCTTTTCATCGATGGCATGCTGGGCATGGGCGACAGCATCTACCAGCGTGCTTTCGTTAAGCAGTTACCGCCGGGGAGTTACATCAAAACTGCCTGGCCTGAAATCTACGAAGATTTACCCGTTCTACCCGTTCGTAGCTTTACAACGCTCCGAACGCAACGCAAGAACGAATATCGGACACAAGCTGCTTTCCAGCAGCCGCCGGATATGCGGCAGACAAAGCGCATTTTCTACGGACCACAGCACCTGCGACGCGGCTCAATTTTTGACGCTATGCGCCAGCAGTTCGGCGTAGAGCCAGCAGCGCTGGATCTGCCTTCTTTCGGCCCGGCTGAATTCACCCATCAAAAGCCGATTGCGGTGATTCGTCCGGCAACAGTGCGATCTGAGTGGCGTAGCGACTCTCGCAACCCTGATCCTGATTATCTGATACAGGCCTCCCGGCTACTGAGGAAACATTTCTGTGTGATCAGCGTGGCTGACCTGCAGGAGGGGGAAGAGTGGGCGGTCGGCGAGCTTCCCGAAGCGGATCTGCGGCTGCACTCCGGACAACTCAATTTTAAATCGCTGATGCGCCTGATTGAACATGCTGCTGTAGTGGTTTCGCCGGTTGGCTGGGCGCTTCCTGCTGCCATCGCCTACAGAACGCCTGTTTATGTTGTTGCTGGCGGGCGGGGCGGCCACAACGCGCCGGAAATCGTGACAGATCCAGCGATGGACCTCTCGCGAGTCGGCTGGGCCATTCCGGACAACTACTGCCGCTGCGAAGAGTGGGATCACCACTGCGACAAGCGTATCTCTAATTTCGACTCAATATTTGAGGCCTGGCTGGATGAAGTCGTTTTATCAGGAATTAAACAGCGGGCTGGTATTTCTTCCCGAACTGGGGATCGGTCGTTATCCGGTCCCGCCAGCTCGCCCTTATGACGAAAGCTATTTTGCGAAGTATCAGCAGCTGGCAGATACCGACACCGGACGGGCGTTAACGCAATCCCGAATTGAGCTGGTGGAACGACACTTTCACGGTCCTGTGCTCGATGTTGGTATTGGTGCCGGCCAGTTTGTTTCTACTCGCCCGGGAACGCTCGGGTATGACGTAAACCCCGCAGGTGTCACTTGGCTGAATGAGCGGGGCGCATTCGCAGACCTTTACGCCAATCAGTGGCGGGCGTTGACGATGTGGGATGTTCTGGAGCACATCGACGAGCCAGAACTGGCGGTTCAGCAGGCCTCTGAATTCGTGTTTGTCTCGATCCCCATCTTTACCGATGCCGGCGACATTATCCGCTCTCACCATTACCGGAAGGCGGAGCACATCTGGTATTTCACCGATGCCGGTATTCAGCGCTGGTTTGCAGAACAGGGCTTCGAGTGCGTCGAACAGAACACCATCGAATGCCAGTTAGGGCGTAAAGGCGTCGCTTCGTACGCTTTCCGTCGGAAATAACCTCTTTTCTTCCCCACTTGGGCAACTCCAGTTTCACACACAGCACCCGCAAACAGGCGAGGTGGACCTATGAATGACTCTCACGGGATTTTTGAACAGACAATGAAATGGATCGCGCTATATCTGCCGTCAGTCTACGCCGGGTTATGCGCTCTGGGCATCTCAGCACTTATCGATATTCGCGCCGGGAAGCCAAAACTTTACACCGCCACCGGCGCGCTGATTTGTGGGATTTTCGCCCTTGCTGTTTCTGCGTTGCTGGAGTACCTGGGATTGCCTGCTAATTCGGGTGCATTCGTCGGCGCGCTGGTGGGGTTTGTTGGAGCGGACAGGTTGCGTGACATGGCTCTCGCCGTTGTTGCCAGACGTGCCGGAGTAAGCACCACCGAGGAAAATAAATGAACAAATCACAGTTTGAAAAGGCCGCAAATATCAGCGCTGAGCTGGCTGCACGCTGGTTTCAGCCAGTAAATGCGGCGATGGCTGAGTTCGGGATCGTATCAGCTGACGATCAGGCGATGTTTATTGCTCAGGTCGGGCATGAGTCCGGCGGTTTTACCCGTATTGTCGAAAACCTGAACTATTCCGCTGATGGGCTGCGAGCGACATTCGGCAAATATTTCACCCCAGAAACTGCGCAGCAATACGGACGAACG
Source organism: Pantoea stewartii subsp. stewartii (assembly GCF_008801695.1). Lineage (GTDB taxonomy): Bacteria > Pseudomonadota > Gammaproteobacteria > Enterobacterales > Enterobacteriaceae > Pantoea > Pantoea stewartii. Next base: position 20,583 of record NZ_VZPF01000034.1, read on the forward strand.
TCAGAGCATCCGGCAAACCAGCAGGCGATCGCCAATATCGTCTATGCGAATCGCATGGGGAATATTGAGAAAAACGATGGCTGGAATTATCGCGGTCGCGGTCTGATTCAGATTACCGGGCATGACAATTACAGCGATTGTGGCGCGGGCCTGAAGGCTGATTTGCTACTCGTGCCGCAGTTGCTTGAGCAGGATGATTATGCGGCGCGTTCGGCTGCATGGTTCTACAGCTCGAAAGGTTGCCTGAAGCGCACCGGCGATATTGTGGCCGTAACAAAAGTTATTAACGGCGGCACTAACGGCCTTGATGACCGAAAAGCGCGCTATGAAAAAGCGAAATCGGTACTGGTATGAGCGCGCTGATCGCCCTGACAGAAAAATACTGGAGGCCTCTGGCGCTGATGCTGCTGGTGGCCGGGGCGTTTATTGCCGGTGATACTTGGACGGATCGTGCATGGCAAAAAAAGTGGGCTGACCGCGATAGCAAAGAGTCTTCACAGGCTGCGAACGCGCAGACCGCCGCCCGCATGATTGAACAAGGGCGGATTATTGCCCGTGATGAGGCTGTCAAAGATGCTCAAGCACAAGCCGCAAAAGCTGCTGCCAATGCTGCTGGCCTGTCTACCACTGTTAGCCAGCTGCAGCAACAAGCCAGAAAACTCGCTACCCACCTGGACGCCGCAAAGCACACCGCAAATCTTGCCGCTGCCGTCGGAAGCAAAACAGCCAGCGCCAACGCCGCAATGTTCGCCGACATGCTCGGAAGCCTTGCAGACGAAGCTAAATATTATGCTGGACGAGCTGACGAAAGCTACCGCGCCGGAATGACGTGCGAGAAGGTTTACGAGTCGGTGAGGGTATCAAACAACAAGCCCGTTAATCAGGAGCCTCGTAAATAGCGGGGCTTTTTCTTGCGCATCGTACGCGCGCTATCAACGAGAGTCTTTCAGTAGTGAGCCTGGGGAGTGCTGCAAAGGTGGCGACCTCTCTCGGGCAGTACTTCCGTACGACAGGCTCACACCTTAAAGGAAACGCAATGAAAAAGTTTATGACAAAAGCTGTGTCGAACATCGTTTCGTACAGTCTTTTATGCCTCCTCGCTTTTGGCTCTGTCACGGGGGCAAAAGCTCTGGTCAGCATTACTGTAGCAGCTTACTGGGTGATCATTCTCCTCGGCTTGTTTGTGGGATTGCTCATTCTTGTGCTTAGTTATGCGAAAGAACTCGTAAAAGACGAAGAAGCAAAACAGAAGGTTGTCGATCTTGTCCGGGAAGCCGTAAAGCGGAAATCAACGTTTATGCGGTTTATTGACTGGATCTGCCTGGCCGCCATCGCCGTTTTACTGGCATATTCCGGCTGGGTATTTACTGGCGTCTGTTATGTGCTGATGGCGCTTATCGTGAAGTTTTGCCTCTCAATGGCCCGCGATAATGTTGCAACACTCAATGATAAAGAGGTGGGGCGAGATGGCACGATTAAATGTTGAAGTAATCCCGCCAGACAGCGAGCAGGTTAATCAGGTCTTCGACTGGATTGAGCAAAAATATGCGCGACTCCCGGTTAATCCTCGGAACATTGACGAGATGGAACGCGAGGCCGCTCGCCTCATTCGGCGGTTGATCCAGACGAAAGTCACCTACGTTAAATAATATCATTACAGAGGTCCTTCACCGAGGGGCCTCGATAATGCTTTGATTATTTTTAATACCGGAATCTGTTCAGTATGGCATCGATAAAACAATCTGCTGATGCCAATGGACAATTAAAATATTACGTTCACTGGCGGGATGAAAAATCCGGACATGGGCGTCGTCGTATTTTTAAGAATATTGATGATGCTGCATGCTATTTCTGGCAAAAACAGAATATCGAACTGGATTGTCGAACTGCCAACTGGAGCGGAATAGACCATTCATGGACTTTTCGGAAGTTAATCCTGTTTTTTCTTGGCTATCAGGCCGGGAAAATGGGAAAAAATGTTATACGACTGTCAACCTATACCAAATGCCGTCATGATCTTCTCGCAGTTGAAGGGCCAATACTGGAAAAAAACGTTCTCCATATCAGCCATCACGATATTGCAGAATCAGTCCGCTCTGGTTGCCAGCGTTGGATCCGTTCGGCATTTTTCCTGCTGATTGAAAAGCGGCTTATCACGTTTAACCCGGTGGATCGTCCGGTTCGGCGGCACCGTAGGCCGATAACCATTCCCACCAGAGAGACGGTGCGGCAACTCCTTAACACAGCACCACAGCGGGAACGCATTGCGTGCTGGCTGGGGATTTGCGGTCTGCGCCTCGGTGAAGCGCTGGCGGTGACCTACGAGGATGTTTCACCCGAGATAATCCAGATCCGGCGGCATATCGTTGACGGTGTTATCCACGAAGGGCTGAAACGCGGCGTTGAACGTCAGGTGAGAATGCCCCGTGAACTTCTGACGCTGCTGGATGAATCATTGTTCGGTACGCCTCAGCCGCTGGTATCAAACAGTTTTACCCGGGCCCCGCTGTCTATCAACTACGGCACCCAGGGCATATTGCAGAAAACGCTGTCAGCTCACGGGATTAAGAGATTTCACCATCTCCGCCATTTTGCTGTGTCTCGTCTGGCTGCCAGAGGTGTCGATATCACGCATGTTTCCCGTCTTATCGGGCATGTGAATATCAAGACCACCATTGACGTCTACGGGCATCTGTTTTGCGCGCCAGTAGACATGGATCTGGACTGAGTTATTCAGATAATGGAAATAATAGGGTGATCCACTATCTCCCCATTTCATGCGGTCTGCGGGCATCAAATCGCAGTTTTGCCAAAAAATACCATATGCCGCATTTTTACCCCCTTTGATATGCCGCACTCGGCACCAGAGAGGACAAGGCCTGCAAGCCAGAAATTGCAGCGTGATACGCCGCACTCGGATCCGGGAAATTGAGATTTGAACAAAAAATAAACACATTGACTTAGGCGGGCGTATGGCTCCTAAAAAAAGCTTCAAAAAAGCCTACGTCGGTATCGTTATGGACATGGCATTAGCCCGCAGCAAGATCAGTAACCGGATGGTTGCTCAGCGCTTAGGTGTGGATGAGACGACGATCCGCCGCTGGCGTAAAGAGAATATCGACTTCGAGCGTGCTTTTACCGAGGCTCGCGAAGTGCTGGCGGAGAAGATAAACAACGTCGCGGGAAAAAGCCTGAACGTTCGTAAGCGGAAAACCATCACCACTTCGCCTGATGGTGTGAAGACCACAGTTGAAGATGTACTACCAACGCACAATGATGTTGCCCTGTTTGCCAAATCCCTTGGGCTCGGTCGCAGCGTGTACGGGGAAGAAGATCGGCTTCGTGATGTGCTGCGTGACGTGATGAAGCATAAGGTGGCCGGGAAGTATACCGCGCTGGAGGCGGCGCAGCTGCTTGAGGCTGAGGGGATAAAAGTCCCGGAAACCTTGCTGATGGAACTGGAGACGCCGAAGCGATTCGAGCTATCTGGCCCCGGCGGTGGTGCGATTAAAACGGAGACAACAAACCTCTCTCCGCAGGAAGCTGCCGACATATATAAAAACGTCCTGGGCTGAAAATGCAAAAACAGGCGTTTCGACCATTGAAAACGCTATGCATTTTAGCCCCTGTTTTATGCACGCTTTATTCACTCGTTTTTCCCCCTCTCCGGGGGCTTAACCCGCACTTATAAACATCTCACGCATTTAACGTAATGAGTCCCCTTTTGATAGTTCGTGTAACGGTCATTATGTTAAATAGGGCCGATTTTAAGGAATTTATCTGTGCCAATCCCGTTCCCCTTCGATTTCAAAAAGCCTGATTACACACAGGTCTTCGAGTGGCGGATGGAGCGTTTGCAGCGCATTCGCCAGAACCCAGAGGTCCTTCCGGCGCTTCGGCAGTTCTACCGCGATAATCCGGCGCAGTTCATTATCGACTGGGGCATGACAACGGACCCGCGCAACCTCGACTACGGGCTCCCGGTATCCATCCCGTTTTTGCTGTTCCCGAAACAGGAAGAGTGGATCCACTGGATAATGGACCGACGCGGTAACCTGGAGAACGGTATTACCGAGAAAAGCCGTGAGATGGGGCTCAGCTGGACCTCGATCGGCATGGCCTGTTCACTTTGCCTGTTTAACCGGGAAATGGTCATTGGCTTTGGCTCCCGTAAAGAAGAGTACGTGGACAGCACCGGCAGCCCGAAAGCGCTGTTCTGGAAGGCACGAAAATTTGTTGAACTGCTGCCGGCAGAATTTCGCGGCAGCTGGAACGAGAAGAAGCACGCGCCGTATATGCGGGTTGAGTTTCCCGACAGCGGCGCAGTTATCACCGGCGAGGCTGGCGATAATATCGGTCGTGGTGACAGAACCACTATGTACTTTGTCGATGAGGCGGCTTTCCTGCCGCGTCCGTTGCTCATTGATGCTGCACTTTCCCAGACCACGCGCTGCCGTATAGACCTCTCATCGGTCAACGGCATGAACAATCCGTTCGCCCAGAAGCGACACAGCGGAAAAATCCCTGTGTTTACCTTCCATTGGCGCAGCGACCCGCGTAAGGACGATGAATGGTACAGCAAAGAATGCCTGAAGATTGATAACCCGGTCATCGTTGCCCAAGAACTGGACCTGAACTACAGCGCATCGGCAGAGGGCATCCTGATCCCTTCCGAATGGGTGCAGGCTGCCGTCGATGCGCACATCAAGTTGGGTATTCAGCCCAGCGGCCAGCGCCTCGGCGCAATGGATATTGCGGACGAAGGGAAAGACAAAAACGGCTTTTCTGCCCGCTATGGCTTCCTCCTGCAGAACGTCCACGAGTGGTCCGGCGAGGGGAGCGACATTTACGCCTCCGTCGTTAAATCGTTTGGTTTCTGTGACGACTACGGGCTGGATGAATTCCGGTTCGATGAAGATGGCCTGGGCGCTGGCGCGCGTGGCGATGCCCGCGTGATAAACGAGCACAGGCAGGCTGAGGGGCGGGCGACGATAACGGCCACGCCTTTCCGTGGTAGCGGCAGCGTGTTCGATCCTGACGATGAAGCGGTTCCCGGCGATAACGGGAAAGCGGCGCGTCTGAATAAAGATTTCTTTGCGAACGCAAAAGCGCAGAGCTGGTGGCATCTTCGCAAGCTGTTTCGTAACACCTTTCGCGCGCTGAATGGGATGGATTACAACCCTGACGAAATCATTTCGATAAGCGGCGAGATGGAGAACAAAGACCGCCTGCTGATGGAGCTTTCACAGCCCACATGGTCGAAAAATGCCGTCGGGAAGATCCTCGTCGACAAACAGCCGGACGGCACTAAATCACCGAACCTTGCGGACGCCGTAATGATTAATTACGCGCCGATGGACTCCTCTCTTGATGTTTGGGCCAAACTGGCCGGAGCGTGACATGTCCCGAAAGAAACGCCAGAACGGCGCACAAAAGCCCGTTGCGACTGCTGACGGGTACAATAATTTCAGAGCCAACCTTGGCAATAACACCAGGAACATCCAGACCGGCGGCACTTACATGCCAGGCTACATCACCCGTAACAGGGTGATGCTGGAGTTCGCCTATCGTTCGTCTTTCCTCGTTGGCGCTGGCGTTGACTCGATGGCGGACGACATGACACGCAAAGGCGTGTCGATCACCTCGAAGCTTGAGCCGGGGCAAAAGGGCAAGGTAGACACTTTCTGGGATGATCTCGCCATCTGGGATGGGCTCAACGACACCCTGAAGTGGTCACGCCTCTACGGTGGCGCGCTGATGGTGGTGCTTATTGAGGGGCAGGATATGTCCACGCCCCTGAAGCTGGACCGTATTAAAGAAGGCCAGTTTAAAGGGGTAATGACCCTTGACCGCTGGATGGTCAACCCGAGCTATTACGACCTTGTGACTGATTACGGTCCCGAGTTCGGTAAGCCGAAATTCTATAAGGTGATCACCAATCAGCAGGGTATTCCGCCCTGGAAGATTCACCACTCACGTCTGATTCGCATGGAGGGTGATTCGTTACCTTTCCAGCAGGCCCAGACGGAGAACGGCTGGGGAATGTCGGTGGTTGAGCGCATTTTCGAGCGTATTGAGGCGTTTGATACTGCGACCGTCGGCACCACACAACTGATCCACAAAGCGCACCTGCGTACCTACAGCATCGAAAAACTGAGGAATATTCTTGCCACCGGCGGCGACCTCGAAAAAGCGCTGATGAAGCATATGGACATGATCCGCGAATATCAGACCATCGAAGGCATGACCATTATGGATGCCTCCGATAAGTTCGAGACGCACAGTTATTCGTTTGCGGGTATCGCCGATGTTCTGCTGCGCTTCGCTGAACAGGTATCCGGCGCAACCGGCATCCCTCTTGTCCGTCTGTTCGGCCAGTCTCCCGCCGGGTTCAGTACTGGCGACGGTGATCTGGAGAACTACTACAGCCGCGTGAACTCATTGCAGGAGCGCCGCCTCCGTCGCCACATTCGCTGGCTGATGGATATTTCGTGGCGTTCTCTCTTCGGGCAGCCATTGCCAGACGACTTCAACTTTGAGTTTAACAAGCTCTGGGAAATGTCAGACACCGACCGCGCGACGATGGCGAATAACGTCACGACTGCACTGGCGACAGCCGTTCGTGAACTGGACATGCCACCTGCAGCAGCACTAAACGACCTCCGTAATTTGTCCGAGGTGATTGGCATCGGTGGTTCTATCACCGACGAGGATATCGAAGATGCGAAGACCCAGTGGCAGGAGGATGAACCTGAAGCCATCCCAGCGCCGCCGCTCGGAAATTCAGTACCGCAAAAGCCTGTTGGCGATAGCGAACCAAATCGGGCAAATCGTCGATGGTTCTTACGATGGTTCACAGGAAAGCGCTGACAACGTTTCAAAAATCCTGCTGGACTACGCCGAGATATTGACGCCGTGGGCTGAAATGGTGGCGACCAAAATGTTCGCCCAGGTCGAGCGGGAAGAGTGGGATCAGTGGAAATCGGTATCTGAAGAAATCGGTGCTGGTCTGCGTGATGTGGTGGGCAATACGCCCGTCGGCGCGGTGGCGCAGGACATTGTATTTCGCCAGATCCAGCTGATGAAATCCCTTCCACTTGAAGCGTCAGATCGCGTGATGGAGATTCAACAGCGTGCTCTGCAGGCGGTTGTCAGTGGTGAGCGTCCGGATCAGCTTTACGAGATGATTATGGAGTCTGGTGATGTGGCCGCCAGCCGGGCGCAGCTGATTGCTCGTACGGAGATTGGCCGCGCCACTGGCGCGCTGACACAGGCCCGCGCGCTGTCGGTCGGTTCAGAGGGTTACTGGTGGCGCATCCACGGCGCTGGCACGCGCAAATCTCATCGAGGCATGAAGGATAAATTTGTGCGCTGGGATAACCCGCCGACGCTGGATGGTATGACCGGTCACGCTGGCTGTCTGCCGAACTGCGAATGCTGGCCTGAAGTGCAGATTCCACCACCGAGAAAATGAAAAATACGGATTTGAGCAGGTATTCCATGCGAACGGCAATATCCGCGAAATGTTATGAAAATGTTGTATTTGAAAATCTCCATTTTCAGGCCCGATAACCGCGACTTTTACGGCTTAAGAGGGACATTTTAATCGAGTCCATTTTTCGCAGTACGTGTAAGAACCCTTATGTTAAATAGCCCGTTATTTTGAACATTTTTCCCATCCTACAAGGTCGCGCACTGAGCGGCCTTTTTTGTTGCCCGTAATCGAGCAGGTAACCCATGAAATATTTCTTCACCACACGCCTGGGCGAGACGCGCTATCTGCAGCCGGATGGTTCACTGCTGTGCAAAGACGTGCCAATAGCCCGAACAGGCACACAGGTTTATTTACCTGAGGAAATCGACCTTGAACCGGACGCCAGCGGTACCGTTACTGTCTGGCGCATGGAAGACGAGGTGTTTTCACCGGAGACGATGGCGAGCTTCGAAGGTGTGGCCGTCACGCTGGGGCATCCAGAGGATAGCCTGGGCAACATCGTTTTCGTTAACCCGTCCAATTTTTCTGAGCTGGCCCACGGACACATTCAGAACGTCCGGCGCGGCACCGGTGATAAATCAGATCTGCTTATTGCTGACGTGCTGATTAAGCGGCAGGAGGCAATCGACGCGGTGACCTCTGGGCTGACCGATGTCAGCTGTGGTTATGACGCGCAGTACAAGCAGCTGGCTCCCGGCAAGGGCAAGCAATATCAAATCACTGGCAATCATCTGGCCGTCGGCATTGACCGTGGGCGAGCTGGTGGCCGCTGTGCAATCGGGGATTCCACCCCATCACCCAAAGGAAGAACGATGAAACAACCAACGTTAATGCAGCGGATTTTGACAGCTATCCGCACGCGTGATGACGATGCGCTGGCGAAGCTGGTGGATGAGGCGGCTGATCTGCCGTCTGATGCTATGGGTGGTATCCCTGGCTCGACCATCAACATTAACCTCCCGTCACAGGCGACGGCGCTCCCGGAAGCGGAACGCACCACTACGGATAACACGCCGGGAACGGCAGATCCGAAGAAAGAGCAGACTGCTGATGAAGAGGCTCCTGCCTGGGCGAAAGCGCTTATTGCCCGTATCGAAACGCTGGAGAAAAAGACCGGCGATGGCGAACCAAACCCGGACAACATGACCACTGACGAAGACGCAGAAGAAGACCGAAAAGTCACAGGTGATGCAGCATTTAAGCGCAACCTGATTGCCGATGCGGAAATCATCTGCCCTGGCTTCCAGCCGAATGGCGACAAAGGCCTGAAGCGTCAGGTACTGAACCACGCCATGCGCACTGGTGATAGCCTGAAATCGTTCAATGTGAGCGACTTCAGCAAAGCGCCAAAAGCGACCGTTGACGCGGTGTTCACAGCAGCAGTAGCGCTGAACAAGGCGAAAAATCATCTGGCCCCGCTGAATAACGGTACCCGTACCACCGATGGCGCGCCAAATACCAAACACCTCTCCCCGGCTGAGCTGAACAAGATCAACGCCGACTTCTGGGCCAAACGCAAATAAGGTAAATCGACATGGCTGGTACTGCATATACAACCCGGATGCCTATTGGCATTGCCGGTGCTGTGACTCGTCCGCGTGATCTCACCATTGAACCGGTGGTCCTCGATCACACCAAACAATTCGCCTCTTATGGCCTCCCGGGCAAATACGTGAACGATCAGTTCGTTCCGCTGGAGTCCGGCGACACCATCGACAAGGTGAAAGGGATTCTGGTTCGCCCGTTCCCTATCACCTCAGCGGCTGACCTCGCCTATATCGGCGTGGAGGCTAATCAGGTCGGCGACAACCTCAAACGTGGCTACATCTGCGTGAAAGTCACCGCAGGCAACGCGACAGCGGCAAAAAAAGGGGATCCGGTGTACGTCCGCGTTGCTGGTGGCACCACACCGAGCCCTGTTGGTTCGTTTGTGCTGTCGCCGGATTCCACCGCCACAAACACGCCTCAGCTGACGAATGCAGAGGTTATGGGCCCGGGTGAAGCCGATGGCCGTATCGAAATTGCATATAACATCTGAGGAACATTGAATGTTTACTGTTGACAGAGCGACTATCGACTCCACCGGCGCGTTCCTGGTCGGTGAGCTGGAGCGCATGGATCAGACGCTGAACATGCCGCTGGTCTCCGTAAAATGGAGCCGTGACATGCCGCTGCGCAGCGATATTTCCATCGCCGATGAAGTGTCTTCCTTCACCAATACCGATTTCGCCAGCGTTGGCGGTCCTAACCCGACAGGTAAAAACTGGATGGGCAAAAAGGGGACTGCTACGCCGGGGCCAGAACTCGATATTACCCCAACCCGTAACAACCTGACCCCGTGGGCCTCCGAGGTGTCATGGACTGTTCTGGAGCTGGCTTCCGCTCAGCAGCTTGGCCGCCCGATTGACGTGCAGAAATACACGGCAATGAAAATGAAATGGAACATGGATACCGATGAGCAGGTGTATATCGGTGATGAGGTTCTGGGCGTCGCTGGCCTGCTTAACCTGCCGGATATTACTCCGCTGGCAGCAGCGGCCGCATGGAAGGCAACCACCGATCCAGATGTGATTTTGCAGGATATAAACCTGCTGCTGACCGATGTATGGGTTCGCTCTGGTTATGCCGTCTGCCCGGCAAAAATCGGTCTGGCTCCTGAGCTGTTCGGGCTGCTGACCACCAAGAAAGTATCCTCCGCCGGTAATATTTCCGTACTGGAGTACGTGAAGATTAACTGCATCGCCTATCAGGAAAACGGCGAACCGCTCGATATCGTCTCCATGAAATGGGCGTCAAAACGTGGTGCTGGTGGCTCTCACCGCATCGTGGCTTACACCCAGGACGAACAGTACGTTCGCTTCCCGATGGTGCCGCTGCTGAACACGCCGCTGGAATATCGCGGTATGCAGCAGCTGTCCGTTTATTACGGCAAGCTGGGGCAGGTGGAAGCGCCGTATTCCAATACGATCTCTTACCTGGACGTTCCGGCGTCTTAACCTGAAATCAGGCGGGGCAACCCGCCTTTTTTGTGGAGTAAAAACATGAAATACGTTGTTTCTGGTGGCGCGACGCTCAGCTTTGAAGACGGCACTAAATTTGAACTTTCCCAGGGTATTCATGACGGTTCGACCTTCCCGGCGGAAGTGAAGAAGCACTGGGCTTTCAAAGCCTACGCCAAACCGCTGGACGAGTCAGAACTGGCGAACGAGCAGAACGCCGAAGACCTCGCCGCAAGCCTGGTATTGCTGGCGCAGGAAAATAACACCCTGAAAGCGCAGCTGGTGGCCCATGAAAAGACCATCACCGACCAGGGGAACGAAATCACCAGCCTGAAAACGCAGCTGGTGGCCGCAGCCGGTAAACCTGCTGACACCACGGACAAAACCGATAAAACCGGTGGGGACGCGAAAGATGCCAAAAAACAGCAGGCTTCCAACTAACGAGCAGTTCCGCACCGACTTTCCTGAGTTTTCCGACACAACCCGTTATCCCGATCCCTCTGTAAATTTCTATCTGGGGCAGGCGGACACGCTTCTGAATCAGGACGTGCTCGGCGATCAGTTCGTCTACCTGGCTGAACTCTTCACCGCTCACTATACGGAGCTGCGTGGGAAAACACTTTCTGCGGCAAGTGCCGGCGGCGTGAACAGTAACGGTTCTGCGGGTGTTGTGTCCTCCAAATCGGTGGACAAAGTGTCGGTGAGCTACGACACCACCGGCGTTATCAACCCTGATGCCGGGTTCTGGAACAACACCGCCTACGGGCGCGAGTTCTACTGGTGGTGGTCGATGTTCGGCGCGGGGGGGAGACAACTTCTGTGAAAAGCGGACTGACAGTGACGACGGATAACTCTGTTGCGGTGCTGGAATCCCTGCGGCAGCTTTCCGGCATGGATGTGCTGGTGGGCATTCCGGCAGATAGCGCATCTCGTGAAGATGGCTCAAAGCTTAATAATGCCGAAATCGGCTACCTGCAGTCGACTGGGGCGACGATTGAAATCGACGGAACCACCGTCACGCTACCACCGCGCCCGTTTTTGGATATGGGGATCGAGAATGCGAAGCCCCGCACCACAGAGCACCTGAAAGCGGCGGCTATTGCAGCTCTGGACGGAAAACAGGATGCGGCCCTGCGTGAACTGGAAAGCGCCGGACAGATCGCGCGTGATGCGTCGAAAGCGGTTATCAGCTCAGGCGACCAACTACAGGCCCTTTCTGAGACAACCATTAAACGTCGTCGGGCATCAAAACCCCCGATTATTGATGACAAGCCCCTTTGGGCTCGTGGCTATCTGTTGCGCTCCATTAACTACATCGTGAGGTCGAAATAATGCCATTTCTCGACGTGAGCGAGGTTCTTCTCGATCCTGATTTCGCTGATGACACTCTGGTTTGCCACCGGCAGATACAGACGGTCGACAGCGATAATTTCCCGACCAATACCCCGCAGGATATCCCGTTTATCGGAGTTGTGACCGTTGACCGCTCTCTCGAAGCCAAACGCATGACTGCCGGGCAGAACATCAACGGTGCAATCCTGATCGTGACGCAGTTCCGGCTGACGCAGGGGCAGCCAGAAACGGATACCAGCCCCCAGCTGGATGCGGATGTGGTGACGTACTGTGGCCGCGAATACCGCGTAACGTTCGTTGACCCGTATACCCGCTACGGTGCCGGTTTTGTGCAGGCCCATTGTGAGTTGATGGATTTCGACGGAGGGGCACCAGTTGAGTAACGACAGCACCACGCGCGGCTACCTGACGCCAGTCGGGGAAAACCCGAAGTATGACGAGGAACTGGAGCGGGAAATCAGCCGCTGGATCCGTGGCGTTTCAGGACTGCCAGCGAAAGCGGTGTTCTCTCGCTGGACCGACCCTCAGCCGCTTATCCCGAAGAACGGTGTGACCTGGTGCGGTTTCGGCATTACCACCATTCCGCAACCGCTGAGCCAGGCGAATGTTCAGGTGTCGGAAGAAGAGTCCGAGCAGTGGACGTGGGAAAAGGTCACGGTGATTTGCAGTTTTTACGGGCCGCTAGGATCCGGAACCGCCTCCACTTTCCGGGCTGGCATTTTTGTTGAGCAAAACAACGCTGAACTGAACCGCGTCGGCCTGTCGCTACTCGACGCCGGGACTATCTACAACCTGCCCGAACTCATTAACAACCAGTGGGTGAGGCGCTACGACCTTACCGTCACCCTCAACCGGAAAAACATCCGGGCATACAACGTTAAATCCATCGTTGACGGCAACGTCGCGATTTCCACCGGAGATTAATCATGGCGAAAGGTTTGCCGTTAAACCGCGTTGCGAATACCACCGTGACGCTTTCGGCCAAAGCTGCGCAAGGGCGTAACTTCGGCTCGATGCTTATCCTGGGCAACTCAACCGTTATCCCTGTCAGCGAACGCCTGCGCGCCTATTCCGCGCCGGATGATATTGGTGATGATTTTGGGATCGACAGTGAAGAATACCAGGCCGCTATTATCTGGTTCTCTCAGCAACCACAGCCCACGCTGGTTTATGTCGGTCGCTGGGTTGATTCCCTGACCTCTGCCGAGTCTGGCACCACCGAAACGCTACTGGAAGCTGTTAACGCGCTGATGGATTACAACTCCTGGTATGGCCTGCATCTGGCAGTACCTGAGGTTGATTATCCGGATGATGCGGACATTATTCCGATCAGCGCAGCGATTGAAGCGGCCACGGTGTCACGTATCTTTGCGATCACCACGGCTGAAGAAAGTATTCTCAGTTCGTCTGACGATACCGATCTGGCGTCGAAGCTGAAAGCGGCGAAGTACAGCCGCACGTTCATTCAGTATTCGTCCACCAGCCGCTACGCGGCATTGTCTGCTTTCGCCCGCGCCTTCACTGTGGACTTCAATGGCAGCAATACCACTATCACCCTGAAGTTCAAGCAGGAGCCTGGCGTCACGTACGAAACGATTGGCACCTCTCAGGCCAACGCATTGGAGGCGAAGAACTGCAACGTGTACGTGTACTACGAGAACGATACCGCCATTCTGGAGCAGGGTGTTATGGCGAACGGCGACTTCTTCGACGAACGCCACGGCCTCGACTGGTTGCAGAACACCGTCCAGACGGCGGACTACAACACCCTCTACACCAGCACGACCAAAATCCCGCAGACCGATGCTGGTACCACTACCCGTATTGCGAACATTGAGCTGGTACTGGATCAGGCCGTTACCAACGGGTTATTCGCCCCGGGTAAATGGACAGGTGGTCCGATTGGGCAACTGAATACCGGCGACACCCTGACCAAAGGCTATTACATCTATGCACCGCGCGTGGATGACCAGCTGCAGGCGGACCGTGAAGCGCGTAAAGGCGTGCCCATTCAGGTGGCCGCAAAACTGGCCGGTGCCGTTCATTACGGCTCTGTAGCAATCACAGTCGTACGCTAAGGAGCGATAATGGCTACTTACTCTTTTATGGATGTGTCCGCATCGCTGACTGGCCCGACCGGGAAAATTGAGCTGGGCTACGGCTCGGCTAACTCTGAGGAAGGGATCACCGTTGCGATGAGCGGGCCGAAGAACACCATGACTATCGGTGCCGACGGCGAACCGATGCAGAGTCTGCATGCAGACAAGTCCGGGACGATCACCGTCAACCTGCTGAAAACGTCACCGACGAACAAAAAGCTGTCGCTGGCCTACAACGCGCAAAGCATGTCTTCCGCCACCTGGGGAAATAACGTCATCGTGATCCGTAACTCGGTGAGCGGTGATATTACAACGGCGCGCAGTGTGGCATTCCAGAAGCAGCCGGATAACGCCAACGCTAAAGACGGTAACACGATGGCGTGGGTATTTGACTGCGGCAAAATTGACCAGGTTCTCGGGGAGTTTTAACGGATGGAATTTACGATCAAAGGCCAGGATTATCGCCTGGCGAAACTCAGCGTTTTCGACCAGTTGAAGGTTACCCGCAAATTGCTGCCGGTGCTGGCCGGGATGATGGCTGATTTCGGCAGCATTCGGGCGCTGTTACCCCGCAATGTCCGGCTGGGCAATCTGGAAAATGTGGACCTCAGTCAGATGGGGCCTGTTTTTGAAAGGGTGCTGCCGCGCATCGCCGAGGAGCTTTCCGCGCTCACTGAAGAAGACACCAACGCGATTATTTACCCCTGCCTCGCGGTAGTGGCGCGCAAGCACATGAACGGCTGGACGCCGGTGTTCAGTCAGGGCGTTCTCGCATTCGATGATATCGACCTTTTCACGATGCTGCAGCTGGTGGCGCGGGTGGTCGCCGATTCGCTGGGAAATTTTTTGCCCGAACTCCCTACCAGCGAGACGGCGGACCAACCCTAAGTCTCACGCTAAACAGCCTGCCTGACGGGCTGTCATATCTCCTTGACCCGGTTGATGCCGGGTTAATACCCTTCAATGCGCTCAAAGATGGATCTGTCGATCTGTGCGATATCGCGCTGATGAATGACCACTTGGCTGTGAAAGCCGATAACCAGCGGCGTATCGATAAATGGAGAGAAGACAATGAACGCTGAGACGATTAAAGAGTTTCTTGTCTCTCTGGGCTTCAGCGTTGACGAAGCCGGGGCGCGGAAATTTAACGCCATTCTCGGCGGTGTAACGTCCAACGCGATAAAAATGGGGCTGGCGGTCGAGGGTGCGGCGCTGTCCGTGGTGGCCTATACCGCGAAGATTGCCTCTGGTCTGGATAATCTCTACTGGGCATCGCAACGCACCGGCGCGACGGTGCAGGGCATTAAGTCGATTAGCTATGCCGTTTCACAGGTAGGCGGTAGCGCGGACGCGGCGAAAAGCTCACTGGAAAGCCTAGCGCGATTCGTACGTAATAACCCGGGGGCCGAAGGCTTCCTGAATCGCCTGGGTGTTCAGACCCGTGATGCCAAAGGCAACATGCGCGATATGTCTGCCATCTTCACAGGTGTCGGCCAGAAGCTCAGCAGCATGTCGTATCCCCGGGCGAACCAATACGCGCAGATGCTGGGCATCGATGAAAATACCCTGATGGCAATGCGCCGAGGGTTAAACGGCTATCTTGGCGAATACAGCGCCATGAAAAAGGCTATGGGTTTTAATCCTGATCAGGCTGCCGTTGCGTCGAATAAATTTATGACGTCCCTCCGTTCACTCGGCGAGATGGCAAGTATGGCTAGGGATAAAATCGGCTCTAACCTTGCTAGTGGGCTGGCTGGCTCTCTGGACACCCTGCGCCGTCATATTCTGGACAATTTCCCACGCATCGAGCAGACCCTGACGAAAGCCATAAAAGGCATTCTGGCGCTCGGCGATATTATCGGGCGGCTGTTTTTCCGGCTTATTGAGGGAGCTTCCGACCTGATTAACTGGTGGGGATCGCTTGATAAATCGACGAAACAACTTATTGCCCTGTTTGGCGCGCTGACGATTGCGTTGCGTATTCTGAACAGTACTTTCTGGATGTCGCCCATAGGTCTGATAACAGGGCTGGCAGTCGCGATCGGTCTTCTGTGGGAGGACTATAAAACCTGGAAGGAAGGCGGCAACAGCCTCATTGACTGGGCTAAATGGGAACCCACCATCGAGAAGCTGAAAAAAGCTATGTCATGGATTAAGGATAAGTTTATTGGCCTGAAGGATGACATTGGCGGCTGGAAAGCAGCACTGGAAATATTTGCTGGTTACGTTGCGGGTGCATGGGTAAGCAAGGTACTCGGGGCGTTCGGCAAAATCGTCGGGCTACCGATTCCTCCGTGGCTCAAGCTGTGGGGACTATATGCCGGATACCTTGTCTCTGATAAGGAAAACATCAAAGACAGCGCTAAATCATCGTTGGACTACACCAAAGGCAACATCGGTGATGCACTCCGCTGGATGGGGTTTGATACCGATTTCGGACGCAATCCCAATACCGTGCATGGCGCTAATATTCAGTCAGATATTCCAGGCGCTGAACCGGAGCAACACGCCCAGTCAGTGAAGCGACCGCAGGCGACCGCTCAGGGTAAAGTGCTTCTTGACTGGATGGGCCCTACGCTCAACAGGCTGGAGGCTCTTTATCAACTTCCTGCAGGACTACTGAAAAGCGTTGCGATCACGGAATCGGGTGGCAATCAATTTGCAACGTCCGGAGCTGGTGCTAAGGGGCTATTTCAGTTCATGGATGGCACTGCGCGTGACATGGGGCTACGCGGGAACGATGTTTTCGACCCAGAGAAATCAGCGCAGGCTGCTGCGAAATATCTGGCTCAGTTACTGCAGGCGAATGGTGGCGACCTGAGTAAGGCGTTAGCGTCCTACAACTGGGGGATCGGGAATGTACAAAAGCACGGGATGGCCCTCATGCCTCAGGAAACCCGCAACTACATCCCTAAAGTGATGAGCAATATGCCGGGGTATGGTAGAGCGCCAGAAGTGAACCAGCAGAACACGTATCACATTTATGGTGGCGGTGACGCCCGGGCGGTTGGTAATGAAGTCGAACGCCGGCAACAGTCGTCCAATGCCCAGGTGATGCGCGGTAACCAGACTAAGGTGGGATAATGGACATTCTCTCAACTCTGTTTCACCAGCAGTCCCGGAAAATCGGAATGATTGTGCCGAGCGTCGTTGTTTCCGAAAAGCACAGCGACACGCTGGAAATCACAGAACACCCGGTGGAAGTCGGGGCCGCAGTAGCTGATCACGCCTATAAAAAACCGTCTGAAGTAACGATGGAGGTTGGTTTTGCTGGTGGTGGTTCTCTACTGGATTTTGCCAGTAATCTGACCGCTACCGGGCTGCTCGGCTTGAGTCCGCAGGAGACGTATCAGGAGATACTGAACCTGCAGGCCAGCCGTATTCCCTTCGATGTGGTGACCGGCAAGCGGCTGTATAGCAACATGTTGATCCGCGCGCTGGAGGTTACTACGGATAAGACGACCGAAAACGTTCTTTCCGCCGTCCTCACCCTGCGCGAAGTTCTCATATCCCAGACGCAGCAAATCAGCGTGGCGGATAAAACGGATATGAAAGAGGGGGTAAGCACCTCGGCGGTGCTGAATACCGGCACCAAAACCACGAAACCGCCAAATACCTCTCTACTGAAAAGTCTTAAGGATAATGCGGTTTCATTGCTGGGACTCGGCTAATGGCGATTCAGGAAATACCGCTGACGGCGGATAACCAGCAGTTCAGTATCAACATCGCAGGCGCTACCTGGCGGATCAATATCAACTGGCGCGATCTGTACTGGATTATGGACCTGCAGAACGACAGAGGGGAGTCGGTTATCTCCGGCATTCCCCTTGTCACTGGCGCTGACCTGCTGGCGCAGTATGGCTATATGAGGCTGGGCTTTAAGCTGGTGGTGGTCTGCGACGACAGCACACAGGATTATCCGACGAAAACCGACCTAGGTAGCCGCAGTCATTTACTGGTATCAACGGAGTAAGCATGTCACAGAACTGGATGAGACATTTCGAGCTGCAGCTCGTAGACGAGAACGGGCAGGGTATCGAGCTTAGCGATTTTAAAGTGACCTTCACGATCGACTGGTTCAATATCAGCAGCGCTTCCCGCGTGGGAACTTTCAAAATTTACAACCTGTCGGCTGATACGGTGAACCGCATTACCGGGCAGGAGTTTTCTAAGGTCCGACTAATTGCGGGATATGACGGCATCGCACCAGATGTGTCGGCCAGCAGCGTCGGAACGGCGCGGGAAGTTGACGCTGCGGACGTGGGCCAGAGTGATGGCCGCAACTACGGGCTGATATTCAGCGGTGAAATTCGCTACTCGGTGACCGGCAAGGACAATCCTATTGACTCTTACGTCCTGATTCAGGCGGCGGATACGGATCTAGCTTTTGCCACCAGCATAACCTCGCAGACGCTGGCAGCCGGTTACACGGTTGCTGATGTCAACCGCGCGCTGATGAAAGACTTCGAGGCCAAAGGTGCGACCGAAGGCCTGACACCAGAAATGCCCGTTACCGTATTCCCTCGGGGGCGGGTGCTGTTTGGCATGACCCGGCACCTGATGGATAACGTGGCCGGGCAATGCGGCGCAACCTGGCAGTTCGTGGACGGTCAGCGGCAGATGGTGTCGAATAACGAGTATGTTCATGATGCGATTGTGCTCAACAGTGCCACCGGACTGATCGGCATGCCACAGCAGACCATCGGTAACGGGGTGAACGTTCGCGCGCTGATTAACCCTAACATTCGGGTTAACGGGCTCATCCAGTTGGATCAGGCTTCGGTATTCCGTACCGCGCTGTCGAACAACGATATCGCGATGGCGGGCGGCCAGATCACCGACCAGAATATTGACGGCAATATCATGCTCAGCGGCACTACGGCGCAGCCTGCCAGCATCGCGACGGATGGCGTTTATATTGTGCGCGGGATTATGTACACTGGCGACACGAGGGGCCAGGCGTGGTACATGGACATGATGTGTGAAGCGCGTGGCGCGGCTGATTTGACTTCCTCCGCTGCGAGGGAAAAAGGGCTCTGATGAAACGTTTATGTTTGGCGTTAGTTTTCATGGCGACTACTCCGGTTATGGCTGCCATTCAGTGTGGTGGGTACACAATGACCGGCGAGGGAATGACCAAAATTAACGGAGAAACCGTAACATCGCAGAAAGTTAAATTTCTGGGGAAAGACGGTGACTACGCAAACATGAAAATGGACATGGGATTGATGCCAGCACGTGATGGTAACAATTACGGTTTTGAGTTCGTTAAGCGCAATGGGAAAGCGTTCCTGAACGTCCAGCTACTGCAGAACAGCATGGATGCGCCGAAAATCATCGGATCGTTTCCGTGCAAGAAGGTAAGCGAGTGAAACGATTATTTGCATTGTGGTGCATCATTAGCATTCAAGCATCAGCCGGAACGCTTGATGATTTTTTTCATCAACACCCTGCGTTAAATGACAATTTTATTATCAAGCGAGAGATAGCTGACAGAGCAACGTCCAATGCCTCGATTGATGCCGTTTCTTCTGGACATGATGTGAATTATGGCGATGAACTGATGAAAGAGCAGGGTGATAGCTATGGTGAAATAGCATTACGCCAAATTGCATCGGACTGTGGTTTTTCTTTTTCTGATAGCGGGCAATCACTTTCTGGCTTAAAGAAAGATGAATGCAGAATAGTGTTATCGGAAAACGGTAATTAGACATAGTAATTAATAGCAGACCCGCCACTCGGCGGGTTTTTTGCTTTCTGGAGCCTACCAAATGGCAGTATCTGACCAGACCCGAAGCGGCGATCTTGCCGAAACCCTCAAATCTGAGCGGGAAACCACAAAGAACCAGATCCGTGTCGCCATGCCTGGCATCGTCCAGTCGTTCGACTCGGACGCTATAACGGCGGTTGTGCAGCCTGCTATCCGGTCGGTTGAAACCGACAACGACGGGAACCGCATCACGAAAAACTACCCGTTGCTGGTGGACGTGCCGGTGGTATTTCCACGCGGCGGCGGCTGTACGCTCACCTTTCCGGTAAAAGCTGGGGATGAATGCCTGGTGATCTTTGCGGACCGCTGCATTGATTTCTGGTGGCAGAGTAGCGGAGTGCAGGAGCCCGTCGACGATAGGGTGCATGATTTATCGGATGCGTTCTGCATTGTCGGACCACAGTCGCAGGCGCAGAAAATCGGCGATATCAGCACCAGCGCCGTGGAGCTGCGTAGCGACGATGGCAGTACCAAACTCAGCCTTAATCCTTCAAGCGGGGCGATAACCGGTACCGCGCCGGGAGGCTTCGACCTGAATGGGCTGAAAATACTGCCTGACGGACGCCTGCAGTTGGTGGATGGTTCTATCGTCGATAAACACAAGCACGGTGGCGTACAGAGCGGCGGCAGCAATACCGCGCCGCTGGGAGGTTAAAACATGCGATACCGGCGTGAAGATGCCGACGGCGATTATACCTTTGGCAGTGGCGATGATACCTGGCTGATTAACTCGCCAGAGGCTGTGGCACAGGCGATAAAAACGCGATTCGAATTGTGGTATGGCGAATGGTTCCTCGATACGACGGCAGGAACGCCGTGGATCCAATCCGTGCTCGGCAAGCAAAAGCCGGAAACCTACAATCTGGCGATCCGCCAACGCATCCTCGAAACGCGGGGTGTGAAGTCCATCCTCTCTTTTAATACGACAGTGAACACCACGACGCGCCGCGTTGAGTTCACAGCTTCAGTCGACACTATCTACGGAACAACGACAGTAACCAGCGAGGCATAAATGGCCCTCAATTTGGACACACTCGGCTTATCGGCAACGGTAACCGCTGAGGGTATTAGTGCGCCCGATTACCAGACGATACTCGATACCCTGACGAGCTTTTTTCAGCAGATTTACGGTACTGATGTGTACATTGACCCGGACAGCAAGGACGGTCAGGTAGTGTCTCTTATGGCTTTGTCGATTCACGATGCCAACAACACCGCCATTACTGTCTATAACAGTTTTTCCCCGGCCACAGCGATGCGCAGCGCGCTAACCAGCAATGTGAAAATTAACGGTATCGCGCGCAAAGCTGCGACGAATTCAACCGTTGATTTACTGCTGGCCGGGACCGCCGGGACGACCATCACGAACGGATCGGTTAAGGATAGCAATAATGTGATCTGGAACCTTCCGGTCACTGTTTCAATTGGTGTAGATGGTACTCTTACGGTAACGGCGACATGTGCTAACTCTGGCGCAGTGGCGGCGCTGGCCGGGACAATCACCACCATTAACACGCCGACCCGTGGCTGGACATCGGTAACTAACCCAACAGCGGCCACAGTTGGTGAACCTGCGGAAAACGACACGCAATTGCGTCTCCGGCAGGGGCAGAGTGTCGCACTTCCATCCATCACTCCGTTTGAAGCTGTCGACGGTGCAATTGCCAATGTTGCTGGCGTGACACGTCACAAGCTATATGAAAACGATAAGGGCACAACGGACAGCAACGGGCTACCGCCACACTCTATTTCCGCCATTGTCGATGGCGGTGATGCAACCGAAATAGCCCAGGCGATCAGGGGAAATAAGGGGCAAGGGACCACTCCCTACGGGAAAACTATTGTCACGGTGCCGGATAAATACGGGAATCCTCATGATGTCGGCTTTTCACGGTCAACTGATGTGCCGATTTACGGGCATATCACGCTGAAAGCCTTCACCGGTTACACGTCACAAATTGGTACGCAGATTCAGCAGGCTGTAGCGGATTACATCAACGGGCTGACAATCGGTGATTCGGTGCTGCTGAGCCGAATTTACTCCCCGGCGAACCTCGGCGTGGTGAGTGGTGGCAACGCACGCTTTTACGATATTACCGAACTGCTGATCGGTAAATCTTCCGGCTCGGTTGCTGCGGCGAACGTTGATATCAGCTATGACGAATCAGCGTCCTGCAAGACCGAAAATATCGCTCTCACGGTGACGTCATGAGCAAATATACGGACAGGATCACCAACTACCACGCGACCAAGCCCAAATTCTTTGATCATGTTGACCTGAGTACCCGACCGCTTATCGATATTTCCAAAAGCATGGGTAGCTTTATCCCTGCTTTCGATATTGATACGGCCGTCGGCGTCCAGCTCGATACGCTGGGGCTTTGGATCGGACGTAGTCGCATCGTCAGCCAGCCGATCACCGGTGTCTATTTCAGCTGGGATACTGACGGGCTTGGATATGACCAGGGCGTCTGGCAGGGGCCGTATGACCCGGATTCGGGTTATACGTCACTTAGCGATGATACCTACCGAATCATTCTCAAGGCGAAAATCGCTATCAACAACTGGGACGGACGGAACGACTCGCTACCGCCGATTCTTGACGCTGCGACGGACGGCTCCGGTCTGAAGATGCAGATCGTCGATAACCAGGATATGACGATTTCTGTCTGGGTATTCCCCGAGACAGATATTGCTGATGTGTCGCTCGAACTGATTGCCGCTATCAAGCAGGGCTATCTCACTGTTAAAGCCGCTGGCGTATGGGCCGGTGATGTTGAGACGCCTTCGATAGAAACACCATCTGAAGGCTCTAAATTCTTTGGGTTTGATATGGATAACGAATACATCGCCGGATTTGATGACGGCGCTTGGGGGGTATTACTCTGATGGCAACAAACAACTTTAAGGCGTTCGCGGTTGATCCTAATGCTAACGTCACATCGCAGACTGACTGGGAATCGCTCCCGGCGCTGCTGTCTGGCTTTACTTCAGGGAAGGCATCCAGCGCCCAGGTGAACAAGGCGATTCGCCAGTCGACCACTATCGCTGCGATGGTGGGCCAGTTTATCGCGAACTCCGGCGTGGATGCGTTGGATAACGCTGATGTTAACGGTCTGGTGACTAAGTTCACTAACGCGCTTATGGCGAACCTCCGCTTGGGAGCAGGAGCGCCTGCTATTGGTATTCCGTTCTTCTGGCCGTCCTCGGCAATGCCCAATACCGTGATGCCCGAGTGGACTGACATGGTATTCCTCAAGTTCAACGGTGCGACGTTCTCGGCAACAACCTATCCGAAACTGGCGCTAGTTTTTCCGGGGTTAGCTCTGACTGAATCCCGCGGTGAATTTTTACGTATCTGGGATGACGGACGCGGCGTTGATAGTGGGCGAGCGTTGATGAGTGCGCAGGGGGATGCTATTCGAAATATTACCGGGACGTCAGCCATGTCCTTACAGACCGATTCGGGTTTTGGCTGGCTTGCTAATGCAAACTATAGCGGCGCCATGTCACCTCAGGTATTAAACGGCGGCGGCCGAGGTGCTACAACAGCCCAAAGTTCAGTTATCAATGGGAATCTCGGCATCAAATTTGATGCTTCTACACAGGTTCCAACTGCGTCTGAAAACCGTCCACGTAACATCGCATTTAACTTTCTGGTAAGGGCAAAATAATGAAACCAGTTTTTGATGAAAACGGCCTGGCAACAGAACCGGGTGACATTCGTTGCTTTTATTACGATGCGGTGACCTCTGAATATACCGGCTGGTCCGATGAATATATTAACATCGGCGTGAGTATGCCCGGGGATTCAACTAATAAAGATCCGGGTGACGAGGTATCCGGGGAAGTCGCTGTATTCACTGATGGGGCATGGACGCAGAAAGAAGATCATCGTGGTGACACCGTGTACTCGACCGACACCGGAGAAGAAAGCACAGTTGACTATATTGGCCCCGTTAAAGATGGTTACACCAGCCTTGCGCCCTCCGGACCGTACGATAAATGGGATGGAGAGAAGTGGGTAACGGATACCGATGCTCAGCACGCCGCAGATGTGGAAGCAGCGAACCAGCATAAGCAGGCGTTGCTCGAACAGGCAGCTGTAGTGACGAGTGACTGGAAAACTGAGCTGACGCTGGGGATCATCAGCGATGAGGATAAGGCGAGCTTGATAGAATGGATGAACTACGTTAAAGCCGTGAAAGCGGTAGACACCTCAACTGCGCCCGATATTACCTGGCCGCCAGAACCTTCATAAAGCAGGAGCTGCAGCCACGTCGTATGCAAGAACGGGCTGCAGTTGGCTCGCGATCGTTCGATAGTGCGAGTATTGAATGACTGCCAGCCGGCGGTGAGTTTACACGGTGATTACTGAACAAACCAGTCGTCCGCATTCTCCCAGGCATCCTGCAAGGTTTCCTGCACAAATGCCTTTGCTTCATCTTTATCTGGAGCGCGGAGGACTGACAAACCATCATTGCTGGCCGACTTCACAATGACCTCTACATCTTCATAGCGCTGGCTGACACGGCGCGTCATTTCCTGTTTTAATGCTTCGGTTGAGCCTTTCGGCATCTTGCCGATCTTCTCTTTAGCGATGCTGATTTCGATAATCATAATGGCACACCTATACTGGTTGGATACACATCAATTATTTAACTGGTTATTCATACAGTGTCAAGTGTGGGAGACGTCCATCAGCAGGTTCTGCTATGCTCAGGCGGCAGCAAAATGTACAATCAGCGGCATGAATTTTTCTTTGTACATACCGTTGTACATACTGGAATAAAAGAACATGACAATGAGCCCCTATCTCGCAGAGGTAGCCAAACGAAGAACCTTTGCCATCATCTCGCACCCGGATGCCGGTAAAACCACCATCACCGAAAAAGTTCTGCTGTTCGGACAGGCTATCCAGACCGCCGGTACGGTAAAAGGCCGTGGCTCTAACCAGCACGCAAAATCCGACTGGATGGAGATGGAAAAGCAGCGTGGTATTTCGATTACTACCTCCGTTATGCAGTTTCCCTATCGTGACAGCCTGGTAAACCTGCTGGATACACCGGGGCACGAAGACTTCTCCGAGGATACCTATCGTACGCTGACGGCGGTCGACTGCTGCCTGATGGTGATCGATGCGGCGAAAGGCGTCGAGGATCGTACCCGTAAGCTGATGGAAGTAACCCGTTTGCGCGATACGCCGATCCTGACCTTTATGAACAAACTTGACCGTGATATCCGCGATCCGATGGAGTTGCTGGATGAAGTGGAAAGTGAGCTAAAAATTGCCTGCGCGCCCATCACCTGGCCGATTGGCTGCGGCAAGCTGTTTAAAGGCGTTTACCATCTCTACAAGGACGAAACCTACCTGTATCAGACCGGTAAAGGTCACACGATTCAGGAAGTCCGCATCGTTAAGGGCCTGAACAACCCTGACCTCGATGCGGCCGTCGGGGAAGAGCTGGCCTCGCAGCTGCGTGACGAGCTGGAGCTGGTGCAGGGCGCATCACACGAGTTTGAACTGGACGCGTTTCTCAGCGGTCAGCTGTCGCCGGTGTTCTTCGGAACCGCACTGGGTAACTTCGGCGTAGATCATATGCTGGATGGCCTGGTGGCGTGGGCGCCGCGCCCTATGCCGCGCCAGACCGATACCCGCACCGTTGAAGCCAAAGAAGAGAAATTCACGGGCTTCGTGTTTAAAATTCAGGCCAACATGGACCCGAAACACCGTGACCGCGTGGCCTTTATGCGCGTCGTGTCGGGGCGTTATGAAAAAGGCATGAAGCTGCGTCAGGTCCGTACCGGCAAAGATGTAGTGATTTCGGATGCGTTGACCTTTATGGCGGGCGACCGTTCGCATGTGGAAGAAGCCTATCCGGGCGACATTATCGGCCTGCATAACCACGGCACCATTCAGATCGGCGACACCTTTACGCAGGGTGAAAACATGAAGTTTACCGGGATTCCGAACTTCGCCCCCGAACTGTTCCGCCGTATCCGCCTGCGCGATCCGCTTAAGCAGAAACAGCTGCTGAAAGGATTAGTCCAGCTGTCGGAAGAGGGTGCAGTGCAGGTGTTCCGCCCGGTGCATAACAACGACCTGATTGTCGGTGCGGTCGGTGTGCTGCAGTTTGACGTGGTGGTGGCGCGCCTGAAGAGCGAATACAACGTCGAAGCCATCTATGAGGCGATTAACGTGTCGACGGCGCGCTGGGTTGAATGCAAAGACGCCAAAAAATTTGAAGATTTCCAGCGTAAAAACGAGGTCAACCTCGCGCTGGATGGCGGCGATAATCTGACCTATATCGCCCCAACAATGGTGAACCTGAACATCACTCAGGAGCGCTATCCTGACGTCATTTTCCGCAAAACCCGCGAGCACTAATCGCGTTTTCAGGGCCATTCTCCCTGGGAATGGCCCGGTTTCCCACGATACAGAACCCTCCTAAAACACGCTTTTTCCTCGCTTTTGACGCACGATCAACCAATTACCCGAGCAAAGTGCCAAATCCCGACTATCCTTATTTCATCGGACGGTTAAAGAGACTTATTTCTCCATGCGTCCTGTGCCGCAGTAGCGTTGTTTGCTGCTCTTGCGCCCACAGTCTGGGGCGAATTAACAGATAGAAGGATGATATCGATGCACACAACTAAGCTTACTAAAACATTAATGGCTGCAATGGTAGGTACCGCACTGTTAAGCGGAAACGTCTTTGCAGAAGAGTCCGCGTCTCAGAAAGCGTCACAAACCGCTGACAGCGCGGGCGCGAAAATCGACAGCTCAATGAAGAAAGTCGGTGGCTTTATGGACGACAGCGCGGTGACCGCGAAAGCGAAAGCGGCGCTGGTGGATGACGACTCGATTAAGAGCACCGATATTTCGGTCAAAACCCACAACGGCGTTGTGACGCTGAGCGGTTTCGTGACTTCACAAGACCAGGCGGAAAAAGCCGTGGCCGTGGTGAAGAAAGTGGAAGGCGTGAAATCCGTTAGTGACAAGCTGCACGTAAAAGACGTGAAAAAGCAGTCCATGAAAGGTTATGCCGGTGACGCTGCCACAACCAGCGAAATTAAAGCTAAGCTATTAGCAGATGACAAGGTTCCTTCACGTAACGTGAAAGTTGAAACCACCGACGGTGTGGTACAGCTCTCAGGTGAAGTGGCGAACCAGGCGCAGTCCGATCGTGCCGAGAGCATCGCGAAAGCTATCGAAGGCGTAAAAAGTGTTAAAAACGACCTGAAGGTCAAGTCTTAACATGACTCCGTGCGGCCTCTGTCCGGGCCGCACAAATAAGAATACCCATCCTGGGATGAAACAAGCAGTTCAATATTAAAAATGGTTAAGGAGAGGCTTATGTTTCGTTGGGGCATTATTTTTCTGGTGATTGCACTGATCGCCGCTGCATTAGGTTTTGGTGGCCTGGCCGGTACCGCAGCATGGGCAGCGAAAGTCGTGTTCGTGGTGGGTATTATTCTGTTCCTCATCAGCTTGTTTACTGGCCGTAAAAAGCTATAGCGATGACCCAGACAGGTTAACGCTGGCATAGTCAGCGTTAAACGGAGACCAGTTATTTGTCGCGAAAGGTAGTGTGAAGCAAAGGATGCTTCATATTCGCAACGAAGTGTTAAAAAGCGCAACGCTAATAGCACAATTAATGGACACTCTGACTGGTTCTCCGTGCTAAATAACTGATCCTAATACCGCTACACTTTAGCCAGCCCATGTTTTCCCCCGGGGAATGGGCTGACGGTATTCATAAAGTGATGGACCTTTTTCAACAGTTGCCACATTGAACTGCACTGGTGATTTCGGGTTATTGTCTCATGAAGCGCCTGCCACAACCGTTCGACATGATTGACCCACGGCGAGTAAATCGGCTGGTAAATGACCCTGAACTTTGGGTTTGCTTTCAGCCAGCGCAACGTTTCACGGCTTTTGTGGATGATGTAGTTATCTACAATGAGCGTAATCGTTTTTGCACGCCGGTATGTCGCCTTCAGATGTTTTAACAGTCTGATAAATAAGGATGAACCTTTACTGTTTCCACCAACGTAGCTGACTTTTCCCGTACCGCTGTGCAGCGCACCGGCAAGATAGTACTTTTCATTCTGGCCCGGAGTGACAACTCGTTTTTGCTGCCCGCGTAACTGCCAGTCAGCAGTAAGCGTCACATTTAAACCGTCTGTGCAGCGGGCTCCGGTTCCGGGAAAATAGTGTCCATCATTTTTTAATGGACACTATCGCGTGAAACACCGGACATGGCTCCTTGAGGCGCTTCGCCTCCATT
>NZ_VZPF01000035.1 GCF_008801695.1 Pantoea stewartii subsp. stewartii
ATGTCGAACGGTTGTGGCAGGCGCTTCATGAGACAATAACCCGAAATCACCAGTGCAGTTCAATGTGGCAACTGTTGAAAAAGGTCCATCACTTTATGAATACCGTCAGCCCATTCCCCGGGGGAAAACATGGGCTGGCTAAAGTGTAGCGGTATTAGGATCAGTTATTTAGGGTGATCCCGATACCCAACAGCACCCACATTGAATCAATGTTAATAGTCACTGTCTGCCTCCTGCTGCTGCGCATCCCACAGCATCATGCTGACAGGCCAGAAAATGAAAGACATCCTGTAACTGTGATCACATCCTGGCTGAGTTACTTTGAGACGTAACAGTGCATCCGCCCAGCACCAGCCAAGCTGTATATAGACAATCAGAGGCACGAGAATAAGAGCAAACATTATCGCCAGTCCTCCAAAGGTATATTAGATAAGCCGCCGAGCTTGAAAAATTGCTTAATGAATAACGCTTTAGCCTGACGCGGTGGCATCGGCTCAATAACGAATGACGCAGGAGCAATGCCGTCGAGCATCACCCAAGGCGTGCCGTCGTCCATCCCGAAATCCCGTCTTTCCGTTGCCAGCATGATAAGGTCAGCCCGCTTGACAGCGGGCGTCTGCTGTTGAGGAAGTTTGTATTTTTGACGAATGGCCGTTTCGACCTGCTTTTCAATGCGGCGGTAATCGGGCAAAAGAGCCTTTAACGGGGCGGTGACGTCGCCCAGATAAGCTTCTGCGGCATCATGCATCAGCGCTTCAAAGGCCAGTTCAGGCGCAACCAGCTCACTGCAGTGAACGCTGTGCTGCGCGACGCTGTAGAAGTTCTCCAGGTGTCCCGCAAAACGGCAGGTGTTGGAGAGAGCTGTTGCTATATCCTCTATGCTGAAGCTGTTTTCACTGATATTTCTGAAGTCGATATGCTTACCTGTAAAGGTCATGATGAAACTCATGGTTTGATACCCCGCATTTTTTTAAAGGCTTCAACGCTCTTTTTCATCGCTGCACATGATGACCGGTCATAAATAGTCCGGTTGCGACTGTCGTAAAAACGGAAGCGGGAAGACATTGGCAGTAATGGGCTTTCAACGACGGTGCTGTGGTCGTTGAGGTGATAGACGCGGCGTTCGCCGCGCTCCTGATGTTCACAGCCAGTGACAGTAATCATGATTTACTGCCCTCGTAGCACCAGTTCAGGCCAAGCCGGGTAATTTCTTTTACCAGAGGCTGCAATAAAATCACGCTCTTTTCTCCCCCTGACACCTTTGCCAGTTCCGGGCGGGGGATCACAATTGTCATGTTACCGCCTGATACAGCAGCGATGTCATTCAAACGTGCAAGCTCGCTCTCGGCACTCTCTTTGTACTGATTAGCGGCTGCAACTTCGGCCTGCAGCTGCTCCACGTAGAGGCAGAGGGATGTTATTTTTTCGGCGCTCGCTACACGGTGGAACTCACGAAAAACGGGCTCCATCATGGCGAACTTGTCTTCGACTAAACCTTTGTGGCTGTAGTTAAGAAGCTCCATCAGATCCAGGCAACGCACAGCAGCCTGATGCAACTCCTGAACATCGATAGCTTTCATGCCTGAAACTGCTCTCAAGTCTTTCATGTCAGGCACCTCTCTCAAGCAACAACGACGAATCAGAAGCACCGTTTACACCGTGATGAAGCCGGGCACCGGCACCGTCTTCATAACCGGTGTTTGCTGCGGCTTCCGTACCTCTGACTTTGCGGGGTTTGCGGGGCTCAAGCTGCGTCATGCCTTTGCTGAGTTTTTCTTTGTGGTAATACTCCATCAGTGTCTGCTCGGCCTCTGTCACAACTAAATCACTGGCAACCTGATAAGCCCCGTTGACCCATGCCGAGCAGTAGGCATCTGCGCGGGCAGTTTTGGTGGCTGATTTGATGTTTTTACGCAGTGATGACACGTAAACCTGTCGGGCCTTTTTGAGTTGTTTACCCAGCACCTCAAAGGCATAGGCCGCTATCTGTGGCCGCTCAGCAGGGCCATAGAAAGTAATGGTGCGGCGTGCGGTATAGCCGGGAAATACCCGGCCATGTGAGGTGTAAAACTTAACACCGAACACGCGGGAAACCATTTCGGCCAGAAAGGCCATGTATTCGGGCATCTTTTCCGCATGGGATGGAGATTTATCTGTTTTAGCCTCGCTGATATCTGAGAAGGCTGCATCCTGTGATGTGATGTTGTGCCGCGTCATTAATTCCTGAGCGCGGTTCATCGCCAGCGCCGCTTCTTCTGCGCTGGAATTATTACGGGCAAGCGCCAGTAATTTTTTTATCTTTTTCAGAAACTTATCTTTTTCGCCCATAGCGACTCTCCAGATTTTGGCGTAAACCTGCCCGTGCGGGTTTACGCCATTTTTAATTTCAGGGTTATTAAGGTTTATTTATCAGCGGCACGAATTCAGCGATTTAATATTCGCGAAATAAGGCTCCTGATTAATTTCAACGACCGTTACCGATTTTAAATCACGTGCAATATCGACCGTTTTGACCACTTTACCGCCGCGCAAGACAGGATGAGGCTGGTAAATGAAGGTCTGACCGACCGGATAACGTTTGTTAAAGTCACTCGCTTTCACTTTGTTTCCCCCAGCCGTGGATCATCGCCCGGTTACAGAACGCGCGGCGGTCAACAGCCCATACGCGCTCAATCTCGCTTTTTGCCTGCTTCTCGGCCATCTCCCAGCGCAGGTAAGCATCTGCATACTTCCCCGACTGTTCGGACTGAACAGCGGCGATAGCATGTTTCATATAGACGCTGCACTTTGATAGCTCGGTGAGGCTTGTCACGAATACCGCCATATCACACCCCGGCAATGTCTAATGAAATCGGACGGTACTGATCGCTGTCGCCCACGCGTTCGTAAACGCGGATATATGAACGACTGCCAACCACCTGCACGGCTTCACCAATGGCCTGCATAGCCTTGCTCCAGCGCTCATCGTCAATCTCCAGACGTCGCAGGGCCAGCACGGCACCCGTATTCACTTCGCCTTCTTTTTCAGTCTGGAAAGCCCGGTTGATGATGGCGTGAATCTCAGGCCGCGCACCTTCTGTCCAGTCAGCCAGGCACTCGTCAATCAGCGCCTTAGCGGCCTGCAGGCGCTCATCGAATGCGATACGGTCCTGCATGGCGCGCTGAATCTTGTAACGACCATCAAAGGGCTTTGTTGAATAATAGGTAATCATTCTGTTTTGTCTGCACTGTTTTGGTAGAAAACGCTGATGCCAGACAGAACACCGTCATACGCAAGCATGTAACGCATTGATTTTATGTTATCTGAAACAACCGTTTTCATAGTACCACAGCATAAAATCCATTTATTCAACAAAGCCCCATCAAAGCTGTAGAGCGTGACGTTGCCTTTTTTACCGCCTAGGCTTACGCCGTATTCGTTGGCTGAAAGGTCAACGAATGCGCCAATGTCGGAGAAGCCGGATAACTTGAACTCTGCCAGCGCTTTATTTAGCTCAATGGCGCGGCCAATCACTTCCTGCACCAGGCTGTCGCGGGCACGGTCGATATCTTTGATTAACGATTCAGGTGTCAGTACGCCTTTCGCATCAACCCAGTAACCCTGTGGCGCTTCTTTCTCGGTAAACTGCTTGTTTTCAGTGGACATTGTTCTCTTCCTTTTTTTTTGATTGCTTTACGAATTTTCTCGCCAACGTGTGTTGACAGACCAAGTGCGACGACTGATGCAATATGCTGAACACGGCTTGTGTCGTCGTTCTCCGGCTCAACCTCGCAATCCACAGACAGCCCCTGTGGCTTTGCCTTAATACTGATGATGATTTTTGCCATATTTCACTTCCTCGTTAATGAATCGACTCTGACCAGACGACCCTGCAGCCGCTGCCGTCCGTGTAAACTCCCTGACGGTAGCGCCCGCTGCGGTCATGACCGTACTGACTGTAGTGGGCGTGACCTGCACGTAACATCCGCTCACACCAGCCATGCCGGGCGATGCGGATAACGGGCTGCGCATTACGCAGCGATATCCCGTTAACTTTCACGCCCTGTGCCGTGAGATAAATCACCAGCGCTTCGGCACGGGCCAGCGCCGACATAACAGCTGTATTGCTGACCTGATTAGCGTTCATCAGTGCAGCCTCCCTGAGCCTGTATTGATTGCCGCATCAAGCCTCACCATGAAGCGGTTGAGTGCTTCTATCGCTTCATGACCATCCACGGCCTCCGGCACACCAGGCACCAGCGGTTCACCGCTGTAAGACAGGCGGGAATGTGTCTCGATAAGCTCCCTGACAACATGCTCTTCACCTGTGATGATTGGCAGCGAACCTTCTGGATACACTTCACCAAACTCAATCAGGCCGGTACGCCATGCCCAGGCGGTGATTTTTTTAGTCTGCTCACTCATGATTGATTCCTCAGTTGATAAGCATTTCTGCGAACTTACGAACGGCTCCGGCGCTGACCGCCTGACCGCTGATGGTGCTGTGACGGCTGACGCCGCGAACCAGCTTAAACAGGCGTCGTGCATTGCCGTGACTTGCACGGAAAAGCGCATCGCTGACGTCTTTCTCTTCGGCATCCGGCAACATGCTGCAGGCAATTGCCGTAATGTCCTCGACGGGCAGCGCATCACCCAGGTTGAGCGCCAGACCGACGCGGCTGTATAACTGCTTGTACTCACCGCGTTTTCCTTTGAGGTTGATGATGAGGCGAGGCATTCCGGCCAGGATAATGCCGATTCCGGCCTTGTCATGAATTCGGCGCAGGGTTTCCAGCGCGCGATATGGCAGGTTTTCTGCCTCATCGACCATCAGAAGACGCCCTGAATCGCGCAGTGCTTCAATGCAGGATTCACTGAGTTCATGCATGTTGCCGCGCTTGCTCAGACCCAGACGGCTGCACAGCTCTTCTAATACAACGCGCGCGGTGTAGCCGGGGTCAGCCTCAATCAGCACAGCATCTTTATGCTGCGCAAGGTACTCACGTAAAATCATGGTTTTACCGAGTCCCGCATCGCCATAAATCACGTTAATTTCGCTGTCGATATGCGCCATGCGGATGACATCCAGTCCCTTACGCGAGGTGAGGGTCGGTATGTACTGCGCATCGATGCGTACGGAACGATCGCGCTCTGACTCCCGCTCGATAAAGTTCTGAATATCTTCATCAAGTTTTTTTACATCACCGGCATAAATACCTTTCAGGTATGTACTGATAGTTGCCGGGCTTTTACCGATAGCGCGTGCTACGTGAGACTGGTTGTAGCCTTTACGCTCCATCAGTTCGGTCAGTGCCTTAACTAAACTCATTGATTCCTCGCTTACCGGTTATGGCCGGTTTTTTTCAGGTGTTCTTCAAAATCGGTCTGGAGAAAGAAATATTCTTCTTCCTTTTTAACCACTTCGTAGTCGGCAGGGATAAAGCTTCCAAAATCACTGAATGACTGACCGGGCAGCATTGGACGGGCCTCGGCTTCGATTTCCTGACGCTGCTCTTCAACGCGCTTGAGACGACGCTGACGGCGTTTCTCGACCGATACATCCATTGCACTGACCGGAATGGCGGCACGCTTGTTGCCGTTCCAGATAGCGCTGCAGACATAGGTGCCATCCATTCGGCGGATAATGACTTCCTGTGGATCGTGAATATCAAACGCAACGCGGACTTCTTCACCGTCCACTGTAATCAGTGACTCTGAGAAGTACTGGTTATTCATCAGCTCAATCCAACCACGCTGCGCCTTACGGATAACCTCCGGCATAAACAGTTCGCGGAGCTCTATTTCGGTCAGGTACTCAATTTCATCGTCTTCACTTGCCAGCACCTCGCGGCGGTACTCAGCCGGGGTCATGTGACGGCCATTGCGTTTAGGTAATTCGCTGTGCTGGTGACGCGTGTTGTACTTCTCGACCTCTTCCTCAACCACATCCAGCAGCTGCTGCCATGAAGGCAGACGTTTAAGCGATTTCACCTGCGCAGACGTCAGTTCACGTCCGTTATCCTGTGCTTTCACTGCCGACTGAATGCTGCGCCCCATCATGCGGACGTGTTCACGGTCAGCTCCGTAGCCGTTGTAGGTGTCATATTTCTGCGCGATAGCGCGGGGGATCACACCGTTAAGACGCTCAATAATCCCGCGTGACTGTGGCCTGCCTGGAATACTGGTCATGTGCCTGACGCCCATGCGGGGAAAAATACCCGTCACCTCAGCATCGAGTGTCTTGTTGGCCTCACCGCCGCCGTTATCGGAATACACAAAAAGTGGCTTACCGAAACGGCTCATCGCATGACGCCACGCATCAGCAACGGCGATAACGTTTTCTGACAAGGCAAGACTCCAGCCGACCACCATACGGGTGCGGCCATCAATGACCATCGTCAGTTCAGGGGTGAAGGGTCGCCCATGTACAGGGTGCTCAACTTTCATGTTCAGAGACTTACCGTCCGCTATCCAGCAGCCGTTAACAGGCATTTGTGACCAGTCACGCTTCTGGTAAGTCTCATATGCCAGTGCAGCTGAACCGCTGACGCGTCCGCGTGCTTTCTCGCGTTTAGGCAGCTTTGCCATAGCCCGGCGAACGGCATCAAATGACGGACAGGCGTCTGCCATTGCTGGCTGGTCACTGTAGCGCTCGCACCATTCATCCCTGAAAGCGCCGTAAGCCGTCGTCAGTGAGGGGCCATTGAGGCTGCGCCAGTGGGCCAGAAAGTCAGGAAGCCATTTAATCTGCTCGGGTTTTTTCGCTTTCAGATGGCCGGGGGCCAGTAAGGCCAGTCGTTCAACGCCCGGTTTTGTACTCTGAAAAATGCTCAGCCATTCCTGCAGGCTGCGCTCACCTACGCCAGAACGTGTACAGCCTTTGCGTGCATTTGCCTGTTCTGCCGCTGCCTGTAACTCACCCGGCAGCGTTCCTTTGCGGGATGCATCAGCAATGAACTTAACAGCGCCAGCACGTGACATACCTGCCTGACGGAGCCGCTCAACTTCCATCGCTAGTGCTGCGCGTGCATCCGCAATTTGTTTCTGCTTTTCAGTGAGAGACGAAATTTCTCTTTCCAGCAATGCAGGGCACTGCCTCATCAGTTCAACCTCATGCAGAGGCTTTAATTTTCCGGTATTTAAACGGGGCTGATTGATGACCTTTTTGTTACCTGATTCAAGAATGGATAAATAAGCTTTTTCACGAATTGCTTCCTGTGCAGCATCTGGAAGGAATTCAATCGCGTACTCACTTCCACCGCCACGCCCACTACGCGCTCTGGTTTTCCACCCACAGCTTTTAGCTCTCGCAGTGATACCTGGACGAGTTAAAGGCAACCCAGGAAGGGTCATATCTGCTAACTCTTGAGCCGTGTAGTGTGTTTTCAGGTTAATCTCAGCCATGTTATTTAATTCCATTCACCTGAAAATCGTTTATCATACCGGGTAGGCCAGATAGCCTCTGGCGGTAAACCTATCGCTTCCGCGATGATTTTCTGCCCCTTAGGCCAAGGTCGATCTAAAGCATTTTTAAGAGAGCCAGCGCTTTTGTAACCGTGGTGAATGGAAAGGCGATGCAAAGACCATCCCTGTTTATGAAGAGCTGCGACTATATCGGCCCTGTGCCAGTCAGACTGAGTCTGGCTTTTTTTTGCGCTTTCAAATGTACTCATTGGTTAACCTCCTTAGGTTATTTCATAGATACATTATGATCGAAAACGAACTATACAAACCTGAAAATGAGTCATTAAAGTAACTTTCAGGTTTACTAAATCTAGTAGTTAGGGTCTTTTTTCATTGAAAACAATCTGTTATGCGCTACATGAAAAGTAGAAAATAAATCATAAGGATTTTCTAGTTATGGCTGATAAACCTGAAAGTGAGTTGATTGAAGGTATAGGAAAGCGTATTCGCTCTTATCGTGAAGATATGAAGCTTTCCAGAAACCACGTTGCAGAACGGTTAGGGGTTTCTTTGTCTACATTGCAGGCATGGGAAAATGAGGAGAGGGAACCTACAGCTTCCTATGTATTGAAGTTGTCAGACATTCTTGAGTCTTCTGTTGAGAAGCTACTGACGGGTGATGACGCATCTAGCACTAAAGTAACTAGCCTCAACGTCAACGCAGGCTCTAACGCTGTCGCTATTGATGTGAAAGGGAATACAGTAGATCTTGAAGAGTTTGTTTTTGTTCCTCGATACAATGTATCGGCAGCTGCTGGCTATGGGGCATACAATGATGATGAGAGCCCTATGTTTACGGTTAGTTTTCGCCGATATTGGATCGTTAACCATCTAAAAGCAGACCCTTCTATGCTTTCGGTTATAAGCGTTACTGGCGATTCAATGGAAGGTGTATTGAACGATAAGGACATCATTCTGGTAAATCATGCAGATCGCGATCCTCGTGAAGGAATTTATGTGCTGAGGATTGATGGTCAGTTGCTTGTAAAGCGCGTGCAGAGGCTGCCTGGCGCTCAACTACGTATAACGAGTACAAACCCTGCATACGAGCCTTACAACATAAGCCTCAACGACATCCCACATGATTTCGATATACTCGGTAAGGTGGTTTGGTATGGACGAGTTATTTAAGGCTGTTTAAAAGCGAGTTAAAACAGCCTGCAACTAGTTCAAAGCAGTGCAGAATAAAACGCGTTTTTTCTATTTTTGCTCAAAATTTTTAGAACCCTGCAAAATGGCTCCGACTATCGGCGAGCCGCTCTGAGTCTGGCTTTCCAGCCCATTACCTCTAATTCATCCGCCATGCAAAAACGATCACCTCCCCACAGACATGCTCATCTTAAAGAATATGGATGAACTGTTTACACTGGACCTGGGTGACTTCGTGCTGGCCGCCTGCCACGCCTGCCGCTGTAATCCCAACCAGATTGAGTCCTATCCTGACAGTTGGGAGCCCGAGTTCTGCCACTATACTTGGCAGGAGCGCGAGCAGACGCCGCCGGCTCATGTGGATTATTACCTGAACGGTGGATTCCTGGTGCTGGAACCGGATGAGACTGTCTTTAACGATCTTGAAGCGCGTATTGCCGCCATTGATGACCTGCGCGCCTATGCCTTCTCAGAACAAGACTTGCTCAACGAAGCTTTTAAAGATAAATGGCTGCCCCTTTCCTATATTTATAACGCGCTAAAAACGCTTCGTTTTCAGCACGATACGTTGTGGGAATGTAAAGAAGTGAAGAACCTGCACTACATCCTGGCGAAGCCCTGGGAGCGGGATTTGTCACAGCCGGTGAGCCAGCGTGACCGCTATTACGCGATGGACAAGCTGTGGTGGGACAAAGCATCTGACTGCTGATAACAACGTGCGCCTGCCTGTCCGCAGGCGCACAGGTTCCCGTCTGTGCGTTAAAGTATGCTGTAACTACTATCAGACTTCCTGCCAGCACTGTTCTGTGGCGGACAGCGCAATCGCCTCCAGCACCTTTTGTACCTGCAAACCTTCGGCAAAATCCGGCCACATATGATCGCCTGCGGCGACGCCATTAATCAGATCGCGTATTTCCACGGTCTTTTGATCGTTGAAGCCGATACCGTGGCCTGCTGACACACAGAAACTGGCGTAATCCGGATGAGCAGGCCCGGTCAGAATCGTTTTGAAGCCCTGACGCCCTGCGGGTTCATCATGAAGATAGAGTTCAAGCTCTGCCATCCGTTCCTGCGTATAGCGCAGCGTGCCTTTAGTGCCCGTCACCACATAGGTCAGGCCCATCTTGGCTCCGCAGGCAATGCGCGAGGTTTCAATCACGCCGTGCGCCCCGTTCTGGAAACGCAGCAATGCGCTGGCCTGATCTTCGTTTTCAACCGGTAACTGACGACTGAGATCTTTCGGGTCAGGACGCGACCTGATGACCGTCATCATATCGCCGCTGACTTCCACAATATTGCCGACCAGATAATGCGCCATATTGACGATATGCGCAGCCAGATCGCCCAGGGCGCCCAGTCCGGCCAGCGCTTTTTGGCAGTGCCAGTCGAGCGGAGTATCAGGTTTTGCCAGATAGTCCTCATTGTGCGTGCCATAAAAGTGCACCACTTCGCCGATTTCGCCTCGGGCAATAATCTCTTTCGCCAGCTGACTGGTGGGGTTTTTCATGTAATTGAAGCCCACCAGCGTTTTCACGCTGGCCTTTGCCGCGGCTTCCACCATTTCCCGGGCATCCGCTACGGTCAGGGAAAGCGGCTTTTCGGAATAGCATGTTTACCGTTAGCAATCGCAGCCAGCGCCATCTCTTTATGCAGAAAATTGGGCGCACAGATATCCACCACATCAATATTGGGATCGCACACCAGCTCACGCCAGTCACCGGTTGAGCGGGCAAACCCAAAGGTGGCGGCCTGCTTTGCCGCCAGTTCCGGATTCACCTCTGCCAGCATCTCACGGACAATCTCCCCTTTTAACGCAAACACCGCAGGGGCCTGGGCATAAGCAATCGCATGACAGCGGCCAATGTAGCCACTGCCGATCATGCCGATTCTGACTTTGTTCATTTGGACTCCGGGCGGACAGCGAAAGTTGAAATGAAATTTCAATTCCATTTATGAGCATTTCAAACTAAAAATGAAATAAATGTGACGAACATAAAGAACAATCGTCACTGTCCAGTCCAAGGCGAAATTTTACGCGGAGTGGGTTTCTGTTTACGCAATAAGAAACCCTGTGAAGCCGCTTGTTAGCGTTAGCGATACGGCACAGCACACAGAGTTGGCGAGTATTTCAGCAATCAGACACTTTTATGAAAAAGAGCTTTGACAAGCCTGCACGACGTCGATAATATGCGCCCCGTTCAAACGATTCCTCTGTAGTTCAGTCGGTAGAACGGCGGACTGTTAATCCGTATGTCACTGGTTCGAGTCCAGTCAGAGGAGCCAGATTTAGAGAAGCCCGCTCAGGGAAACCTGAGCGGGCTTTTTGTTTCGGGAATGGCCTGAAATACGCAACAATCCAGGTCGCGTTACAGCGCAGGGAACTTAACGCAGACGCTGCTCCGGCTGCGCTACTTCTTACCTACGATAAAACCCGCTACCGCGCGTAAGCCATCGATGATCGGCATCGTTGCCGCCCCCGCCAGGAAGTCCTCGTAATCCGCCTGGTTACGTTGGCGAATATCCGCAAAGCGAGCGAGTGCCTTTTTCTCACTGGACGCACTCACCTCCTCAAATTGCTTTTCATAGCCCTGCGCAATGAGCTCGGTAGCGTTGTCTGTAGACGATTTTTCCAGCACGACAATCTGCTTACCCTTTTGGAAAAAACAGTAATGTGGCATGTCAGGCTCCTTAAACGGGGCGGTTGATTCTGTAACTATAAACGGTGGTGAGAGCAACACAACCCTTAACGCGCTCGGGAAAGGTTCTCTTCTGACTCCGGTGTCTCGACCTGCAACACGATACAGCCCTTGCTGATCTCTGCCCTTACCTTCGTCCCCGTCTCGAATCCCAATTCACGTAACCATTTGCCACTAATGTTCAGTGCAGGTGTGCTGGTGTCCCCGAATTTAGGTACATATCCAACTGTATAATGTCGCTGGGTTTTAAATGAGGCCGCCGTAAGTGCAGCGTCAGAAGATCGGGCATTCATCGTCATTTGCAAGCTCCTGGTCAATAAGGTGAGTCCATCATTCGCTAGGCCATTTGGCGCGATACAGGCCGGATGAGGCTGTACCTGCTTCTGGTGCACCAGCACCGGGTTTGCGCCTTCAGACAGCCCGCTTACTGTTTCTGTCTGCAAGACATCAATGAGTTACAAGAGTGCCGACGCGCTGATATCGGGAGGTTTTCTTACTGGGCTGGTCCCGCTATCGGGTCTGACAAACGCTTGTAAACCATAACGATTTTAGCGGATGACAACAAGTCAGGACCTGGAAGCTAACTCGTATAACGTTGACAATATTCTGCTGTCTGTCCCGTCCGGCCCTGCGGCCGACTGTTAATGCGCCTCCAACGCATACTGCGCGCCAACTGACACGCCGTATGCGCGAATGGTTAATGTGAATGGTGGGGCCTGAAGCCTGACTTTTGGCTGGCGCAAAGTAATACCGTTTACCCGGGCGGAAAAGCACGGGGTAACCTTTATCCGCGCAGGGTAACTTATCTGAGAAGTGAGTCGGTAAACGCAAAATCCAGGGCGTATGCTTTAACCGGTAAGGTGGTCAGGCTGCTTACCTTTATCAAGACGTGAATTCACCATCCGGCACGCTAAGCGGGCTTGCCGTCTGAATAGCGTTGCCTTCAGACAGCTTTTCGCCATTCCTTACGGGAATTTTAAGTTAAT
Organism: Pantoea stewartii subsp. stewartii; assembly: GCF_008801695.1. Lineage (GTDB taxonomy): Bacteria > Pseudomonadota > Gammaproteobacteria > Enterobacterales > Enterobacteriaceae > Pantoea > Pantoea stewartii. The sequence continues at coordinate 12,276 of NZ_VZPF01000035.1, forward strand.
CAGATTACTGTACTGCGTGCGTGAAAGGGCTTTGTTGAATAAATGGATTTTATGCTGTGGTACTATGAAAACGGTTGTTTCAGATAACATAAAATCAATGCATTACATGCTTGCGTATGACGGTGTTCTGTCTGGCATCAGCGTTTTCTACCAAAACAGTGCAGACAAAACAGAATGATTACCTATTATTCAACAAAGCCGCGTGAAAGAGAAAGGGGTGCCTGGTTTTTAAAAAAAACCTTCACAAACTCGGCACTTGTGCCATACAGCTCCACACGCTGATATTCATGGCGGATAAATTGCTGAAGGATGGGCGTCATGTCCCGCGCATGATCCTGGGGCCAGGCGTTATGGGATGCCACTGTTTGCTCAAAGGTGAGGGGCGTACGCATTTGATCGTCGGGTTTAAAATTAGCGCGTTTACGCTCCGCTTCTGTTTTGAAGTCTTCAAAGGCTTCATGTGCAGTATTAAAGAGATCCGCGAGTGCTTTGATATGGGCAGCCATCTGATTAACGGCAACGGTTTTTTTGTTGACGAAGTAGGCGCCTGCCGCAGAAAAGAGTGCCGCCAGTACAGGAAGAGAGCCCCGTCCAATAATACTTCCAAGACCCTGGTAAGCGGACCATAAAACCACACCTGTAGCGCCAGTAGAGCTTGATATCGCACCTGTCGCAATCGAACTTGCCTGCTGAACTCTGACGCCGCCAATACGATTGTCAAGGTGCCGAATTTCTCCGCCAGGCCTCCTGACTGAAGCCGACTCTTCGTTCCAGGTTTTATAACGACGGTTATTATCTTCTTTATAATTCGACATCGCATAAGCAATCTGGCTGGTATCGGTTTTACTCAACCGGGCGATTTCCGCTGGTTCAAACGATCTGACTAAAATCAGCGCTTCATCAAGCACCTCTTTGGACAGAAAGTTAGCGGAACCCGCAGGATTAAAACGAGGGTCCGTAGTCAGGCCCTCAATAAGACTCACTTTTGGAAATGCCATAACGCCCTCACTTTTTGATGCCGCCCGACGAAGTCATTAGTTTTCTTTATTTTGTTTAATATCCCAGCCCATCTGTGCAGAAGCGGCTTTCGTTCCCTGAGAAGCCTGTTCCCAGTATTCCAGTGCCACTTTGCTGGCCTGAAAGGAATATTGCATACCCAGCGTTGACGCGTGCCCGACGCCGGTGAAGTCAGTCTGTGTCACCAGGACATCCTCAAGGCTTTGTTGAATAAATGGATTTTATGCTGTGGTACTATGAAAACGGTTGTTTCAGATAACATAAAATCAATGCGTTACATGCTTGCGTATGACGGTGTTCTGTCTGGCATCAGCGTTTTCTACCAAAACAGTGCAGACAAAACAGAATGATTACCTATTATTCAACAAAGCCCCGCAGATCGTTAAAACTCACTTTCCCCGCGCCACCACCGCCGCCAACAGCCATATTGCAGGGTTGTGAAGCCCCCCACTCAAATGAGAGTACGTCGGTCCATCCTTTATGTTTACTGTCCTGTGATTCACCTGTGGTGCCTTCAACTTTCAAATAAATATCGATCGCCATTCTTTTTTCCGGTTAGTTTGGAGTGGGACAAAATGCACGATGCACATCGCCAGGCTGAGACATTTCGTCAGCATCAGTGCCATCTTAAATTCAGGATAAGCACCGGCCTGTCATTTCTGTTCGCTATAAAGTGGAAATAAAAAGATGACTGCGTTATTCACGCAGCAATTAGGGATAGTTAATCAGGCAACGATTCTTTCTACGCCCTTTACTCATTAATAAAATTAACATGAATTCATGTCAATTAATTTACAACGCGCATGATTTTATTGAGATAAATCCGAAAGGATTATTCTTAATAAGAAATTGTGTCGCGACGAAATAGTTTTTTAAAATAAAAAAACGGCATTCACTGCTACGTAACCGGGAGAGAAGACAGGACATCAGGATGGAAAAAGAATGAAAAACCCCGCGCAATCCGGACTGCGCGGGGGCCTTATTCTCACAGAATCAGTTAGCGTTTAACGCAAGCCTAATTCAGGAGCGACATACTTCAGAATCGCTTCAATCACATGGGCATTATATTCCACGCCCAACTGATTCGGCACGGTGAGCAGCAAGGTGTCCGCTTCGGCAATCGCCTGATCCTCTGCCAGCAGTTTGATCAGCTTTTCGGGTTCAGCCGCGTAACTGCGACCGAAAATGGCGCGGGTTTTCTCATCCAGAAAACCGACGGAATCCTGATCCTGACCACTGCGACCAAAGTAAGCGCGGTCCATATCATTCACCAGCGCGAAGATACTGCGGCTGACGGAAACCCGCGGTTCACGTTGATGCCCTGCCGCTTTCCAGGCGTCACGGTAGGCGCGAATCTGTTTGGCCTGCTGGATGTGGAACGGCTCGCCGGTTTCATCATCTTTCAGCGTCGAGCTTTGCAGATTCATGCCCATTTTCGCTGCCCATACTGCGGTGGCGTTGGAACCCGAGCCCCACCAGATACGCTCACGTAAGCCTTCCGACAGCGGTTCAAGACGCAGCAAGCCTGGTGGATTGGGAAACATTGGCTGGGGATTCGGTTTAGCAAAGCCTTCGCCACGCAGCGCATCCAGGAACACTTCCGTATGGCGACGGCCCATGTCCGCATCCGTCTCGCCTTCCTGCGGCACGTAGCCGAAGTAACGCCAGCCATCAATCACCTGCTCGGGTGAACCACGGCTCAGTCCCAACTGTAAGCGACCGTTGGAAATCAGATCCGCAGCGCTGGCATCCTCCACCATATAAAGCGGATTTTCATAGCGCATGTCGATCACGCCAGTCCCTATTTCAATTTTTTTGGTGCGTGCACCGACCGCAGCCAGCAGCGGGAACGGCGAGCTGAGCTGACGGGCGAAGTGGTGCACACGAAAATAGGCCCCATCCGCGCCCAGTTCTTCCGCTGCGACGGCCAGGTCGATGGATTGCATCAACACGTCCTGGGCAGAACGCGTGGCGGACTGCGGCGAGGGCGTCCAGTGGCCAAATGAGAGAAAACCAATCTTTTTCATCTGTAACATCTCCTGGCGAAAGACGGGTGCTTTCGCATTGATAAATATCGATGAAATAAGGTTACGCCAGCCATGTCATGAGGGATAGTGAATATACTTAAGCACTATATTCAAGATTTTTGACATAGGTCGCGCTCAATGGAACACGATCAATGCGCGATTCTGTGCCCATGCGGAATGTAATAATGCTTGCGGGCAGAATGGGTTTTAACGCATAACTAAACTTTCTGTCCTGCATCTGGACAGGCGCGTTTAACAGAGGGAGAAGGGATGCGTATTTTACTGGAAGGTGCGGGTGCAACCGGCGGTTATTTTGGTGCGCGGCTGATGCAGGCCGGGCAGGATGTGACCTTTCTGGTCCGTGAAGGCCGTTTCCGTCAGTTACAACAAACGGGCCTGGTGCTGCAGACCCCATCAGGGCAGGAAACGCTGCATCCGACGTTGATCACTGCCGACAGGCTGGATACGCATTACGACTTAATCATCATCACGGTCAAAAGCACCGGTCTGGATCAGGCCATCCAGGACATTGCGCGGGCTGTCGGTCTGCATACGCTGATCATGCCGATCCTGAATGGCATGCGGCATATCAATACGCTGGTCACCCACTTTGGTGCCGACAGGGTGCTCGGTGGGCTGTGCAAAATTAACGCCACGCTGAACGACCAGGGCCATGTGGTGCAGTTAACGCCTCTGCACCAGATCTGTTACGGCGCGCTGGATGGTAATAATGATGCCCGGCTTCAGCCGGTTGATGTTGCCCTTCGCAGCAGCGTTGTCGACACAGTTTTTACCGACAATATTATCGGTGAATTATGGGAAAAATGGCTGCTGCTGAGCACACTCGGCGCCGTGTGCTGCCTGGCGCGGGGGAATACGCAACAGGTGCTGAACCAGCCAGGCGGCGAGATGTTGCTTCAGGGCATTTATAGCGAAGTGCTGCAGATTATCTGTGCTGAGGGCTACCAACTGCGCCCGGCCGTGACCGCCAAAATCTACGCGCTGCTGAACGACCCGTCGACGCCGATGACCTCCTCAATGTATCGTGATTTGACTCAGGGCTTTGCGATTGAAGCCGACCCGATCATTGGCGACCTGCTGTTACGTGCCAGCCGTCATGGCATCACTGCACCGCTGTTGAACGCGGTCAATGTCAACCTGCAGATCTATCAACAGAACCGTTAAACACGGATGTGATGAGCACGCAGCCACGCCGTTGCACGACGCGTGGGTAACGGAAATTTGTTACACTCGCTGCCTCATCTTTTGGAGGAAGAATGACGTCCCGCTCTGTGACCCTTGATGATGTTGCCCAACTTGCGGGCGTTTCCTATCAAACCGTTTCTCGTGTGCTTAACCGCTCTGAGCAGGTTTCTCCCCGTACCCGCGAAAAAGTGGAAGCGGCGATGCAACAGCTCAACTACGTTCCCAATCGGGTTGCGCAGCAGTTAGCGGGTAAAGCCACGCGGACCCTTGGCCTGGCCACCAGCAATCTGGCGTTAATGGCCCCAGCGCAGATTGCCTCGGCAATACAGCAGCGCGCCGCCAGAGCCGGCTACCATTTAGTCATTGCCATGGACAGCGCGGACGATGCCGAAGCCACGGTGAATGAACTGATGGCGCAGCGCGTTGATGCCGTACTGATTAATATGCCGCTTGAGGCCGCCGACGCGGAAAAAATCCGTCGTCTGTGTGGCAAAAAACCGGTGCTGTTTCTGGATGCTGAACCGCACGCCGTTGTGTCTCATTGCCAGTACTCCAATGAAAAAGGGGCGCGGGCCGCGGTTAAGCATCTCGTCGCGCTCGGACATACGCACATCGGCCTGCTGAATGGTCCGGTTCGCTCGGTATCGGCCCGTCAGCGTGAAGCGGTCTGGCGCCAGGCGCTGGCCGGGCACGGTCTGTCTCCCTGTTGTGTGCTGCGCGGCGACTGGAGTGCCCAGTCGGGCTACCAGGCTATGCTGTCTCAGTTACCGGACGCGCTGCCCCAGGCGCTGCTGGTAGCGAATGATGAAATGGCGCTGGGTGCCATGCGGGCATTGCATCAGCATGGCGTGGCGATTCCGGCTGAAATCTCCATTGTCGGCTACGATGACACGGCAGAAAGCGCCTGGTACCAGCCGCCGCTGACCACGATTCGTCAGGATCTCCAGCAACTGGGTGCCACGAGCGTGGAGCAGGCGCTGGCCGCGCTGCAGGGGGAAGCGGTCGCATCACGGACGCTGGAGCCGGTACTGGTCGTGCGGGAAACCACCGCCGCGCCAGCCAGCAAAGACGCAGACTTATCCGCGCTGGCCCGTCAGTTACAGCAGATTGCCCGCAAGCTGTCCCGCTGATCGCGGACGCAAAAAAACCCGCCCAACCGGATGGCTGGAGCGGGCTGGTTATCCGCGATAATACGCGTTGCCTTATGGCGTTTTCGTCTCGCCCACGCCCATGGTCTTGAGCTTTTTAGACAGCTCGCGGCGCTCTTTAGACAGGTCAGCGTTTTTGACGATGTACTCATCCACGCGATCTTCATAGTCAGCACGCATGCTGGCGATGATTTCCTGAATCGCCTCAACGCTCATGCCGGGTTTGATGTATTCGCTCAGGTTATCCAGCAGCAGCACACGCTTTTGGTTGTCACGAATTTTCTTCTCATTATCGACGATTTCACGCTGCAGTTTGTTCTTGCGGCGGAACGTACGGACAAACTCAAGTACGTCCTGAAATGATTGCTTGGCATTTTCCATGATGGCACCTTTCTTTAAGCCTGCTAAAGCAGGGAGAGAGTCAAAACGATCAGCTTAGCGGCCAGCCAGCCTTGTGGGCAATTCTCACAGCTAAATTCGGACTGGCTCTTATCTTAGCGCAAAAAAACCGGGTTTCGCATTAAGTCATTGTCTGAGGTGATTATTTACGCAGCGCCAGGCGCATCAAATCCGTCATGCGTTCCAGTTGCTTCGCCAGCTCCAGACTCAGCCAGACATAGCCATAAATCGGCGCTTCTTCCAGACGGTCACTCCCGTCAGCGATCAACTGCTTAAGCTCTTTGACGATTTCCGTTAACTCATGATTGGCCGCGATGATGTCGTAGGTTTCCCCCTTCACAGCCATGACCGATAAGGTTCGCAGCGCGTTTTCGGTCATCTCCTGCGTGCGGCGTAACGTCGGAGCATTCAGCATGATCAGATGACTTTCGCGTGATGCCCACCAGGCATTAATTTGCATCTCAATGGTGTACACCATATTACGGTTCAACGTCTGTATCGCTTCAAACACTGATTTTGGGATGAGGGTTTCTTTACTGGACGGCTCCAGCAGGGCACGCATTTTCACCACGCTGGTGAGCAGTTTGCCCAGCGGTTTGTTCAGCCGGGGCTTTTCCACGAGGTTGGCGGAAAACCCTGCATGGTAGATTTTGGCCATTTCTGCCAGCGTATCTGACAGCTGAATACGCCAGTGAATATACGCACGCTGCGCCCATATGGCCGTAAATAACAGCGCCAGTAACGATCCTAAAATGACATCGCCACCGCGCCACATCGCCACGGTGAAATCCCCCATTGGCGCGCCTACAACCACGCACAGCGTGATGCCAATCAGCAATGCCATGTAAGGGTGTTTCCCCAGCGTCAGATAGCCGCTGATAAACATGATCACTGCGCACCATGCCAGCATGCCGGGCAGCGAAATCATCTCCAGCCTGAGGGCGATAAAACCAGAGATTGACCCGGCAATCGTTCCGCCAATGCGTTGAATGGCGCGCGGGAAGACGTTTCCCCAGGTTGAGATCGGCCCCATCACCACAACCAGGGTAATCAGAGGCCAGGTGCCTTCGGGAATGCCCGTGACGCGGACAAGCAGAAACGCACACAGAAACGCCACTGCGATGCGTAACCCGTGCACGCTGCGGTAATGACGATATAACCAGAATTCCAGATTTGAGATGGGTTTATCAGAGCGCAAAGTCGCTTGTCCGCTGGTAAAAAAATGATTCTACGCGTCGCGCCCTGCCGATCCTGGCGCGCCGTCAATGTTTTCGCTTGTACAGCGTTGAGCGGACCATTATCAACAACCCTGCCCCGGAAATCAGCAAAATTCACCACGACGACAACACATGACGCACGATAGCGGGTTCATCCCTGCCCCGCGAAGGCGAAGCAGGGACGTAACGATTAGAACTTGCGTTTCAGGTAGTCCGTGATGCGGCTCACTACGCCCGCCTCGTTAACGGCGGTGAGTGCCACCAGCGGATAGCTGGCGATCTGCTTGTCCTTGTCCATCACCTGGATTTCACCAATATTCTCATTGGCTTTAAGTGGCGCTTCCAGGTCGGTACGGTTGATCACGTATTTGGCTTTGACGTTCGGGATTTCGCTGCGCGGCAGTGACAGATAAACATCGTATGCCGTGCCCACGTCAACCTGGTGCGGATTACCGTACCAGACATGTTCACTGCCAATTTTCTTACCGGCATGGAACAGTTGTACGGTATCAAACGTATTCTGGCCCCAGACCAGCAGCTTGCGCGCCTGCTCTTCACGCCCTTTCGCACTTTTCCCGCCCATGATGACGGCAATCAGGCGGTGCTGACCCACAATGTTGGAGGCAATGATATTGAAACCCGCCGTTTCAGTATGGTCCGTTTTCAGGCCATCGACGTGCAGGTTGTTGTCCCACAGCAGGCCGTTACGGTTGTTCTGGGTAATGCCGTTCCAAGTGAGGTTTTTTTCACGGTACATGGCATAGAAATCGGGCTCGCCATCAATAATGGCGCGCGACAGTTTTGCCATATCCAGTGCGCTGGAATATTGCCCCGGCGCATCCAGACCGTGTACGGTTTCGAAATGGGTATTCGTCAGCCCCAGTTTCTCCACGTAGTGGTTCATTAACTTAACAAAGTTGTCCTGGCTACCGGCCACGTAATCCGCCAGCGCAACGCAGGCGTCATTGCCTGAATCAATGATCACGCCGCGGCTGAGATCACGCACGCTTAACTTATCACCGGGCTTAAGAAACATCAGTGAGGAGCCTTTAAAGACCGGATTGCCTGCTGCCCAAGCATCTTTTCCCACCGTCACCATGTCGTCGCGGGTAATTTTCTTTTGGTCGATCGCGCGGTCGACCACATAGCCGGTCATCAGCTTGGTCAGACTGGCGGGATTCCGGCGCTCGTCGGGATTGCCCGCGGTCAGCACCTGCCCCGTGGTGGCGTCCATCAGCACCCAGGAGGCTGCATCAATCGCCGGTGGCGTCACAGGAAATGGCATATCGTCGGCCTGCGCCAGCGAAGCCCAAAAAACAGTTACGGTAATTAACAGACGCCTTTTCAACACTTCATCCTTAGTTGAGCAAGTAAAACGGACATGAACAGCGGGACGTTTTACGGCAAAACCCTTAATAAGGTTTAAATAAATTGAAAAAAAGTATGAACTGCTGCGCACCATTCAACAGCCTGCGCCCTGGCAGTTGTACTCAGGCACGCAGACGACTATCCTGAACGTTGATTTTTTGCAGACAGGACAGCGACGTGCCCGCCTCTGAATTCACTTTTAGGTTGAGGGAAATGCTTCGCGCTCCGGGAAGAGTTCGCCCGCTGTGTCCCCCTCTGACGAATGTTTAAGGGCGACGTTAAATACTTACTGGAGGTACGAGCTTTGCGCTGTCAGGTCTTTCGTTGAGGTCATATCCCTGGCATGAAGTTTCTTACTGACGCGCCATGCATCGTTAACCCGCCCCGGCCGTTTCTTTGCCGATCAGTATTTGATAAATCGTGGACACCCTGGGTTTGAGTCTACTTTTTAGCGGTATGGTTAGCTCTGCGCCAGTATTTTGGTCTGAACGTCATCATCAGGAATCAGGCAGATGTCTTTCTTAATTCTGTTTCGGAATCTACGCCCTGACTCCATCAAGGAAGGTAAACCGTTGCATAACCCTCATCGTTTTAAATGCCCCGTCAGCTGAACATCACCATGTAAAGGATGATACAAGCATATGATCTTTTACACACCGTCACGCTTTGTGAAGAAATGCGCCCGTCGTGACCGTCAGAGTCTGCCGTTACGAACCGACCGGAAGCGGATTTATCCTCTGTGCCACCGCGTTTTGTGCCACTCAACATCATCCTGATTTTGTTACACAGAAAAATCGCTTCAGTAATAAATATTGAATGAAATAACCTTTAAAGACAATGAACCGACTCTGGCAAAAGCCAACACATGATTTAGATCAAGCCGCTATGGTGGAGAGATTTGTAGAGTCAGTGAAATTTAATCATTTTCGCGTGAGTACTTTTGCTTGGCTTTGTTGAATAATAGGTAATCATTCTGTTTTGTCTGCACTGTTTTGGTAGAAAACGCTGATGCCAGACAGAACACCGTCATACGCAAGCATGTAATGCATTGATTTTATGTTATCTGAAACAACCGTTTTCATAGTACCACAGCATAAAATCCATTTATTCAACAAAGCCCTTTTGCTTTAAAAATCCATCCGCTTACTTAACAGACTAATAATTACACACCAATATGAAGTTTTCATTAACCTCGCAGCAGATCATTAAGGCGAGCGGTTAATACGAACATCAATGGACATCGAAAAGGACAAGGAAATGTATTACAGGGATGAGATAATAAATTATTTGCAAGCTAATAACATATTAGCCTCTAAATTAGATCGTGCGTTAACAGGTGTGATGGATTCTGTTTCAAAGCAGATTAATACGATTGGCGCAGGTGCCAAAAGGGCAATTTATTACACATCGTGCTTTACTCAGCAATACCAGGATGTGTGTAAAAAATAGCGGAATGAAGATGTAAGATTTACTAAAGGTCTCTATCATTTTTTTACAGCATGAAGAGGTTATTCATAAGATATTTTATTTTTATTTTGAGGAGATACTCAAGCAAAAAACACCCGATCAAATAGAATGTATTAGAGAAATTCTAATGACTGTTAATATTTATATCGCAGCAAACTCTTTAACTAAATCTGGATTTGCTTTTGCAGTGGCAACATGTGTTTCAATCGGCTTGAATCTGAGTCTTAACATGGGCGCTATTGCTGGTCGTACAGCGAGTGTAGTAGTAGCATATGCGGGAATGTATGGCATTATGCAGAAGGCCGCAGAGAGTGCTGACCGTCTTCGAATGAGCTATCCAGCATTCTTTTCGACGCTATATGCTAATGAGCTTGAGATGCTCTACTTTCTGGTTGAGCCCTTATTTATCCGTGCCGACGCGTTCCAGGCTCAACGGGCATCAGAGGCAGATATTGCTAATATCATTGAAAGGATGATTAGGTAGCCATGATGTCATTTATTAAGAAAACTTTTCTGTGGCTGTTTCAACAGCTGTTTTCGCTTCATGCACCACCCGCTTGCGTTCTAATATTTGCAGTTGTTTTCTTCCAGATATTTCCTGATGGACCTCTATGGCCTGTGGGTATTTTCGCTATATTCATCATTTTTATCTTTATGAAGTATTTTAAATGGTAATTTTTTCATGACAAGGAAGTGAGACATCTGTTCACATGCACTTGTGTCTTGAAGATGAAAGTTTTAGCGTAAATGCCTGGCATCAATAATTCAACGGGTTACTCGGCAACCCAACAACCATACGTTAATATGAACAAAAGTTTCTCATTTAAAAACAAAATAAACAGTCAATTGCAATACATAAAAACATCCCTTATGGCTGTGAATGTTCATGTTGCAGCCAGTTATGGCTTTGTTGAATAAATGGATTTTATGCTGTGGTACTATGAAAACGGTTGTTTCAGATAACATAAAATCAATGCATTACATGCTTGCGTATGACGGTGTTCTGTCTGGCATCAGCGTTTTCTACCAAAACAGTGCAGACAAAACAGAATGATTACCTATTATTCAACAAAGCCAGGGAAATATTATCTTCCGCGACGCATGGAACGATCGCGCGACGGCTTAAACGACCTGCTGGTCTGCGATGGAGCCAGAAGCATTGTTGTCGTAAGCCTGTAACGACGCGGGCACGCGTTCGCGTCTCTTCTGCGCCAGTTGATTAATCTTATCAGCGTATGAGCATACCAACGGACGAGACAAGGCATTCGGCTATGACCCCAACCGGCCGCCAGAATAATTGCACACAAACGCGGCGTCCAGCGTTTAACTGTCATCACAAGGCAATAAATACGGCACGTTGCTTTCCATAAGCGGCACGTCCTGGTATGAGACCGCCTCCCTGCATGATGTCCTTTCCCTTACCATTGGCAATTCTGAAACCATACCGAAAACGAATCACGGTTTTAATGAAATGCGTGTACCCTGGCCGCCGGTATCTGCAACTTTAGATGGGCCGGAATATGCTTTACCCTGTATGGAACACAGTCTTATGTCACTTAAATCAAAATATGTTTGGTACACAGAAAAATCGGCTCGGTACAACACAGGATATGAAAAATTTAAACGACGGCGAACCGGTGGTGGCCAAAGTGAACAAGCAAAGGAAAAAAATCGATAATTATCTTTTTATTTCATATAATTAATGAACATACATGAATGGTAATGAACATTGAAAAACGATCGCGCACAACTCACGTTCCTCTTTCACGATTACGAAACCTTCGGCACCAGCCCGCAACGGGATCGTCCGGCACAGTTTGCCGGTTTGCGCACCGACAGCGAGTTCAATCCGATTGGCGAGCCAGAGGTATTCTACTGCCGCCCACCGGATGATTACCTGCCCCAGCCTGAAGCGGTCATGATCACCGGTATTACGCCGCAATTAGCCGCCTCCCGGGGCGTGAACGAGGCCGAGTTTGCTGCCCGTATTCATGCGCTGTTTACCACCGAACAAACCTGCGTCGTGGGTTATAACAACGTGCGCTTTGACGATGAAGTGACGCGCAATATCTTTTACCGCAACTTCTACGATCCGTACGGCTGGAGCTGGCAAAACGGTAATTCCCGCTGGGATTTGCTGGACGTGATGCGCGCCTGTTATGCGCTGCGCCCGGAAGGTATTAACTGGCCAGAGAATGATGACGGCTTTCCCAGCTTCCGGCTGGAGCATCTGACCAAAGCCAACGGCGTGGCGCACGAAAACGCCCATGATGCGATGTCGGATGTCTATGTCACGCTGGCAATGGCGAGACTGGTGAAAGAAAAACAGCCAAAACTGTTTGAGTTTTTGTTTACGCATCGCAACAAAAACAAACTGATGACCCTGATCGACATCCCGCAGATGAAGCCGCTGGTCCATGTTTCTGGCATGTTTGGCGCGGCGCGCGGCAATACCAGCTGGGTGGTGCCGCTTGCCTGGCATCCGGACAACCGCAATGCGTTGATCGTGGTGGATTTGGCCGGGGATATTGCGCCCCTGCTGACGCTGGATGCGGACAGTTTGCGCGAGCGCCTGTACACACCTAAAAGCGAGCTGGGCGATCAGCCTGCTGTGCCGGTGAAACTGGTGCACATCAATAAGTGTCCGGTGCTGGCACCCGCTAATACCTTGCGTCCGGAAGATGCCGGGCGGCTGGGTATTGATCGTCAGTTCTGCCTGGATAATCTGGCCACGCTGCGTCAGCATCCTGACGTACGTGAAAAACTGGTGGCTATTTTTGCTGAGGCGGAACCTTTTGCGCCGTCAGAGGATGTCGACACGCAGCTCTATGACGGTTTCTTTAGCGATGCCGACCGCGCCGGAATGAACATCATCCGCCAGACCGCGCCTGCCAATCTGCCTGCGCTCAATCTGACATTTGACAGCCCGCGGGTGGAAAAACTGCTGTTTCGTTATCGCGCCCGTAATTTCCCCGGTACGCTGGATGATGCCGAACAGCAGCGCTGGCTTCAGCATCGCCGTGAGGTTCTGAATCCAGAAAAAGTGCAGGCTTTTCTGATGGAGCTGGAATCGCTGGCCAGCCTGCACGAAGGGGACGCGGAAAAACTGTCTCAGCTTAAAGCGTTGTACCGGTACGCGCAGGAACTGGTGTCCTGACGTCCCGGCAGACCGGGAAGGCCTGTCGCCCTCCCGGTTTGTATATCAGATTACCCACCACAGCGCCCAGGTCAGGGCAAAGCCGCTCAGCCCCATCAGGGTCGTCAGTACCGTCCAGGTTTTTAAACCGTCCGCCACCGACAGGCCCAGATAGCGCGTTACCACCCAGAAACCTGCATCATTCACGTGCGACAGACCCAGACCGCCGAAGCACGCCGCCAGTGTGACCAGTACACGGTGCATATCATCTATGCCAGTCACGGCCTGGGTCAGTAATCCGCTGGTCGTGAGGATCGCCACGGTTGCCGAGCCCTGAGAGGCGCGTAGCGCCAGTGACAGAATAAACGCGGCAGGAATCAGGGGCAAATGCAGCGTTTCCAGCGCCCGCGCCAGCGCGTTGCCGACACCGGACTCCACCAGTACCTTACCAAACGCCCCGCCCGCGCCCGCCACCAGAATCACGTTGGCCGATCCCGGAATGGCGCGACCGGTCAGGTCCTCAAGCTTGTCCTTGCTCCAGCCACGACGCAGGCCCAGTAGCCAGGCGGCCAGTCCTAGGGCGATCAGCAGCGCAATCGGCGGGGTGCCAATAACCGTCATCACCTTGCGCAGCAGGCTGTCTTCCGTCAGCAGCGAGTGCGACAGCGTGCCTGCCACGATCAGCACAATCGGGACGACGATCAAACCGCTGATGGTCAGCGCGCCCGGCGGTGCGGGTTCATTTTTCTTCTGTACCCCTTCCGGCTTCGCCATCTGCAACTGTTCCAGTACCTCAACCGACAGGTGGTACTGCCGACGGTTCATTGCCTTTGCCACGTAATAGCCGAGGATACCGACCGGCACCGAGACCAGAATTCCCAGCATCATCAGCCAGCCCATATCAGTATGCAAAATGGCCGCGGCGGCGGCGGCGCCAGGGTGCGTCGGCAGCGCCACATGCACAGTCAGCATGACGCCCGCCATCGGTAAGCCAAACTTCAGCGGGGACACCCGCGCCACTTTGGTAAAGCCGTAGATCAGCGGAATGACAATGATAAAGCCCACTTCAAAAAATACCGGGATGCCTAAAATAAAGGCAGCCATCGTCAGGGCGGCAACGGTACGTTTCAGACCCAGCGTTTTGCTGAAACGCTGGGCCAGCGACTCTGCGCCGCCAGAGGCTTCGATAATGGCCCCCAGCATCGCCCCCAGCACGATAATGATAGTGATATGCCCCAGCAGTCCGCCCATCCCGCTGATAATGGTTTCCATGATTTTTTCAGCCGGAATACCGGTCGCGATGGCCACCAGCAGACTGACAATTAACAGGGCAACAAAGGGATGGACTTTGGCTTTAATGACCAGCAACAGCAATATCACAATGCTGGCGGTCGCAATGGCTAACAGCAACGCAGTCGTCATAGTAAACCTCTGGAATAGTTATCTTTTTTCGCGTTTTTTCGTTAAAGCTCAACCTGGTGCCGCTCCGTTTCAGAGACGAGCAGAATGGCACCGGTACCGCAGCACCGGTGTGATTTTTTCACGTTAACTCAGCGGTTTTTCATCCAGGGCGCCAGCCAGCTCAGCCCCTCTACGGTGTCGCCGCGCGGGAAATATTCGCAGCCGACCCAACCGTCGTAGCCCACCTCATCTAACAGGCTGAACAGCCAGGGGTAGTTGATCTCGCCCTCGTCAGGTTCATGCCGACTGGGCGCGGCGGCGATTTGCACATGGCGATAACGTCCGGCGTAATGGCGAATCAGGTGGCTGAGATTGCCGTCCACAATCTGGGCATGAAACAGATCCAGTTGGGTGAATACGTTGGGCCGGTCGATAAGGTCGGTCATCTCCAGCGTCTGATACTGGCTGGCATAGAGATAGTGCGGTTTGGTCGTGGGATTAAGGGCTTCGATCAACAAGCGGATGTTATACGGGGCAAATCGTTCTGCCGCGTAGCGCATGTTGCGGATGAATGTCTCGACATAGCGCTGGCGATCGGCACCCGGCGGCACCGTTGCGGCCATGATATGCACCTGTGGGCAATCCAGCGCCCGTGCATATGCCAGCGCCCGGTCTATATCTGCGCGCGCGTCGGCTTCCCGTCCGGGAATAGCCGAAACGCCCCATTCCCCCGCGTCAACGTTGCCCGGTGCGGTGTTAAACAGCACCAGTTTAAGCCCGTTATCCGCCAGCAGCGCTTTCAGTTGCTCAGCCGGATATTCGTAGGGAAACAGAAACTCGACCGCGCTGAAGCCCGCCTGTGCCGCCGCGGCAAAGCGTTGCAGAAAAGGCATTTCGTTGAACTGGGTAGATAAGTTAGCTGCAAACTTTGGCATTACCGGCTCCTGAGTTCAGCGACGTCGTCGGCGGTTAAATAACGAATGGCGCGATCGCCCAGGGTAAACATCAGACGCGCCGTTTCTTCCAGCTCCTCGGTATTATCCGCCGCTTCGCGCAAGGTTTTGCCGACCACCACCGGACCATGGTTTGCCAGCAGGAAGGCGCGGTAACGCGGGGCAAGCAGCGCCAGATCCTCCGCCAGCCGCGCATCACCCGGTTTATAATAAGGCACCACCGGTACATCGCCTACCCGCATCACCACATAGGGCGTGAACGGGCGGATGCAGTTCTGGCTGTCCAGATGTTGCAGGCAGGAAAGCGCGGTCAGGTAGTGACTGTGCAGGTGAACCACCGCCCGACAGTCCGGATTATTCAGGTAGAGCGCCCGGTGAAAGGCGATCTCTTTCGACGGTTTATCCCCGGCTATCCACTCCCCCTGTAACGTCACGTTAGACAGACGCTCCGCATCCAGTTCGCCCAGGCAGGACCCCGTGGGCGTTGCCAGTAAGGTGCCGTCGTCCAGCAGCAGCGACAGATTACCGGCCGAGCCGGTGGCGTAACCACGCTGGAAGAACGAGGCACCCAGTCTGACCATCTCTTCGCGGGCCTGTTGTTCAGTCATGTGAAAACTCCGTTTGTGCGCGGCGGAAGAACTGCTCATCGCCAAAATTGCCAGACTTCAGCGCCAGTGACAGCGGCTGCTGGATATCTCTGACCCAGGGCACACCGGGCGAAATCACCGGACCAATATGGAAGGCGGTCACGCCCAGGCTTTGGGCGACCACGCCCGAAGTTTCGCCGCCCGCCACGATAAAACGCTGCCAGCCGCGGGATTGCAGATCTCTCGCCACCTGAGCAAACAGTTGCTCTACCGCCTCACTGCTGCGCTGTGCACCGAAATGCCGCTGGATCGACTGCAGCTGTTGCGCATCCGCAGTGGCAAAGAGCATCGGGGCCAGCGGCCCGTCGGCATGCTCAACGACCCAGTCGCACAGCGCCCCGGCGTACTGTTCATCGTTGAGGCAGCGCTCAACGTGAATTTCCCGGGCGGGAGCCTGCTGGCGATACGCGTTGACCTGGCGGTTGGTCATTGGTGAACAGGAACCCGAAAGCACCACGGCCCGCTGCCCCTGCGGGTAGCCCGCGCGCTGCGCCTGCCCATCGTCGCAGCCAGATGTTGACCACTGGCGCGCCAGGCCAATTGCCAGCCCGGAGCCCCCCGTGACCAGCCGCATCGACGTCAGCGCTTCACCCTGATTCAGCAGATGCTGCTCAGTAAGCGTGTCGATTACGGCATAGTTCACGCCCTGAGCACGCAGATGTTCAAGTTGCTCTGTTATCGCGCCTGCGCCCTGGTCGACCGTGGCTAACGGAATAAGCCCGGCTTTTCCCGTGCTCTGACACGCCATCAGCCTTAGCAGGTTACTGTCGGTCATCGGCGTGACAGGATGATGGCGCATGCCGGACTCCGACAGCAGGTGTTCCCCCACAAACAGGTAGCCCTGATAAACGGTACGTCCGTTGACCGGCAATGCCGGGCAGATCACCGTCAGCGTCTCATTCAGCGCGGCCATGAGCGCATCCGTCACCGGACCGATGTTACCCGCAGCGGTGCTGTCGAACGTGGAACAGTACTTGAAATAAAAGCGTTCACAGCCTCGCGCCTGCAGCCAGCGCAGCGCCGCAAGCGACTGACTGACGGCCAGCGCAGGCGCACAGGATCGCGATTTCAGGCTGACCACAATGGCCTGGGCATCCGGGACCGTTGTCTGTTCTGGGATGCCGTTAAACTGAATGGTAGAAAGCCCGTTCTGCACCAGAAAGCTGGCAATGTCGGTTGCGCCGGTAAAATCGTCGGCAATCACCCCTAAGCGCATCACATCGCCTCCTCGCGCTGGGGCAGCGTAATGCCGCTGAAGATTTTAATCACCGCACTGTCATCCTCGCGGCCAAAACCGGCATTGCTGGCCTCAGTGAACATATTCAGCGCGGTAAAGGCCAACGGTAGCGGGAAATGCAGGGCTTTCGCCGTATCGGCGACCAGATTCAGGTCTTTGACAAAGATGTCCATTGCGGATTTCGGTCGATAGTCGCCGTCGACGACATGGCGCATACGGTTTTCAAACATCCATGAGTTGCCCGCTGCGTTAGTGACCACCTCATACATCGTATCGAGCGGAATCCCGGCGCGGGCGGCCAGCGCCATGGCTTCGGCCCCGGCGGCAATGTGCACGCCCGCCAGCAGCTGATGAATGATTTTGACTGTCGATCCCTGACCGATTTCCGTGCCGACGCGGTAAACCTTTGCGGCGACCGCATCCAGTACCGGTTGCAAAGCCGCAAAGGCCGCATCGCTCCCGGATGCCATCACGGTCATCTCGCCACTGGCGGCTTTGGCGGCCCCGCCGGACACTGGCGCATCCAGCATCAGCAACTGACAGTCCGCCAGTCTGGCGGCGATCTGCTGCGCATCCTGCGCGGACAAGGTGGAGGATACCATCACCGCCGTGCCCGGCTTCAGCCTGGCCGCCAGCCCCTGCTCGCCAAACAGAATCGCATTAACCTGCCGGGCATTCACGACCAGCAACAGGACAGCATCCAGGTGTTCGGCAAAGGCATGAGCCGACGACTGCGCGTCACGCGCGCCTGCCTGGCGCAGCGTTTCGCAGGCCTGCGGATTCAGATCAACGCCCCATGTCGCCAGCCCAGCCCGGATGCAGGACTGCGCCGCGCCCATTCCCATTGAGCCTAAACCTATGACACAGATGTTTGAAGCGGGCATCGGTGGCCTCCCTTGTTAAATTAAGTGAATTTTTGGTCTCTGCTGGTAATAGTGGCAGGAAAGTGCAGGTAAAAACGTGCCGTATTTCACATAAATTAACTTCATAAGGCCGCAGTTGAACATTTATTCACATCAGCCACGTAACTGTTATTACCAGGTATCGCGGTCAAATCGCCACCAGCAAAGGGGATCTGGTGCAAAATTTCCGTGCGTCTTTGTGAAGGCATCCCCTACAATGTGAAAAAATGATAAACCGAGGTGTATATGATCCCCGTTGAGCGTCATCAACAGATTCTGGCACTAGTGGCCGAGCGCGGCGTAATGAGCATCGCCGAACTGACCGAGCGTTTTGGCGTGTCACACATGACGATTCGTCGGGACGTGCAGAAGCTGGAGGAACAGGGCGCGGTGCTGTCGGTTTCCGGTGGCGTGCGCTCCGCTAACCGCCTGGCGAGCGAACCCTCGCACCTGACCAAGACCGCGCTGTGTAATGAAGAAAAAAACGCTATCGGCAAATTGGCCGCTCAGCTGATTCCGCCTGACAGCTGTATTTATCTGGATGCCGGTACGACCACACTGGCGCTGGCGCGGGAAATTGCCGACAGGGAGGACCTGTTAGTGGTCACCAATGATTTTATGGTGACCAATTTGCTGATGGAGGCGAGCCGCTGCCGGGTGATTCATACCGGTGGCACCGTATGTCGGGATAACCGTTCCTGCATTGGCGATGCAGCCGCACGCCACCTGCGGCAACTGGCAATTGACATTGCCTTTGTCTCCACTTCCAGTTGGGGATTGCGCGGTTTGTTTACGCCGGATGAAGACAAGGTAGCGGTTAAACAGGCCGTGTGTGACGTCAGCAGCAAACGCGTGCTGCTCAGCGACAGCTCGAAATACGATAAAATCGCGACGTGGCTGGCCTTACCGCTGGAAAAGTTTGATGTGATTGTGACAGATGATCAGTTAAATGCCGCAGGGCGGAACGCGTTACAGGCAGGAAGCTGGGAACTGATGCTGGCAAGTAAAAGCTGACAGAAAACGGCCCTGCTCTGTGAATGAGCAGGGCCAGGGGATTACACTTCTTCGCTAAACTATGGAACGGGATTGCGGAAGCTGCGCGTCACAAAGGCCAGGTAAACAATACCAATCGCGGCCCAGATCAGTCCCAGCACCATAGAACTTTGCTCCAGGTTAACCCACAGTGCACCCACGGTCAGGGCACCCATCATCGGCAGAACCAGATACTGGACGTGATCTTTCAGGGTTTTATTCCGTTTTTCACGTACCCAGTACTGCGCAATCACTGACAGGTTAACGAAGGTAAACGCAACCAGCGCACCAAAGTTAATCAGCGCAGTCGCGGTGACCAAATCGAAGTTGATCGCCATCAACGCCACGGCACCCACCAGAATCACGTTCAGGGACGGCGTGCGCCATTTTGGATGGATATAGCCGAAGAAACGCTCCGGGAACACACCATCACGGCCCATCACGTACATCAGACGTGAAACGCCTGCGTGCGCTGCCATACCGGACGCCAGTACCGTGACCACAGAGAAGATCAGGATACCGATCTGCAACGCTTTACCGGCCACATACAGCATGATTTCAGGTTGCGACGAATCCGGCTCTTTAAAGCGCGAGATGTCCGGGAAATACAGTTGCAGGAAGTACGACGCGACAATAAACATCAGGCCACCAATCAGCGCGGTCAGGAAAATCGCACGCGGAATGGTACGTTCTGCATCTTTCGTTTCTTCTGACAGCGAACTGATGCCGTCAAAACCGAGGAATGAGAAACACAGAATCGTCGCACCGGTGATCATCGGCACCACATGGGCGTTTTCAGACCAGAACGGTTTACTGCTTACCACTGTTCCCGCACCTTCGCCGTGCGCCACGCCGTAAATCACCATCGCGGTGATACCGACCATGACCACCACCTGAAGGATGACAATCACGCTGTTGAAGTTAGCGACCGTTTTGATGCCCTTAAGGTTGGAGAGCGTCATAAAGCCCACCAGCAGCACCACGAAAATCCACGACGGGATCCCTGGCACCAGGGTTTCAAAATAGTTTTTAGCCAACAGAATGTTGATCATCGGCATGAACAGATAGTCCAGCAGCGATGACCAGCCCACCATAAAGCCGACGTGCGGACTGATGGCCTTCTGAGCATAGGTATAAGCGGAGCCCGCAGATGGGAAGCGGCGTACCAGCTTACCGTAACTCACGGCGGTAAACAGAATCGCAATCAGGGCGAAAGCATAAGCGGTGGCAACGTGACCGTCCGTCAGGCCCGATACGATACCAAAGGTATCAAACAGGGTCATCGGCTGCATGTAGGCTAAGCCCATCATGACAACAGGAAGTAACGTCAGCGTTTTTTTCAGTTGGGCACGTTGTAGTGCGGCAGAGGTATTAAGCGACATGCTTCAGTCCTCCTTGCGCAGCAACCTGGCTGGGTTGATTCACAAGGAAACTGCGCATTAAGCGACAGGGAGTAAGGCTGGCGGCCAGCGCGGCGCCGTAGTCATCACGGAAACGTGTACCAGCCTGGGCTGGCAGAGTGTTAAACATCCCCATCTTTACATCCTCAATCTCACGCGGCTGCGTGTTTTCAGTGTTTATCTATCCGGGTGCGTGCCCGGCCTCGTTGGTGTCAGCTAAATGCTACGCGTTAAAAACAATATGCAAAAAAATAACCGGCGCGGTGAGCGTCGGTTATGTTCTGAATTTGCAGGGGGCGTATTTTGCCCTAACCCAACGCATTATTTCAAGACGTTGTCGCATAGAATGCAAAATTCTAATCAGGCGTTTTTCAGCATCCAGTCGATTTCGGTGGCAGTGATTAATCTTTCGAACTGCATAAGCTCATAATTTTTGCAGCTAAACCACACTTTGGCAAATTTCTCACCCAGTAATTTTTGTAAAGGATAGCTGCTTTCGAAGGCATAGAGTGCATCGCTCTGCCGAATCGGCAGCGCCAGCCCTTCCGCTTCATGGCCGTTTCCTTTAACCGGCTGTGGCAGCGGCAGCTGCGTATCGAGGCCGTGCAACATGCCGGCCAGAATGGTAGCCATGACGAGATAAGGATTCGCATCCGCCCCGGCTACCCGGTACTCGATGCGGCGACTTTCCAGATCGCCACAGGGAATACGCAACGCTACCGTACGGTTATTGTGGCCCCACGACGCCTGCAAAGGAACGTAGGCATCGGGCACAAAACGACGGAAGGCATTGACGTTGGGGGCCAGCAGCGCCATGGAGGCAGGCATAAGGTCAATCATGCCCGCCAGCGTGCGTTTCAGCAGCGGGGAATCGCTTCCGTCATAGTCCTCATAGGGTTTTGCCATAAACGTTGCCGTCATGCCGTGGTTCTCTGCCACCTGGCGGATAAGGCGCTTGAGCTGGATAGCATGGTCGCAGGCGCTCAGCACATCACGGGTATGATGGAGATTGATTTCGAATTGCCCCGGCGAGGCTTCCGCCAGCGCGCCATCCGCAGGAATGCCCTGCAGACGGGCCAGCGCATCAATATCACGCAGGACATCGGCGAAGTGATCGAGATTATCCAGCGAGTAAACCTGGCTTTGTCTGTTGCGATCGTCACTGCCTGGCGCACAGGGCGGTTGAATATAGCCTTCTGCATCGCGCTTTTTATCGACCAGATAGAACTCCAGCTCTACCGCTACCACCGGAAACAGTCCACGATTACGCAGCTGTTGCAACAGCCGGTTCAGAACATTTCGGGGTTCAACGTCAAAGGGAGTGCCATCTTGGTTGCACATGGTTAACAGCAGTTGTGCAATGTGTTGCGGATCGGCGGCGGAGGGGACGAGCGTGCCATGGACGGGAAGGCAGAGGTTATCGGGTTCACCAAGCGACTGGCCCAGACCGGCCTCTTCGACGGTATTGCCGAGAATATCCATGGCAAAAACCGAGGCGGGAAAGTAGCAGCCTTTTTCCAGCCTGGCTAAGGCCGAAACCGGGATGCGCTTACCGCGAAAAACACCATTTAAATCGTTGAGCAAGATATCGACATACTGCGTTTCAGGATGGCGCTCCAGCCAGTTTTTCACTTCTTGCTGGAACGCGCTGGTTCGTCTCTCTTCATTGTGAAGCGTGAAGTCTTCTACTTCTACCAGGTTAGTCATGATTTCATCCGCCTTTGACCACAAAAATGGGAGTGCGTAATGCTCAAAAAAACCGCCACTCATCTAACATAGCTCTAACGTAAAAAGTGTGCAAATGTAACAAATCTGTTTGAAG
The DNA here is from genome assembly GCF_008801695.1 of Pantoea stewartii subsp. stewartii. Lineage (GTDB taxonomy): Bacteria > Pseudomonadota > Gammaproteobacteria > Enterobacterales > Enterobacteriaceae > Pantoea > Pantoea stewartii. Next base: position 34,655 of record NZ_VZPF01000035.1, read on the forward strand.
ATCGACCAATGGATTGCTAGATTGACAAAATATTGCACACTTAACCATCAGACATGCCCTTTTCGTCAAATATTTCGAACAGCAGTTAAGGGGGAAAGATGGGCATTATTTTTGACAAGCCTTTGATTGGCGTAGTGATGTGCCAGACGCACAATCAGGGCCACCCGGTTCAGTCTGTCCACAACAAATATCTTGATGCCATCGTCCTGGCGGGCGGCGTGCCGCTTGCCCTGCCCCATCACCTTATGGCTGCCCCACATCTATCAGAAAACGCTATGGCTCTGCTGGATGGCATTCTGCTGACCGGGAGCCCCAGCCATCTGGAGCCCTGGCTGTATGGCGAAGAAGGCGAAGAGCCGGAGGCAGATGCCGGCCGCGATCGCCTGGCGTTTAACCTTATTACGCATGCTGTCGGTAAACAAGTGCCGCTGCTGGGCATATGTCGGGGCATGCAGGAGCTGGTCGTGGCCAACGGCGGTGCCCTGTATCGTCACCTTGACCACCATCCGCAGTTTCAGCGCCACCATGCAGACGAGGATGCCTCACCTGAACAAACTTACGCACCCGCTCATGCCATCCAGATTGCACCGGGAGGATTGCTGGACAGGCTGCTGGGGCGTGCGTCGATCACCGTCAACTCCGTTCATCACCAGGGCATTCGTGAAGCGGGATCGCAGGTGCACGTTGAGGCCCGTGCGCCCGATGGTCTGATTGAGGCGGTCAGCCTGCCAGCGCACCCTTTCGCCCTTGCCGTACAGTGGCATCCTGAATGGCAGCTGAAACCCGCCACGCCGTCCTTTGCGCTGTTTGACGACTTTATTCAGGCCGCCCTGCACTATCACCAGAGGAAAAAGGTATGAATGATGCGGCTCAGGCTCCGGGACGCCGCCTGGCGCAGATCCGTCAGTCCATGGGACTGTCACAACGGCGCGTCGCGGAACTGGCCGGACTGACCCACAGCGCCATCAGTACTATCGAACAGGACAAGGTCAGCCCGGCGGTCAGCACGCTGCAAAAGTTACTGAAGGTTTATGGCCTGTCTTTGTCTGCGTTTTTTTCGGAGCCGCATGCTGAGGACGCGCCCAAAGTGGTGGTCCGGCCTGAAGATCTGCTGGAAATCGGCAGTCAGGGCGTTTCGCTTAAACTGGTTGATAACGGCACGAAAACCAGGGCGTTAGGCATGTTACTGGAAACTTACCAGCCAGGTGCCAGTACCGGCGAAAAATTACGCCATGCGGGCGAAGAGACCGGCACCCTGCTGGAAGGGCGCATCCTACTGGAAGTTAACGGTCAGCAATTTCATCTGACGGCCGGCGAAAGTTACGTGATCGATACGGGTTTGCCGCACAGTTTTACCAACCAGGCCGATGTGCCCTGTCGCATCGTCAGCGCCCATACGCCCGCCAATTCTTAATCAGGGACGTTCGCCAAGGAGCTTGATATGAATTACGTAGAAAACTACTACACCTCCACACGGAACCCCCATGCGCCCTGGCCGGTGCTGCAGGAAAGCATCCAGTGTGACGTTTGCATTATTGGTGCCGGTTTTACGGGCTTATCGGACGGCCTGTTTTTAACCGAAGCGGGTTACGATGTGGTGCTGCTTGAAGCGGCTCGTGTTGGTTATGGTGCCAGCGGCCGCAATGGCGGCCAGGCCGTGAACTCCTACAGCCGCGACGTGGATGTGATTGAACAACGCTACGGCAAAGACAGCGCGAAAATGCTGGGCAGTATGATGTTTGAAGGCGGTGATATTATTCGTGATCGTATCGACCGTTACGCGATCGCCTGCGATTACCGCCCGGGCGGTATCTTCGCCGCGTTTAACCGCCGTCAGATGGCGCACCTGGCCAGTCAAAAAGCCGCCTGGCAGCGTTACGGTAACGACCAGCTTGAACTGTTAGATGAACGCGGCATTCGTCGCGAGATCGGCTCAGAGCGCTATGTAGGTGGGCTGCTCGACAAACGCGGCGCACATCTGCATCCGCTGAATCTGGCGCTGGGAGAAGCCGAAGCCATTCGTCGCCACGGCGGTCGTATCTATGAACAGTCCGCCGCGTTAAGCGTCAGCTACGATTCACCTAATCGGGTAAAAACGGCACAGGGAGAAGTCAGCGCCACGTTTCTGATTTTTGCCGGCAATGCCTATCTGCCTTCCGAACTCGAACCGCGCCTGAGTCGCAAAAGCATGCCGTGCGGCTCGCAAATCATTGCCACCGAACCGCTGTCCCGTGACCGGGCATTAGCGCTGTTACCCAACAACTATTCGGTAGAAGATTCCAATTATCTGCTGGACTATTTCCGCCTGACCGCCGACAACCGGCTGCTCTATGGTGGCGGTGTGGTTTATGGGGCGCGCGAGCCTGGCGATGTGATCACGATGATCCGGCCTAAAATGCTACGCACCTTTCCGCAGTTGCAGGACGTGAAGATTGATTTCGCCTGGAGCGGAAATTTTCTGCTGACGCTGTCGCGCATGCCACAGTTTGGTCGGCTGGAAAACAACGTCTACTTTATGCAGGGCGACAGCGGCCACGGCGTGACCTGCACGCACCTTTCCGGCAAGCTGATAAGCGAAGTGTTACGTGGGGATGCTGAGCGCTTTGATGCCTTCGCGAAGCTTCCGCATCTGCCCTTCCCTGGCGGACGGCGATTTAAAGTGCCGCTGACGGCCATGGGTGCCGCCTGGTATGCCTTACGCGACCGACTCGGCGTGTGATCAGGAACAGAATACGACGCTTTCCCCGCTAAGGGGAAAGCCACACTCATTCCAGCGGCATTTTCTGCGGATCGTCATAGCGGTATTCAAAGCCCAGCTCGTGACAGATACGCGCGCCGTCAATCAACTTACCGCTGTCGTCGTGCGTCTGCGGTTCAAAGGTGGGCGGCGTCATGCCCAGCTGGCGCGACACACAGGGATAGAAATGGGCGCGGGACGGATGTTTCAACGCACACAGGTTAAACGTCCTGCCGCCTTTTGGCGTTTGCAGCAGCAGCATAATCGCCTCCACCACATCATCCAGATGCACCAGATTCACCCCGTGCGATCCATTGGGTAAATCCTGTTTGCCGGCCAGGAAGCGACCGGGATGCCGTTTCGGGCCCACCAGCCCGGCCAGACGCAATACATCGACGCTGGTGCCGGGTAAGTCGTGCAGCCAGTTTTCCAGGTCCACCAGCGTTTTGCCTGCCGTGGTTTCTGGTTGAAGCGGGCTTTTCTCCGTTTTGATACCGGCGCTGCCGCCATAGACGGAGGTGGAACTGGTAAAGATGATCCGTGGGACATTGCGCGCCAGCGCGGTATCCACTACGTTTTGTACTGCCTGCACATAGGCGTCGCCGCCCTCTGCCGTGCGGCTGGCGGGCAGGGTGACAACCAGCGCATTCACGTCAAACAGCGCCTCCAGGTCCTCGGCCTCACAGACCAGTTCGGGCGTCAGTTCAAGTTGAAACGCATCGATGCCACAGCGACGGGCCGCCTCTACGCCATCCGGCGTGGTTTTACTGCCGGTCACCTGCCAGCCTCGCGCGGTCAGCGCCATCGCAAGCGGCATGCCCAGCCAGCCGAGTCCTACAATTGCGACCTTTTTCATATTGTCTCCTGCTGCGAACGTCAAGATTCAGCCATCTTAAGCTGCCCCTGAGTTGCAAACCAGTGCAAAGTGTTTCTGTGCTTTGCGAAGAACAACATTAAAAAAGAGTTGCCAATTTCAACTATCTTCGTTAGGTTAATTCCACACAAATGAATAAATTTTCATTATCGAGAATTTTATGACACGCGTTCAGTTCAACCATCATCACCACCATCACCCTGACTAGTCTTTCAGGCGATGTGTGCTGGAAGACGTCTAGGATCTTCCAGTGGTGCGAACGCAAGAGAACCCCCGGAAGATCGTCTTCCGGGGTTTTTTTATGGGCTGACGCAAAATACGCATTCAGGACAGGTTAATTAAGGGGACAGGAACAATGTTAGACAATAGCCGTTTACGCATAGCTATGCAGAAATCAGGTCGGTTAAGCGATGATTCACGCGAGCTGCTGGCGCGCTGCGGGATCAAAATCAATCTTCAGCAACAGCGTCTGATCGCCTTCGCTGAAAATATGCCTATCGATATTCTGCGCGTGCGCGATGACGATATTCCGGGCCTGGTGATGGACGGCGTGGTCGACCTGGGCATTATCGGCGAAAACGTGCTGGAAGAAGAGTTACTGACGCGCCGCGCACAGGGGGAAGATCCTCGCTACTTCACGCTGCGTCGCCTCGACTTTGGCGGCTGTCGTCTGTCACTGGCCATGCCGGTCGATGACGCTTACACCGGCCCGCAGTGCCTGAACAATGCCCGCATCGCCACCTCCTATCCTCACCTGTTAAAACAGTATCTCGACAAGCAAGGTATCGCCTTTAAATCCTGTCTGCTGAACGGCTCGGTCGAAGTGGCGCCGCGTGCCGGCCTGGCTGATGCGATCTGCGATCTGGTCTCCACCGGTGCCACGCTGGAAGCGAACGGTCTGCGTGAAGTGGAAGTCATCTATCGTTCTAAAGCCGTGCTGATTCAGCGCGACGGCGACATGCCCGCGGCCAAGCAGGAGCTGATCGATAAAATGATGACCCGTATTCAGGGCGTGATTAAAGCACGTGAATCCAAATACATCATGTTGCATGCACCGAGCGAGCGTCTGGAAGAAGTCATTAGCCTGCTGCCGGGCGCCGAGCGTCCAACCGTGTTACCGCTGGCGGGCGATGTGAGCCGTGTGGCAATGCACATGGTGAGTAGCGAAACGCTGTTCTGGGAAACCATGGAAAAACTCAAAGCGCTGGGTGCCAGTTCGATTCTGGTGCTGCCAATCGAAAAAATGCTGGAGTAAACGATGAGCAAAATCATGACACCCGTGAACTGGCAGGCGTGCAGCGCGGAGGCGCAACAGGCGCTGCTGGCACGCCCGGCGCTGTCTGCCTCTGACAGCATCAGTCAGATTGTGCGTGACGTTCTGGCGCGCGTGAAAAGCGAAGGCGACGCAGCTCTGCGCGATTTTAGCGCACGCTTTGACAAGGTTGAGCTGACGGATTTTCGCGTGACCGCTGAGCAGATGCAGGCTGCCAGCGATCGTCTCAGTGATGAACTCAAACAGGCGATGGCGGTGGCGGTCGCCAATATCGAGACTTTCCACCGTGCGCAGATTCTGCCAGCCGTGGATATCGAAACCCAGCCGGGCGTGCGTTGCCAGCAGGTGACGCGCCCGATGCAATCGGTCGGCCTCTATATTCCCGGGGGGTCCGCCCCGCTGTTTTCCACCGTATTGATGCTGGCGACACCGGCACGTATTGCCGGATGCGGCCGCGTGGTGCTGTGCTCACCGCCGCCGATTGCCGACGAGATTCTCTATGCGGCCCAGCTGTGTGGCGTAGAAGAAGTATTTCAGGTGGGCGGTGCGCAGGCCATTGCCGCCCTGGCCTTCGGCACCGAGACCGTGCCGAAAGTGGCTAAAATTTTCGGACCGGGCAACGCCTGGGTCACCGAAGCCAAACGTCAGGTCAGCCAGAGCCTCGATGGCGCGGCTATCGATATGCCCGCGGGCCCGTCAGAAGTGCTGGTGATCGCCGACGACGGTGCCACGCCCGCGTTCGTGGCGTCCGACCTGTTGTCTCAGGCGGAACACGGGCCGGATTCGCAGGTGATTCTGCTGACGCCTTCACAGGGACTGGCTGAGCGCGTGGCTGACGCTGTCGAACAACAGCTGGCGCAGCTGCCGCGTGCCGCCACGGCCCGTAAGGCGCTGGAAAGCAGCCGCCTGATCGTGGCCCGCGATTTGCAACAGTGTGTGGCGATTTCCAACCGCTATGGTCCGGAGCATCTGATTCTGCAAACCCGCACGCCGCGCGACCTGGTTGAGCAAATCACCAGCGCAGGCTCCGTGTTCCTGGGCGACTGGTCGCCCGAGTCCGCAGGCGATTATGCCTCCGGCACGAACCATGTGCTACCTACCTATGGTTATACCGCGACCTGCTCCAGCCTGGGGCTGGCCGACTTCCAGAAACGTATGACGGTACAGGAACTGACGCCGCAGGGCTTTATGGATCTCGCCGCCACCATTGAAACCCTGGCTGCCGCGGAGCAGCTGGATGCCCACAAAAATGCCGTCACGTTGCGCGTCACCGCGCTCAAGGAGCAAGCATGAGTCAGGATATTGAACAACTGGCCCGCGCCAATGTGCGTGCGCTGACGCCTTATCAGTCGGCGCGCCGTCTGGGCGGCAACGGTGATGTCTGGCTGAATGCTAACGAGTTTCCGCTGCCGGTGCCCTTTGAGCTGTCGCAGCAAACCCTGAACCGCTACCCGGAGTGCCAGCCGAAGCAGGTAATCACCCGCTATGCGGCTTACGCGGGCCTGTCTCCTGAGCAGGTGCTGGTCAGCCGCGGCGCAGATGAAGGCATTGAGCTGTTGATGCGGGCGTTCTGTGAGCCCGGCAAAGACGCGATTCTGTTCTGCCCACCGACGTACGGTATGTACAGCGTCAGCGCGGAAACCATCGGCATTGAGTACCGCACCGTGCCGGCACGTGAAGGCTGGCAGTTGAACCTGCCCGCGATTGCCGAACAGCTCGCCGGTGTGAAAGTCGTTTATATGTGCAGTCCGAACAACCCCACGGGCAACCTGATTGATCAGGACGCTATCCGTCAGCTACTGGCGATGACCGCCGGCAAAGCGCTGGTCGTCGCGGATGAAGCCTATATTGAATTTTGTCCACAGGCGACGCTGGCGGGCTGGTTGCGCGAATATCCGCACCTGGTCATCCTGCGCACCCTGTCGAAAGCCTTCGCGCTGGCCGGTCTGCGCTGCGGATTTACGCTGGCGAATAAGCCGGTTATCGACCTGCTGATGAAGGTGATTGCGCCCTATCCGCTGGCGACGCCGGTGGCCGACGTGGCGGGCCAGGCACTGAGCGACGAAGGGATTGCCTTAATGCGCCAGCACGTCGATGAGCTGAATGCCAACCGTAGCTGGTTGTTTGAACAGTTGCCGCAAATTCGCGTCGTGGAGCAGGTCTTCCCCAGCGAAACCAACTATATTTTGGTGCGCTTTACCGATTCACCAAAGGTGTTTAAAACCTTGTGGGATCAGGGCATTATTTTGCGTGACCAAAACAAGAACCCCAGCCTCGCTGGTTGTCTGCGCATCTCGGTGGGAACCCGCACCGAGTGCGAACGCCTGATCGCCGCGCTGCAAGCCTTATCTCTGGAGTAAGCATGAGTCAGAAGACCCTTTTTATTGACCGCGATGGCACGATTATCTCGGAACCGCCGCAGGACTTTCAGGTGGATCGGATGGATAAGCTGGCGTTTGAGCCGGACGTCGTGCCTGCACTGCTGGCGCTGCAGGACGCAGGCTATCAGCTGGTGATGATTACCAATCAGGACGGTCTGGGCACGGACAGTTTTCCACAGGCGGACTTCGATGGCCCACACACGCTGATGATGCAGATTTTATCATCGCAGGGCATTCGTTTTAGCGATGTGCTGATTTGTCCCCATAAGCCTGAAGACCACTGCGCGTGCCGCAAGCCGAAAACCCAGATGGTTGAGGCCTGGCTGGCTGAAGGCGCCCTTGATACGGCCAACAGCTATGTGATTGGCGATCGCCAGACCGATATTCAGCTGGCGGAAAATATGGGGATTCAGGGCATTCGCTATGGCGCAGAAGGTCAGGACTGGAAAGCGATTCAGCAGCAGCTGACGCAGCGCGACCGCTACGCGCTGGTCAAACGCAACACCAAAGAAACCCAGGTCCGCGTGGAACTGTGGCTGGACCGCGAAGGCGGCAGTAAGATCAACACTGGCGTCGGCTTCTTTGATCATATGCTGGACCAGATTGCCGTGCACGGCGGCTTCCGCATGAACATCGACGTCAACGGTGACCTGTATATTGACGATCACCACACGGTAGAAGATACCGGTCTGGCATTAGGCGAAGCGCTGCTGAAAGCGTTGGGCGATAAGCGCGGCATTGGCCGTTTTGGCTTTGTGCTGCCGATGGATGAGTGCCTGGCGCGCTGTGCACTGGATATCTCTGGTCGTCCACATATCGAATTTAAAGCGGAATTCAGCTATCAGCGCGTTGGCGATCTGAGCACCGAGATGGTCGAGCACTTCTTCCGTTCCCTGTCCTACGCCATGATGAGCACCCTGCACCTGAAAACCAAAGGGAAAAACGATCATCACCGTGTGGAAAGTTTATTCAAAGCCTTTGGCCGGACCTTACGTCAGGCGATTCGCGTTGAGGGAAATACCCTGCCGAGCTCTAAAGGAGTGCTGTAATGAACGTGGTGATCCTGGATACAGGCTGTGCCAACCTGTCGTCGGTAAAGTGGGCCGTTGAACGTCTGGGCTATACGCCAGAGGTCAGTCGCCATCCGGATGTCGTCCTGCGCGCCGATAAGCTGTTTCTGCCCGGCGTTGGCACCGCGCAGGCGGCCATGAACCAACTGCAGGAGCGTGAGCTGATTGAGCTGGTCAAGGCCTGTACGCAGCCGGTGCTGGGTATTTGCCTGGGCATGCAGCTGCTGGGCAGCCACAGCGAAGAGAATGGCGGTGTGCCCACGCTGGGCATTATCGATCAGCCCGTGTCACTGATGGATACGCAGGGTTTGCCGTTACCGCATATGGGCTGGAACCAGATCACCGCTCAGGCCGGTAATCATCTGTTCCGCGGCATTGATGAAGGCAGCTACTTCTACTTCGTACACAGCTTTGCGATGCCCGTAAATGCCAGCACCATTGCGCAGTGTCACTATGGTCAGGCGTTCACGGCCGCGGTACAGAAAGATAACTTCTTTGGCGTGCAGTTCCACCCGGAACGCTCTGGCAAAGTCGGCGCGCAGTTGCTGAAAAACTTCCTGGAGATGTAATGATTATCCCCGCATTAGATTTAATTGATGGCAATGTTGTGCGCCTGCATCAGGGTGATTATACCCGTCAGCGCGATTACGGCAGCGATCCGTTACCCCGCTTACAGGATTACGCCCGCCAGGGCGCAACGGTACTGCACCTTGTGGATTTAACCGGTGCTAAAGATCCGGCGAAACGCCAGATTACCTTACTGAAAAGCCTGCTTAACGGCGTGGATGCGGTGGTCCAGGTTGGCGGCGGCATTCGCAGTCGGGAAGACGTTAAAGCGTTACTGGACGCGGGTGCCAGCCGTGTGGTGGTAGGGTCGACCGCCGTCAAACAGCCCGAGGAAGTGAAAGCCTGGTTTACCGAGTTTGGCCCGGACGCGATTGTGCTGGCGCTGGACGTCCGTATTGATGCGACCAACCGAAAAGAGGTGGCGATTAGCGGCTGGCAGGAAGCTGCGGGCGTTACGCTCGAAGAGGTCATTGAACAGTTCCAGCCCGTCGGGCTGAAGCATGTTCTGTGCACCGACATTTCCCGTGATGGTACGCTCAGCGGGTCGAACGTGGATCTGTATAAAGAAGTGACCGCACGCTTTCCGCAGATTACGTTTCAGTCCTCAGGCGGTATTGGTGAACTCAGTGACGTTGCCGCCCTTCGCGGCAGCGGTGTTCAGGGCGTGATCGTCGGACGTGCGCTACTGGAAGGCAAATTTACAGTTTCGGAGGCCATAGCATGCTGGCAAAACGGATAATTCCTTGTCTCGATGTGCGTGACGGTCAGGTGGTAAAAGGCGTTCAGTTTCGTAACCACGAAATTATTGGCGACATCGTGCCGCTGGCACAGCGCTATGCGCAAGAAGGTGCGGACGAGCTGGTGTTTTACGATATCACCGCTTCATCGGACGACCGCGTAGTGGATAAAAGCTGGGTTGCGCGCGTTGCCGAAGTCATCGACATTCCGTTCTGCGTGGCAGGCGGCATCAAAACCCCGGAAGATGCCGCGCGGATTCTGGAGTTTGGTGCGGACAAAATTTCCATTAACTCCCCTGCGCTGGCCGATCCTTCATTGATCACCCGCCTGGCCGACCGCTTTGGCGTCCAGTGCATCGTGGTCGGTATTGATACCTGGTTTGATGACGCCAGCGGGAAGTACCATGTTAATCAGTATACCGGCGACGAATCCCGCACCCGCGTGACCCAGTGGGAAACGCTGGACTGGGTGCAGGAAGTGCAGAAACGGGGCGCAGGCGAGATTGTCCTCAACATGATGAACCAGGACGGCGTGCGCAACGGTTATGACCTGGTGCAGTTGAAGAAGGTACGTGATGTCTGCAAGGTACCGCTGATCGCCTCTGGCGGTGCGGGTACCATGACTCACTTCCTTGAAGCCTTTGAGCAGGCCAATGTCGATGGCGCGCTGGCGGCGTCGGTTTTTCACAAACAAATTATTAATATCGGCGAGCTGAAACGCTTTCTGATCGACAACGGTGTGGAGATTCGTGCGTGTTAACTGAACAACAACTGGCCCGGTTAGACTGGGAAAAAACCCAAGGCATGATGCCGGTCATCGTCCAGCACTCTGTTTCTGGTGAAGTTCTGATGCACGGTTATATGAATCAGGCGGCGCTGGAAAAAACGCTGCAGGACGGCAACGTGACGTTCTTTTCACGCACCAAAAACCGTCTGTGGACCAAAGGCGAGACCTCAGGACACTTTCTACAGGTCGTGAGCATCACACCTGACTGCGACAACGACACGTTGCTGGTGCTGGCCAACCCGATTGGCCCCACCTGCCATCTGGGCACCTCCAGCTGCTTCTCCCCTGCTGCGCCTGACTGGACGTTCCTCTATCAGTTGGAACAACTGCTGGCGTCCCGTAAGCAGGCCGACCCGGAAAGCTCTTACACCGCCAGACTCTATGCCAGCGGCACCAAACGTATTGCGCAGAAGGTCGGTGAAGAAGGCGTGGAAACCGCGCTGGCTGCCACGGTGAACGATCGTGAGGAACTGACGAACGAAGCATCCGATCTGATCTATCACCTGCTGGTACTGCTGCAGGATCAGGATCTGGATCTCAGCACCATCATCAATAACCTGCGCGCCCGTCATAAGTGACAGACTGCGTTACGGCTGCTCGACGGTTTGCTGAGCAGCCTTTCCCGTCCGTTTGACCTGTAAGGATTTTACCGTGACTACGCATGAAAAACTCATTGCTCTGCTCGACCAGCATCGCGCGCGTTACCGCCTGATGCAGCATGAGGCAACCGGCAAATGTGAAGCCGTTGCCAAAATTCGCGGCACGGCAGTCGGACAGGGCGCAAAGGCGCTGGTGTGTCATGTGAAAGGCAATGGCGTCAAACAACATGTTCTGGCGGTACTGCCTGCGGATCAGCAGGCCGATCTCAGTAAAGTCGCCTCAGCCGTAGGCGGACGCCGGGCATCCCTTGCCTCGCCCGCAGAGGTCGATGTGCTGACCGGCTGCGTATTTGGTGCGATTCCCCCGTTCAGCTTTCATCCTGATTTAACTGTGGTGGTCGACCCGCTGCTGTTTGAGCGCTATGACGAGATTGCCTTTAACGCCGGCGTACTCGACCAGTCTGTCGTACTGAATACCCAGGATTACCGTGGCCTTTGCCAGGCTAACATTGTGAAAATCATCCTCTAATTGCCATCATCCCGGGTGAAAGGTACTCTGCGTAATACACTATTACGACAACAGAAGACCGAAAACGATGGCAATCACTTCTCTGAAAACCCGTTTACACAAAGCGTTAGCGCTGGCCCTCCTGGCTGGCTGCGCGTTTGGCGCCCAGGCGAAAATTGAGCAGGTTCGCTTCGCTGTTGATCCCACCTATCCCCCTTTTGAATCCAAAACGCCGCAGGGGAAGCTGGTCGGCTTTGATATCGATTTAGGTAACGCGCTGTGCGCGCAGATGCAGGCCAAATGTGTCTGGGTGGAGAGCCAGTTCGACGGGATGATTCCGGCGCTTAAAGCGCGTAAATTCGACGCCATTCTGTCTGATATGGGCACGAAGAGCGACTGAAGCAAATCGACTTTACCGTGCCGCTGTACGATACGCACACCCAGCTTATCGCGCGTAAGGGGTCGGGCCTGTTGCCCACCCCGGAATCGCTGAAAGGCAAAACCGTAGGCGTAGAACAAGGCACTGTGCAGGAGCGTTATGCCCGGGCAAAATGGCAACCTTTTGGCGTGACGGTCGTGCCCTATGGCGATCAGGCGCAGGTTGAAAGTGATCTGGTGGCCGGGCGCCTTGATGCGGTCTTTACCGATGCGGCTCAGGCGGCAAACGGTTTTCTCAAACAACCTCAGGGCAGCGCGTTTGAACTGGCCGGGCCGATTGTGAAAGACCCGATCATCGGGCCGGGCACGGCGATTGGCCTGTGTAAAGGCGATACCGAACTGAAAACTGCGCTGGATGATGCCTTCGCTGCCATTAAGAAAAATGGCACCTTTGACAAACTGCAAAAGAAATATTTCGCCACGGATATTTCCATTCAACCGTAACGTCAGGGCAGGCTTTTTCCCCCTCCTCCGCCTGCATGACTATACTCAATGATTTTATGGGCGGCATTTGTCCGCCCCTGAACCGACAAAAGGACATTAACACGGTATGTACCAACAACATCACCCTTTGTTAAGCGCCTCTCTCGGCACCCAGCGTGAAATTATCAGTTTTCATTTTGGCGATGACTAAATAACGGCTTTGTTGAATAAATGGATTTTATGCTGTGGTACTATGAAAACGGTTGTTTCAGATAACATAAAATCAATGCATTACATGCTTGCGTATGACGGTGTTCTGTCTGGCATCAGCGTTTTCTACCAAAACAGTGCAGACAAAACAGAATGATTACCTATTATTCAATAAAGCCGAGTTTACCCCTAAATAACTGCTCGGAATAGTAGTTCCCTTAGAGGGAACTCAGTCCGGTTTATGCGATCTGATCAATCGCTGAATATCCCAAATCACCAGCCGGACTGAGCAATGTCGATCATAGCACCAATACCCAGAACCGAACGACGCCTGATGCAGAAAACTATCCATAAAACAAAGGACAAAAACCACGCCCGGCGGCTCACCGCCATGCTGATGCTGCATCGTGGTGACACCGTCAGTCATGTTGCCAGAACACTCTGCTGTGCCCGCTCATCGATTGGT
>NZ_VZPF01000036.1 GCF_008801695.1 Pantoea stewartii subsp. stewartii
CATTTCGCCATTATACTCGCGTATAATGGCGAAATGTGTTTCGATAATGATCCGAGAATATGTTTCGATGATTGTTCCGCGTTCGTGTTCCGATGGGTGCCAGTCCTGTGACAAGGTAGATCCGCGATTGTGTTTGTATGTTCTGTGTTTGTGTTTCGATATGGAAGGTGCAATTTGTGCGGTGCATTTTTTCGTTAAAGGTAGGTGTTTTTCGGTGTGTTCTCCGGGCGGTGTTACCCGGTTCACGTCGATGCAGAATATAGGCGTGTCAATGATTTAGGGGTGTTACCCGGTAAGTTTACGGAAAATAGAGGAGCTAACGTGCGCGCGGACGACGTGCCGTATGACGCCACCGACGACGGGTTTATGCATATAACTTTGTGTGAAAATGGTTGCTTTGCGTGTTTTACGCTGTTTTAATGATTTCACGCAAAACGACAGGAGAAACAAATGAGCCTTTTAGTAAGACTGGACGAGTGCATTGCACGCGCCGCTATGATGACAAAGCAGATCGCGGAGTATCAGTTCGGTGATGATTCACCATCTGCACGCACCATTACGCGCCGCTGGGGCATTCAAGAAGTGGCAAAGATGATAGGCATCAGTCAGCCAACCATTCGCGCAGCAGAGGATGACGGGCGCTTGCCGGTGCCTGATATGGTTCAGCGCGGTTTTTCGGAAATGCGCGAAGGCTATACGATTTATCAAATTCAGCATATGCGCGAGGTGTTTGGCACGGCTCCACGCCGCCTGCCCGGCCAGCCATGTATAACGGTCGGCGTTGCCGCGCATAAAGGTGGCGCATACAAAACCTCTTCGTCGGTCCATCTGGCGCAGTGGCTGAGTATGCAGGGCTGGCGCGTGCTGCTAATCGATGCAACTGATCCGCAAGCGACCGCCTCGCTTTACCACGGCTATGTACCGGATCTGCATATTCACGCCGACGATACCCTGCTGCCTTTCTATTTAGGCGAACGCACCGACGTACACTACGCGATAAAGCCAACATGCTGGCCTAGCCTCGACATTATCCCGTCATGCCTGGCTATTCACCGTATTGAGAGCGAAGTCATGCCACTGGCAAAAGCGGGCCTGCTTCCAACCGCCCCGCATGAGTTACTCCGCGCAGCGATCGCTACGGTTTCCGATGACTACGACATCGTGGTTATTGATAGCGCGCCGAACTTAGGCGTCGGCACCATGAACGTGGTGTGCGCGTCCGACGTGCTCATTACGCCAACGCCTGCAGAGATGTATGACTACAGCTCAGCGCAGCAGTTCTTTGTCACTATGCGCGACCTGCTGGCAACGATTGATCTACACGGATTTGAGCCGGATGTCCGCGTGCTGGTCACTAAATACAGCAACGCGCCCGGCAGCCAGTCGGCGTACATGGAAGAGTGCATGCGTGAAGCGTTCGGCAACATGGTGATGCAGTCAGTTGTTCGCGTAACGGATGAAGTAGGCAAAGGCCAGGTGCGTATGCGCACGGTGTTTGAACAGGCCGCGAACCAGCGTTCGACCAGAAAAGCATGGGATAACGCGGTGGGGATTTGGGAGCCGGTTTGCAATGAAATTTATGAACGTTTGATTAAACCACGCTGGAACACAGAGGAGGCCGCGTAATGGCAAAGGGTATGCGTAACGCACCACAATTCGATTTGAGCAAGGTAAGAGCCAGCCAGCCGCGCGACAACGACGCTCAGGCTGCAGCGCCGGTGGTTAATGAGTTAAGTAAGCTGGTGGGCGGCATGAAACCCGGCAACACCGTCTCGATACCGGTGTGCGGGCGGGAGGTCGCGTTTACGCTGCGAACCATCCCTGCAGCAAGGGTTGAAAAGAGCACGATGGTCTGGAATGAAAACGAACGCCTGCAGGAGTTGTTGACCGAAGCAGCGCTAGACGATTTGATCCCGTCGTTCGTGTCCGGAGGCCAGCTTATTCCAGCCTTTGCGCGCGAAGTAACCGGCATTATTGAGGTCGCCGACGGTAGCCGCCGCCGCAAGACCGCCATTATTACCGGCAGCGATTACCGCGTGCTGGTGGGCGATCTGGACGACGAACAAATGGCAGCCCTTTCGCAGACGGGGAACAACTACCGCCAGACCAGCGCATACGAGCGTGGCCGCCGCTATCGCCGCTTGCTTGAGGGTAAGTTTGAAATGAACGTCACCGCGCTGGCTAGCGCCGAAAAGGTAGATCGCAAAATCATCACGCGCTGCCTGGCGACCGCTAACCTGCCAATTGAGGTGATCAAACTTTTCGCCAATCCAAGCGAACTGTCAGCGCGCGCCGGGCATGAGTTATCCGGGATTTACGCGAACCACACGGAAGAAATGATGCAGGTGGTTGACGAGTTACTTGCCCAGCAAGGCAGCGGCGAACCGCTCAAAACTGAGGTGATTGTTGAGGCACTGAAACAGGCTGGCCAGACGCCTAAAGAGACGGAAAAAACGAAACCAACGGTGCGTAAATTCGGGGAAGGTGTCACGGCTAAATATGACGGCGACAACGTGAACATTTCGCTGCGCGGTGTTGCGCCGGAACTGTTACGCCGGATTGAGGTTGTACTGGAAGCTGCAGGCAAGCAAAACGGTGGAGCGGCGGTGGATAAATTGATTTCAGAACTGGAGGAGAAACTGCGCAGTAAATAGGAGGTGCCCTTGCAGCACGCCAGCCGCAAGGGCGATCAACGGGTCTTCTACGACAGGAGAACACGTCGATGGGCGTAATTTAACATCGGTGCGCCCCGTACAAAAGAAGAAAGCCGCGCCAGCGGCTTTTTTCTTTTTCTGCATTATTTCGGCAGTCGATTATTCCCGCCGGGTGATCATTTATTAATCTTAATGATAGCGCCAGAAATTAACAGATTATTCCAAATTAGGTTATTTTATCGCGCTCCGACGGCGGGTTGTAATAAGGGTTGAGAAAGCGTTCGGGCTTGAATATTTTTCTGTAAACAGGCGGCCCGTATTGCCAAAATTTAACCAGCTTAACGACGTGATTTTAACAATATATCCCGTTTTGGCTTATTTTCGCATTCTGCAACATAGTCCGACTCTGATTATTTCAGGGCCGGATTAATGCCTTCAATTTACCCGAACGATTATCGCACTGTGATCGCAACGTTGGTGCGCCTTCGCAAAGCCCGGAAAATTACCCAAAAGCAACTGGCCACGGCGATGCGCGTACCGCAGTCGTTTATTTCGAAAGTCGAACGCTGCGAACGCCGCCTCGATATAGCGGAGTTATTGCACCTTTGCGAGATACTCGACATCCCTGTTACGTCGCTGCTTAGCGTCATTAAGCCCCGATTTACAGGCATCACTGGTGGCGCGCCAGAAACCACAGAATAAGCCGCATAAGCGGCTTTTTTTATGCGGCTGCTGTCACGCTGGCCAGCGTCGGTACGGTTGGCCACACGATGTTTTCCGGGTCGGTGGTGTCTACCTTGTTCAGCGCGACGCGATAAGTCTTCCATGCGGTAAACATCAGCGTATCTTCATCCGTCGCGGTTGGAAGCGATACGGCGTCGGTGTAAATGTCGACCTGCTGGTTAGCGGTGCCCATCAGCGTGTTCACCTGTTCGACGGCTGCCTCACTCTCTGCTGCCAGCTTCGCGGCGGTGTCCACCTCCCACGCGCCCGTTGTGGCATTCCACGCGTCGTATTCGGTGGCAGGTGCAATCGTGGTCACCGTATCAAGCAAAGCGCCCAGCGTTGTTACCAGCACGCCTACGCGCGATGCCTTCACGTAAACCGTGGTGCCGCGATGGTCTTCCACCTGCAACCATGCACCACTTGTATAAATCCATGCGTAGCCCGTTACCGCTTCCGGCGGGGCGGTTTCCGTGCAGTCAGCCGGTAAGCCGGTGTGCGGCGGGATAACCTCATCCGAAGATGAGAGGTATTCGCCGGTGCTGGCGTCGTAGTGGTAAACGGTCAGCGTCTGCTGTTCGTCGGAGAACTGAAAGCTCATCAGGCAAGCCTCACAATGTAGTTAAATGCTACGTTTTTGACGGTGTTTTCGGTGTTGCCGGTAGAACCGATCGTCACCGTGTGGGTGTGCGAACCAAGCGTGGTGGTATGGCTGTGCGCCGCTACGGTCGCCGTGTGCGTGTGCGCGCCCTGCGTATCAAGAATTTGCGCGCCACTGCCGGTTGCACCGAGGTAGCCTGCGCTTCGGCTTGCGCCGGTCACGCCCACGCCAGTGCGGTTCAGTGAGTACGGGTCGCCGCCGCTGCTGCTGCCGTTATCCGCGTAGACGTTGTGATAGTGGCCACCGGCGCTTGAGGTTGTCACCGTGTAAGCAGCTGCAGTGGTCGACGTCACCGTGCCGAGGTTCGTGGTTGATACGCTGGCGGTATGCGTGTGTGAAATTACGCCGTCGGCTTCGACCGACAGTACGGCGCGCCCGCTGGCGGGCTTGCCCTTCACGGTATAGCCGCGCATATCAGGCAGAACGCCGGTCGGGTATGCCACCGCCGTTTGGGTGTATACCGTTTTGTCGAATGACTGCCCCTGCAAAAACGCCCACGTTCCCGTGGTCGGCAACGTATCGGATGGCCACGGGATAGGTGCGCCAATCGGATAAGAGCCGGAGACCGTTGATGTCAGGCCAAGATTCGCCAGCGCCGTTGCGACCGCCGTGGTTCCCGCCGCCTTAATTTCTGAGAAACAGTTTCCTGTCTGTAAAAACATCGCCCGCAGCGCCGCAAGCAGCTGCTTATCGTTGGATGTGTCCAGGCTGATACTGGCAGCAGCGGGAATGGCGATCAGCTCCCGCTGCACCATATTGAACCACGCCGCGACAAGGTTGGTCGGCGACTGCCCGCCGGTCACGCTGCCGTCTGTAAATTCGTTGTCATCGTCAGCCGTGGTGGTGTAGGCACTGATTTTTTGCATGGGAAATCCTCGCCAGTTAAGGCGCTTAAACTTTTACGGGGGATTACGAGGTGGTTTTAGCGGTGAAGAGGATCTTCAGTGCGGCTAGCAGCTGCGCGTCGTTCGTCGGGTCCGGTGTCAGCCCGGCGGCGGTCACAATGGCAATCAGTTCGCGCTGAATGGTGTTGAACCATGCCGCCGGTAGCAGCGTGGATTCCACCGCGCTGGCTCCGCTGCCGTCGGTAAATTCGCCGTTCTGGTCGGCGGTATCGGTAACGCTTCCAATTTTTTGCATGTGTAGTCCGTTACGCCGTGCTTTCGGCGGTTTCATAGGTGAACAGGAGAATGGTGTGTGACGGGGACATATCTTTCAGGCGGCATTCGAGCAGCTTGTTCCCCCATGAATCTATGGGGTCGTTGGCGTAAGCCTCGCCCGCGTGCGCCCATGTGATCGTCGTGTCCGGCGCGGTCACTTTCCAAACCCATCGCCAGTCGTTCCCGTTGATGCTGGCCCCGCAGCGGGAAAGCCCCGCACGCGCGGGACGGTATTCGGTGATCGTGATGTCGTAACCGAGCGCTTTTGCAGCGGTGGTGAAGTGCGCGACCGATTGCCCGCCAGCGGTGGCCAGCTTTGTTGAGACAGCCAGCTGGCGCGCCGAGGTGCTGTAGGTTTCGCCGATGGTGCAGTCATCCGGGAGCGCCATCGTGCTTTCCCATTCAGAAAGCATGGTGGTGGCCGTCGCCGGAAAAGAGCCGGCGATCAGACCATAAGCCTCGCTTCCGGACTCATAGAACGCATTGGCGATGCCAGTAAGAACGGCGGTCTGCGTGCTGGATGCGTCACGCCGCCAGATTTTGCCGGTAGGCATTAAGCCCCACAGGGCCGATAGATACTCTGAAACAGAAAATTTCATGCGTAAGTTACCGATCCCAGTACCGGCAACCCGCCGGTGGCCATCACGATGTTTTCAGTTGGCGAAGTCATCAGGAAACCGGCGGTGTTATCCACGGCGGCAATGGCTGCGATAATGTCCGTCAGGTAGATGGTGCCGCCCGGTTCGCCGTCATCGAAAAGGATGTTACTGATAGCCGTCTGCAGCGCCGATTTCGTGGTGCTGGTCGCGGTTGCAATGCCGCTGATTTCAAAATTAATCGCGGTTTTGATAGGCGAGGCAACGTAAACGGTCGCCGTTACCGGGCGCTCGGAGTAGATGTAATCCGCAACGGTCAGCTGGTCGCCGGTCGCAACCTGCCCGGAATACTGCGTCTCTTTGGTGGCATAGCCGTCGGTGCCGCTAGGGAAGCTGTTGTCGTTCGTGGTGGCTCCGTCCGGGTCCATCATGAAATACACGCCGACCGTTCCCGCGCCCAGCAGGCGGGGTGTAACCCAGGCTCGCGTAACGCCGGGAACCGCCAGCGCCCACTCTTTGTAGTCGGCATCACTGCCGCCCTGCGGCGGCTCCTGATAGGCCAGCAACATGCGAGAACGGAAAACCTCCTCGTCCTCAATATCAGCGCCACCGGTAATGGCGGCGGTCGCCGTCGCGGTGGTGTCCACGCCATCAATCGCAACATTGAGCGTCAGCACGGTACCGGCATCGGCGTTGCCATCTTCACCGCCGCCGGTTGAGTCGGTACTGGTGTCGGGCAGAACGGCGGTAACTGCGCCGGTAATGTTGCCCGCGCTGCCAATGGTCAGCTCGGCGTTGACCGTGTACTGGTAGCCGTCCGAGCGGTTCAGCAAGGTGCCTGCCGGGATTACGCTCCCGGCGGTGCCGGTGAGGGTGATTGTCTTCCCCGTCGCAGCGGTGGCTGCCTTGCGGTAAATGTCTTTCAGGGCCGCCCACGCCGCCAAATATTCATCTGTGGCCGTGTACGGGTTGCTTTGCTTCGCGATCCAGTCGAGATAGCCAAAATGCAGGTGCGACATCCCGGCAACCACGTCGCCGATAATGCCGAGGTTAGAGAAGCGCAAAAGTGCGCCGACTTTCTTTAGCTGCGTGAGCAGGTAGGACTTGCACTGCGAGCGCAGGTCCGTAAGCGTTGGCCTGTTAAACGGCATGAATCAGGTCTCCCAAACCCAGCCATATTTCGCGGACGTGCTGGTGCCGTCCGGCTTCTGGCATGTGATGGTCATGAAAAGGCTGCGGGGGTATACGATTTGCGTGGATACGGAAACGCTATCCAGAACGCCGTCATCAATCAGCCACTGCAGCGCCTCTTTGGCGTAGCTGGCAGCTGAGTTGGCAACGGTGGTGGTCAGGCGCTGGCGGCGAAGCAGCCAGATACGGGAGCCAATTTGATAATCTGCATCCAGATCGCCCCACCAACCTTTGCGGTCGTCGCCGTCAATGCTGTCATCCGAGCGGGCCTGCCGGTCGCTGAAAAGGCTGATATAAACCGCCGTATCAACATCGCTGCCGGAGTCCAGATCGCCGACCGCTTCCTGCCAGTCACCGCCACCGCTCTCCGGGTACCAGATGGTTTTAATATCCGTCATCCAACCTCCGTGCCGGGTGCTTCGCTCGTCACCTGAGAGCTACCGGTTTGCACGCCTTTAACGGCGTGGGTGTGGTCGTTGTACGCGTCGCGCAGTTGCTTAAGGGTTGAGGCGTTGCCGCT
Organism: Pantoea stewartii subsp. stewartii; assembly: GCF_008801695.1. GTDB lineage: Bacteria > Pseudomonadota > Gammaproteobacteria > Enterobacterales > Enterobacteriaceae > Pantoea > Pantoea stewartii. The sequence continues at coordinate 7,506 of NZ_VZPF01000036.1, forward strand.
GCCGGTATTGTCGATAACGTCACCGGAAACTTTGAGGCTCGGCGTATTCATCACAACGCCGGTGCTCGCGTTTATCGTCACAGTGGTGGCGTCCGAAACGGTGACCGACTGGCCTTTGGCTTCTACCTCAATGCCGCTGGCCGTCAGCTTCACGTACATGCCGGTCTGGTTGTAAATCGCGGTTTCACCTGCCTTTAAGCCGGTCAGGCGTGAACCGCGATGGTTGGTGGCAATCACGATAGGGCTTGAACGGTCGCCGCCGAGGCTGGCAACCAATACGTCGCTGCCAATCGGCGGCGCGGAGGAAAAACCAAACTCAGCCAGGCGGTGTGCGCTCATTACGTCGAGCGGGGTGCGGAACTGCAGCGTCTGTGTGAGGCCGGTGTCGGTCATTCCAGTGACGCGACCAATCCCCAGCAGCATTTTTAGCTGCCGGTAAATACGGCGATAATCCATCAGTAAGTTAGCTCGCGAATATTCGAATAAAACTGGTACGGCTCGACGCTGAATGCGGCGGGCGGCATGAGAACCATGTCGGCTGCGGTGCCTTGATCGTCTTTGCGGAACGTCACCTCACCGAGCAGCCAGAGCTCATCTTCCAGCCCGAAAACGGGCAGCGAGATCGGGATTAGCGTATTGGGTTCCCACAGGTTCCCGGCGCTGTCTCGCCAGCTGTCTACCGTAACCAGCAGGCTCTTTGAACGCCCATAGCGCCGGTTCATTTCCCAATCAATGCACTGCTGTGCCTGCTGGTTTGCGGTCATCGTGCTTTCGATAATGACCGTGCGGTTTCGGTAGCGCATGGCTGCCGCTTCCGGGTCGGTAGCAGTTGCCAGAGCGACCGCTTCATAAGCGTCGTCGCCGCTTTCTTCGTTAATCGGTGTGACCGCCATAGAAACGCCGGTGTAGACGGAAAAGCGCTCGTCCATCGTGCTTTCGTAGGCGGCTTCCTGAATGTTCTGGCCCTGCTTCACGCCGCTGGCGGCCTGCTTCGTGCCGACGCGCGTCAGGAACAGGCTGCCGTCCGGCTTGTCGTAATAAAGCAGCGCGGCCCAGCGGGTGATGCGGTCGATTACCTCCTGAGACGATTCACCCCAATTAAGCGTGAACTGCGGGACCGTGGTCCCGACATCCACGTCGCTGGCAACCGTGATGCCGTATGGCGCAGCCAGCTTTTGCGCAATCTGCAGCGGCGATGCCCCGCTGATAACGTTGTTTTTCCAGTAGGCCGAGCAATCGACAAGGTCCGCACATTTGCTGCGCCCGACCGCCTGTACGCGGTGACGCGCGCGGGAAATCATCGGCGACCAGCGGTCGATGTAGCCGGTCAGCACGGTGTCGCTGCCGATTTTCACCACGCAGGCGTCGCCGGGTTTAACCAGCTGCTTTCCATCGCTGCCGGGAAATTCGTCCATCAGTGACAGCTCAAAATCAGAGGGTAAGTGCTCAATGCTGCGCGTAACGCGCACCGCATCCCAGCCGGACAGCACCTTGCCGTTGAGCGTCAGGGTTAATTCGTCGCTCATGAGGTCAGCGCCTTAAAACTGGTCGGCATGAATGCCGGGTGAATGGGATCAGCCATCTTCACAACCGCTTCCGTGCGGCTGGCGTCCTGATAAAGCCGGTTAGCAATATTCAGCGCCGGTAGCGGCATGGCGTAGGTCACGGTCTTAACGGTTGCGAGATCCGCACCGAGGTTGGAAAGCGTGTCCACGATGTTGCCGCGCAGCGTCTGCAGCTGGCGGTAAAGGTCGTCGTAGGCGTTATCCGCTGCCAGCAATGCGGCGGCATCGAGCACGGTGACAACGCGGCGCGTCAGGTCCATTGCGTCGTCGTAATTCGCCGGGGTGTATTGCGAGGCGACATAGGCCATCGCGCCCGCGCTTAGGGCTTTCAGATAGATGCGGGCCGCCAGCTGGATGCTGGTTGCCACGGTGTCGGCGTAAACAGTGGTGTCGTCAAATTCTGCTAGCGCTTCCAGCAGGTTTATCAGGTCCATCCCGCCCGCCGTCAGGTCGAGCAGCTCCGTATAAACGGCTTCAATTGCGACAGAAAAGTCTTCCACGGTCCCTGTGGCGGCGACGGCATCCAGCGCGGTATCGATGGCAGCTTTGTTCTGAATGGAAGCGGCAATTTTGCTGTCTACCAGCGCGGCGTAGTCGTCCGTGTCTGCGGTGTTGTCGGTGCTGGTTGTCGCTCCGCTGGCGTTTCCGCCCACGCTGCCGGTGTTGTAGCGCCCGTAAGTTGTCGTGCCAAACGTGCTTTTCAGCACGTTCGCGAGGTTGGTGGCCTGCGAGACCGTGTCCGTTACCATCGTGGTCCAGAATGCCGCCGTGGCTTTCAGCGTCTGGATCGCGCCCGTTACAGAGCGCATTTCGCCCTTTACGGTGGCGATGAAGGAGGCCGCGTTCTTTGACAGGGTGGCAAACCATGACGTTTTTACGGTGGAGGCGGCGTCGGTGGCGCTGGTGATCGCGAATACTTTCAAACCGGACTCAATCGCGGTCAACGTGAAGCGAAAAACGCGTCCCTCTTCCATGCTTTCAGACACGCGCAGCCCGTTTTCCGGGATGCTCACCGTCAGTTCGCCGAGCGTCGGATGTACCAGCGTGCCGGAACCCGAGGTTTCAGCGGCGGCGACCAGCGAGTCGCGCTGCGTCATCACGTCGCCTGCGGTGTATACCCGGCTGCTCTGGATAATGAAGCCGGTCAGCGTAATTCGCCGCGTGGCGCGGCCCATATCTTCCACCCATACCGAGTCCCGATACGGGTATTCATGAACAGCCTGGCGACGCCCGAACGTTCCCTCGCCGCTTTCAACGGCGAACGGAACGCCACGGAATGACGCGGCGTGCAGGTTGTCCTGCCAGCTCCACGTATCGCCAGACGTGCCGAGCACGCCGGAAATAGCAGCAGATACAATCGTCATTTAGCAGACTCCAGAAACAAAAAACCCGGCGCGGGGCCGGGTTGGATAGGTGTGATGGTGGTATCAGGGGAACTGCATGGCGGTGGAGATTCGCGAGCCGGTGCCGGTGACGGTTTGCCGCTGCCCGGTTTTCTCGTTGACCATCGTGAGTTCAACCTTGATGCCCTTTTCTGCCAGGACGGCGCTCAGGGCATTAGCCAGCTGCGCCGGGTCCGATGCCTGCGCGCCGGTCGCGCCGGTGCCAGGCAAAAGTGGCGGCGGCGTCAGCGGCTGCTGCGGTGATTGCTGGATGATGTTCTGAATCTGCCCTGAACTGAGGGAGTTGTTTCCTTCCCGGTTAAACAGGGCGGCAAGTACGCGCGAACGCATCCCCGGACTACTCAGATCCATCTGCGCATCCGGCGCGATGCCGAGTTCGCGGCTGGCGTCCTTAATCATCTGCGGGGTGTTATTGTGGTCCCGGACCGGCGACGCGGTGCTGATGATTTCCTGCAAGGTGCGCAGCGGGTGATCCGTGTTGGCAGACTTGCCGGAATAGTACAGCTGCAGCTGGCGGTCGGCTGCCAGCACGCCGTTATTGAGCGAGTCAAACTTCGCAAAGCCTTTCGCGCCCGGTTCGGCGTTCGCCTGGCTGGCGTAGCGGATGTTCCACGGGTTGTTATTCACCACGGAAAGCGCGCCAGCGTTCACGCCACCGCCAGCCTGCACCGGATTACCAGCGCCTGCAGCGGCGGCCTGCGCGGCCTTCATATCCTCCATCAGCTGCGAAGCCTGATCGCGCAAGCCGTATTGCTGGCGCAGGTGGTTATGCTCTGACGACGTATTTACCATGCCGGACATAATGTCCACCGCTTCGCCAGCCGGTAGCGACTTGAGAAAAGCGTCGTCTTTCTGCGCGCGTTTGAGCCAACCGCTCTCCTGATCGCTGATGAATCCTGCCGCCTGGCTCCATGCCATCGGATCACGGGGATTTTGCATCACTTTCGAGGCACCTTTTAGCCCATCGGTGACCGTACCGTCTGACAGGAGTTTATGTGCGATCCCCTGCTCCGTTCGCGTCTTAAGGCCGTCCCACGATGCGCTCAGTTCGGTCAGCGTGCGGTTCAGACCAACCAGTTCGGCGTTAACCTTCGGGTCAATGGTCAGCCCCACAGAATCCGATTTCGTCAGGTTGTCTTTGAGCCGCTTGCCTTCACGCAGCAATTGCAGCCCGTCAGCGTCCAGCCCCAGCGCATCCGCGACCGTTTTCTGGTTCTGCGGTGAGAGTTTCGGGAACACGTCAGCCAGCTGCTTCACCGTTTCCAGCACGTTAGCGGTGCCGTCGGCGTTCTTCACGATCTGCGCGTGAACCTGATTCATCACGGCCAGCACTTCGTTGTTGCGGCCCTGCAGCGCGTCGTTAAACGTCTTGTAGAATCCCTGCACTTCGCCGCGCGCGGTTTCGGAGTCCGTACCCAGCATGCGCATCGCGCCGGATAGCTGCGAGAAATCCTTAACTGACATCCCGGCGTTTTCCGCTGCCACCTGCAAGCCGTAAGCATCATCGGCGGCGTCACTGATACCGCTGCCGAGCGCCTTCATTCCCTTCCCGGCAAGGTAGGCTGCGCCACCTGCAAGCCCCATTTTGCCGACGATACCGCCCATGCGACCGGTAAAGCCGGTAAAGTTTCGCAGTGGTGGAACCATATCGCCGATGAACTGGACATTATCCTTTGCGTAGCGGCCCAGCTGCTCAAACATCCGGTTAATCTGAGACAGGCCGTCGTTCGTTTCCTGCCCGCCGAGTTTCAACCCGTCCGTGGTTTTATCCAGCCCCGGCTGGAGGTTGCGCACCTCGTCGTTGATGCGCTTGAGCGCATCAGATACCTGGTCATCAGCGGTCAGGGTAAAATCAAAAGAATTAGCCATCTGCCGCTGCCTTTTTCAGTTTGTTGATCCGGTGGCCCTGCCGCAGCCAGTATTGGACGCGGCTCCACGTCATCTGGTCACCGGCGGTTTCACTAAACCGCCAGTAATAGGTGATTTCCGCTATGCGGTCTTCCCATTCGTCGCGTCCGGGAAGTAGCGCAAAAAACCCACCAGATATTTCTCCGCCTCCCTGAACTTGGTGATCGGCAATTTGCGCAGCGCCTGCCGGTTTACGCCAGACAGCGCAGACATCAGCGACAGCAAAGCCGTGGCGGCGTCTTTGGCTTCCAGTTCGGCGTAGTAGGCTTTGAACTCTGCAAAGCTTGGTTCGCGCAGCGGCACGCTCTCCCACGCTTCCTGCCCGTTCAGGCTGGTGATCTGCTTGTCCAGCGGGATCTCAATTTCTGCCGCGTCGCTGCCTTTCGCCTCATAGTTGATGAAGTGAAGCAGGAACGCCTGCCCGCGACGCACGACGCGCAGCGGCAAATTGTCCAGGCTGGCGGGTGCTTTGCCGGTAATCTTGCCAATCAGCACGCCCATTGCTTCGTGCGCGTTGGTTTTCTTTGCCTCCGCGTAGAAGAGTTCGACCTCATGGTAAAACGGTTCGCGCAGCGGATATGGCCCTTGCGGGCCGAAATTATCAACGAAAATCACGTCATCCACGGCTTAGCTCTCCTGCACGCTGTCACTTTCCCAGCGCACGTCGAACACCGCGTCTTCGCTATCGACTTCCTGCGCTTCAACGGTCCACATCCCGCTGCCGATGATGGTTTTGCCGTTCGCCAGCTCTGCCGTTACCGTCACGTTGGTCTGGTCGTTAAAATCTGAGACCGTGGTCCCGCCGCTGTCACGCACCTGGCATGAAATGAAGCCCGCCGTGGGCTTCTCCTTGTAACCGTGTACGCGGTCCATGCCGGTGAGGGTTTCACGCTTGTTTTTGGCGACGGCGTACTTAAAGTTCCCCGCAACCATGATGCTCAGGCCGTCAACGGTGACGGTCGCGGTCCCCGCCAGGCGGTTGGTTGTATCTGTCATTTAATAATCCCTTATGACGACGCCTGCAGGCGGAATTGGTTGAGCAACGCAAACACGCGCATCTGGTTGATCAGCACGCCCGGCCAGAGCACATCGACGCGGTTCGGGTTGCTGCTGTTTTGTTCAACAATCAGCCCGGACGCGAAGCCGGTGGAGTCCTGGACAAACCCGTTGGTCTCCAGCGTGCTGTACTGCGCGATAAGCTCCGCGCGGATGATGTTTGGTGTGACGATTGCCGCGCCGCTGGCAAACTTGGTGCCACTGGCGGCAAGCTTCATGCGGGCATATTTCGAGGTCACCACGCTGCGCAGATAGCGCGTCACGTACATGAGCAGGAACATCGTTTCGATCTCCAGATAGGAGTCGTCCGCGTCGCCGTAGCTGTTGGTCTGGTACGTGGTGATCACGTTTTCCAGCGTCACCGTGCCGTCATCCGAAACGGTGGTGGTTGAAATGCCGCTGTAGAGCAGGTTATTTCGCTCCGTCATTTCAAAGCGCGACGCCAGCGGTGGCGCAAGTACGCCGGAAACCGTCAGCGTCTGAACCGGACGGCCCGGATCGTTTCGCAGGCTGGTTGCCATCGCGCCGTAGCACGCTGCCGCCCAAACCCACGGCGTCGACGGTGAGTCGTACACGCCGATGATTGATTCGTGCTGGTTGTTGCGCGCTTCGCCCGCTGCGGTCAGTTCGCCGTAGGTGCCGAACAGCACACCCAGCGAATGCCCGTAAAGCTGCGATGAATAGCTCCAGCGACCGGTGTTATCCGAAAGCAGCGATTTCACGGCGTTAAGCGACGTGGTGTCGGTGTACGGGTTGATAATGAAATCAAACGTTTTGTCACCGAGGTTCGCCAGCGCGTCATCAAGCGACGGTGAGCCGGTGCCGCCGCTCATCGCGGTGATGGTCACGCCCAGCCCGGACGGCGTTTTTTCGCCACCTGCAGAGCCGAGGTAGTTCAGGCGGATATCGATGTCATTGCCCAGCGCGCCTTTGTTTTTGGCGGTCAGGGTGATAACCCCGGCGCTGGCAGATGCGGTCAACGGGAGCGCCGTCGCCGCATTAATCGCGGTGGCCAGATCGCTTGCAATGACCGAAACGGTGTCGGTGCTGGTCACGGAGATCTGAATACGCGTGCCACCGATGTAGAGCGCAACGGTGCCTGCAGCAGTTGGTGGCGTGGTAATCGCAATGGTGCCGGACGCGGCGACCAGATCGTCGCCGTCAGCGATAGGCAGGATGTAAATCTCTCCTGCAGTGTCGTTCGCCAGATAAGCCGCCATCATGTTGTGCAGGATTGAGCCATAGCCGCACAGGCCGCCCACGGTGGAGGCGGAGGCTTCCAGTGCCGGGATATTTGGCGTGCTCAGCGTGGCGCTATCCAGCTGCTGCCCGATAATCAGCGTGCGCTGCGTCGCGGTGGCTGTGTTGGCCTGCGAGTTGTCCATTTCGGCGTAAAACAGCGGGACGCGCAGGTTACTTGGGACATTTGAAAACGATACGGTCATTAGCTGGCTTCCCCGGTAGCGGTATCAGCGTCGGTGCTGGCGGTGGTGGTTGAGGCAGCCGGGCTGGTGCTGGCTGTTACGGTTGCCGCGCTGGCGGTGGTTGCGGTGGTTGCGCCGGTGCCGCTCTGGTCCAGCGTCACTTCCTCCACGTCGCCATCGCGAAAACGGCGACGCCAGAACGTGCTCATCTCCACCTCGGCCCCTTCTGCGGGCAAAAGCGTGCCTTTAACGGGATCGCGCACGGCGCGCCCGTCTACGGGTTTCAATTTCATTGGGATCTCGATTAGGTCAGGTCAGCGTTAAAGCCCGGAACGGTCGTGCCGTCCGGCTCTTTGATGCGAAGGTCGATGCCTTCCAGCGTGTTGGTGGCAATCGGGAAGAAGTCTTCCGGCCCCTGAAAATATTCAACGTCGATTTCAAAAAGCAGCTGGCCAATGTGGCTTTCGCCGCTGGAATCCACGTCGATAGTTGATCGCACTTCCTTGTACTGCTGCGTTGAGCGCGTCAGCTCGTAGCTGTTGATAACGCCCTGCTCAACCTGCAGGCGTAGTTGCTCACACGCCTCTTCAGCCAGCATTGCGCCGATTTCGGCGTCTTCTGTGTCGAACGCTTCCACGCGACCGGTGATCCGTACCGTGGTCACGCTGGTAAATTGCGGGGCATTTCGCCCCATCGAATGCTTATGATCGAACGGCGTCTGAACCAGCAGCGCGGGATAGTCGGCGCTGCGTGTAGGCCAGTCGCGCGGGGAATAAACGCGGTCGCCCGCGTCCGTGGCTGCGGCCTTGAGAGCAGTCACAGTCAGCGTGCGGATGGTGGCTGAGTTCATGCGGTTTTTACGCGATTCAGAATGAGTTTGGAGCCGCCGTGGCTGTCGGGCTGGACGTCTTTCACGACGAACAGCTGTGCCACGCCCGGAATATAAAGGCGGTCGCCCTGCTGCGGAGGATTGCGGAACGCCGCGTCCCGAACGCCCAGCACCGGGTTGGTGGTGTTGATCGTCGGGTCGCCGTCGTCCAGCGGTTCAACGTCCTGCGTGTATGCCCGGTCAAAAATGCCGGTAATGTCATACGCCGCCGCGCCAGCGGGCCGGTAATTCACCGGCTGGCCAAACGTATCCTCCAGCGGGGCCAGCAGATTCTGGTCCCAGTCAATCATCGTTATGCCGTACCAATCCGAACGCCGTCCTGCACCGCAATGGTGACGCCTTCCTGCGCCAGCGCATCGGCTAGCGCCTGCTCTGCCGTCACCACGACGCGACGCTTAACGAGGCGATCAACATCGCTGGCCGGCACACGCACTCTGGCGTGTGGGCGGTGCGTTTTTCCGTCACATTTCAGGGTGTTTTTCGGCAAAACGACAACGGCAACAGTGCCGTCGTCTTCGTTTTCGGTCAGATTGGCCCCTGAATCGACCACAGCGGCGTTTTCTTCCGTTTCGTCTGTGGTTGCCGGGGTTTCGTCGTTTAACGCGTCTGTGGCGTTTTCAGCGGCCTTTTCAGCCGCTGCATTTTTACGGGGTGCCATGCGTTACACCACGGTCGCGCACAGTGAGGCGTTAACCCGGCTAGGGATAACGATCGGAGCCGACTGCATCAGCAAAATCTGCTGCGCCGGGTCTTGCTCAATCCACGTCTTCGGCGCGTAAGCCAGCGCACCGTAGGAGAACGCCGGGTCCAGAATCATGCCGAACGCGCGGGTGCCCATCAGCGCCGCGCCGGTCATAATCACGCAGCCGTCCGGCAGCATTGGTTCCTCTTCGTCGGTGTCCGGGTCCACGTACCAGTCGTTGTACAACCAGAGGTCGTACTGGCCCCAGCGGCCCTTGTAGATCGCACCGTTCTCAATCTGCGGACCGGGGTTAATCACGTTCCCCGACGGGTTCATGTTCGGGAAGATAATCGCGCCTTCCAGCGACGTATCAAGCTTGAATGCCTTCCAGCTCGAGGTCGTGAAGATAATGTCCGTCACCTTCGCGCCGGATTTTTTCAGAATCAGCGTCTGCCACTCGTCAATGTCGTCGGTTGGCTGCGTGTTTTTCGCACCGGATGCCACGCTGGTAGGCCATTTATCCGAGCCGGTGTGGGTGATGGTCAGCTCCGGGTCGCGACCAAAATCAATCACGGTGGTCGGGAAGCCGTCGCCCTTAATGGTCACGGTGCCGCTGGTCAGCGCCGAGCAGCCCATCCATTCCATGCGGCGGTTCAGAATGTCGATCTGATCAGCCATTTCGAACTGGATATTCAGCATCGCGCGCTCTGCGCCGGTGAAGCTGCCACCGATGCGCTCGCCAATCTGGCGGCGGATAGGTTTGCGCAGGTCAGGTGCGCGCTTGTCTTTGATATACGCCGGTTTAAAGGTGTTGGTCTGAATGCGGCGCGACTCAACCAGCTTGCCCTGCACCAGCGGCGAAACGAACGGGGCCATTCGACGTTTACCAACGTCAACGTCAATCGCGACTTCTTCCGACTGGCTCTCCACGATGTTCGGGAAGAAGCGGTCAAGCATCCAGTTCTGAGAGGTCATGAGGTTAGGCACAACGCCAGCAAGGGTGGCGGTGGTGAAAATATCGATGTTTACGTCGGACATAGAATCTCGCTAAGCCCGGCAACCGCCGGGCAAAATTTGGACGTGCGAATCCCTGCCCGGTTAAGGGCATAAATTCACATTCAGGAAATTACAGGGGGGCGGTTAGACCGGCGTGGCGCTCAGGCTGTCTTTCAGGAAAATGCCCTTACCGCGCAGCTCCGCTTTGAGGTCGTCAACGGTCCAGCTGTCGTCGTAGGTGATGCGGTTAACGTTCACCGCCACCTGGAAGTAACCGCCCGCGTTTACCGCACCTGCAGTTGAATCCACGTCATCGATCAGTACCGCGCTTGGGTACTGGCTGCCGTCGGTCGCGGTGCGCACGCTCAGCACGTAGGTGCCAGCAGCAGCTGATACGGTGATGGTGAACACGTCGCCCGCCACGAACGCGGTCGCGCCTGCGGTCACGGTCAGGTCCAGCTGGTTGCTGTCGAACGCGGTGCCAGCGGTCACGGTGCCAACGGCGGTGCCGGTCGGGTCTTTCAGGGTAAAGCTGGTCGCGCTGGTTGCGGTCAGCGTGTACGCGCCAACTTCCGCTGCAGTGCCGAGCGATACGGCTAGCGTGCCGTTGCCGGTGTTACCGCTGGCGGCGACGGCGGCAACCGATTTAAGCGACTGGCGACCGAGGATGGTGCCGCGCTTGTACTCGTGACCGGCGGCGATGGTGATGTCATCCGTAACCGGCAGCGGGGAATGGCTGGCAATCAGCTGATCGGGAATAAACGCGTCGGAGCGCGCGCCCGGCTGCCACTGGTTCTGGCCAAGTGAGTTAACGGTGCTCATTATTTGGTTCCCTGTGATTTGTTATAGAGTGAGGTCATCTGCGCGACCAGCGCATTAGGGCCGGTGGCTTCGGTTTTCTTCGCGTCCGGACCTAAGCTGTGCTTTTGCTCCGCACGCATACGGTCATCGAGCGACATACGCCCGCCCTGCGCCGGTGCGCCGAACGCGGCGGCCTGTTCCAGCTGCGCGATAGCAGCGGAAGCGCTCAGGCTGGTCGTGAATGCCAGCGAGGCAGCCATGTCCGGGCGAATGCCTGCGGCTTTGCTGCCAAAAATGCGCGCGCAGCGCTTGCGCTCAATCGCACGGCCACGCGCTTTGGCGTCGGCTTCGTCACCGTCGTCATCGGCCTTTTTGCCTTTCGCTTTGCGGCCAGACGGTTTGTCGTCGTCTTCTTCCGCGTCAGCGTCGTCGTCGTCGTCTTCGGCGCGCTCGTCGTCGTCATCATCATCGGCGGCACGGCTGCCGCGCGCCTTGCGGCCCTGTGGCTTGTCGTCGTCGTCGTCGTCCGCTTCTTCTTCGCGGTCGTCATCTTCGGCGCGGCCACGCGCTTTTTCGTCTTCGTCTTCGGCCTTCGCGCCTTTCGGCTTGATGCCCAGCAGGTGTGCAAAACGTTGCGGGAATGACATATCAGTCTCCAGTCAGTGCAATTAAGTCGCGGAACGCGGCGTCAGGTGAGGCGACTTCATCAGCAAGCCCCAGCTCTACGCCTTCGGCGGCGAGGAACGTCGCGGCCTGCGTGTTGCGGATGGTTTTAAAAGAGAGTCCGCGGTTGCGGGAAACGGTGTTAACGAACAGCTCGCCCATTGCATCCACGTCGTGCTGGATGGCTTCGCGGGCCTGATCGCTTAACTTTCGGTACGGGTTGGATTCGGCTTTGCGGTCGCCGTAATTGATGATCGTGACCGCCAATCCGTCGTCCTTAACCTTTTGCGTCCAGTCGCAATGCATCACGATCACGCCAACCGAGCCAACGCCACCGGTGCGCGGCACCACAATGCGGTCTGCAGCGCTGGCGATGGCGTAGGCAGCGGAATAGGCGCTCTCGGTCAGTACAGACCAGACCGGCTTCGTGCCGCGCGCGCGGTAAATTTCGTCCACAAGGTCGAAACAACCGGCAACCTCGCCGCCGGGCGAGTCAATATCCAGCATGATCCCCTTTACCGCGTCGTCCGTGAGCGCGGTAAGAAATGCCTGGCGGATGCCGTCATACCCGGTCATACCGCTGTAAGGGCGAAGGCTGCCGAGTTTCTGCACCAGCGTGCCGTGTACCGGCACAATGGCGATCCCGCCGACAACGTCGTAACCGCTGTCGCGGCCCTTGCGGCTGAATGATTCCCGCTCATCGTCGTCCCACATTCCAGCGCCGCTGATGCGGGTAATGCCAAAACGTTCAGACAGAGCAGCCATCGCCACTTCGGCTTTCGCCGGGTGAAGCGCGAGCGGCGTGTTAAACATGCGCTGCGCTAAAAGCGGCAGATTCATTTTTCCTCCGGGTCTTTAACGGTTTTGCTGGCGTCTTCTGCCACCGCCGCCCATTCGGGAAGCGGTAAGCCGAGGCGGCGCATCTGCGCGATTTCCACCGCGCGCTGCTCCAGCAGGAGTTCGTAGTCTTCGCCGACGTTTTCGTTGGTTTCCATTTCCAGCGTCGACATCCCGGCATCCAGACCGAGGATCGCGCCTTTTTTCTCTGCTACCGGGTCAACCCATCCGCGCCCCGGTCCGATCCATTTGGCGTGGCTGTAAGCCGTTCGCGCTTCCAGAAATTCTGGTGCGCCAGCGGGCAGCGGAACGCCGCCGAGGGAGTGAACTTCCTCAACGAAACAGGTGGCGATAGGCTGGCAAGTGCCGATGGCAAATTCGTGGCGGCGACGGGTGAGCGTCTTCCACGCTTCCAGCATTGCGGCGCGGGCTGATGAGTAGTTAACGCTCGACCAGTCCTGCGTGATTTGCTGCGTAGAGAGGCCGGTCTGCGCGGCGATGTTGCGCAGAAACGCGTCCTGGAACACCGAGAAGTTGCTGTACGGGCGCGCGGCGTTGATCGTGTTCACCGTTTCGCCGGGGAACAAAATCGACATACCCGCGCCGCCGTTCAGCGAGATGCGCCGGTCTTTGTGGAAGTCGATGCGGTCTTCCTGATACGCACCGAGGCTGTCACCGTCGCCGAGCGCTTCCTCAACCATTGCGGGGTCATACGGCGACTGAATAAACGCGCCGAACATGGCGTTCAGAATGGCGCTTTCCAGCTCCGTCTGGTCGTACTTGATCAGCATTTTCAGGCGCTGAACAACGGGCGCGAAGATACTGATACCGCGATGCTGGCCAGCGCGGTCGTGGTCAAAGTCGTGGATCACAACAGGGCGGCCCCATGACGTTTCGCGCGGGATGCGCTGCCACGTCATCGTTTTGTCACCGGCAAACCAGTCGCCAACGTGCGCCTGGCGGATGTGATACGCACACGGCGCGCCGTTTGCGTCGATTTCCACGCCACCGCGAATGTCCAGCATGTCGTAGACCTGATTGGGGTTGCTCAGCCGGTCCGGGTCGATAACCTGCATCATGGTTGCAAACGATGCCTTCCCGTAGCCGAGACGCTCCATGTCGTAATGCATCAGCACAAGGCTGTCGCCGTCGACCAGCTTGTGACGCATGGCAAGGCGTAACATCTGCGAAACGGTCTGCTTTCGCTCCCTGTCGCACCAGCGCCCTTCGTCGTCTGCCCACGTTCGCCACTGCGCGTCCATGTAGCGCGAATACTCCGCTGCCCACTCCGCATTAAAACCGTCGTTGCCGGTCAGCTGCGCGAGGTAGCGGTAATCAGGTTTAAAAATCGGACGGAATACCGCGCCAACGGCGTTGTCCAGAATGCGCGTTACCGTGCCGCTGGCCCAGCCGTCGTTGCGGGTCATATCGCGAATGCGCGATACCATCCGGTCCCGGTAGATGTTGATTTCGTTATCAGAGGACCAGAGCGGCGGCTGCCAGTCAGCCATCTGATCGCTGAACGTGTCAGCGGCGTCATACGGAACGCGCCCGGTTCCATTCAGCGCGCCATATTTGGGCCGTGACGGCGGCAACGGTTGCCCGTTAACGCCGAGGATTCGGACGTCGTTCGTTTTCATCAGTAGCGGAACCTCAAGCGGCGGCGGCGTCCGCCGATGCCTAATGCGCGCTGCAGCTGCATAATCAGCGACGTTACATCGGCCACGCTGGTTGGCTGATAAGTCACCGAGCGGTTGCCGTCGCCTTGTGAATAGCTGAACGAGACGCCCTTTTTGCCCATCTGTAGTTCGATGAGCGCACTTTGTGCCTGCGCTAACAGCGCCTGCAGTTGATCGCGGCTCATCCCGACCAGAAGGTCGGCGTTAGGTGATTGCATGGAAAGCCTTATGACGGGAGTCGTTTGTGGCGGCGCTTGCGCGGCTCTTTGGTTTCGGTTGGCAGAATCACGCCGGGCAGCTGGAAGCTAGGCTTCGGCTCAACAACCGGCGGCGCTGCAATCAGCTTGTCCGGGTTAGCTTCCACGCTGTCTGCCAGCGCGTTCAGTTTCAGCCCGGAATGCATCAGGCCGTGCAGCGCCGCGTAGTTGTAAACAGAACAGTCCAGCGCTTCGTTAGCGCGTCCCGGTCGCAGCTCCCACACGCGGTACGGGTAGCCGCCGGACCGTTTCACGACCGAACGTTCAGCCAGCAGCTGGCTGAAATAGTGCAGGTCGCGGTCCGTCGGGAAGTGCATGTAACCGGCCTGCCGTTCGCCCGGTGCTGGCGGGTCCAGATGCAGCCTGTTGCGGATCGCATCTTTCGCGGCGTTTACGCCGATAATGATCGGGCGGTAGGCTGACTTGCTTCGCTTGGACGGCTTCTGGTTAGGCCATACCGGCGAACGCTTGCCATTGCGGGCGGATTCGCCCTTAATCGCCCAAATGCGGCGACCAATGCGCTCTTTTGCAAATGTGTACACCGCTTGCGTGTGATGCCCGCCTGAGTCGATACAGGCCGCCATAATCGGGAAGCCTCGACCGTCAGCGCGACGCCACACTTGTTTCAGGTACGCATCAAGGCGATCCCACGGCTCTGGCGTGTCCATATCGCCCTCGATCACGTCGTAGGCGATGGACCAGCTTTCCTCGTTTCGGCCCCAGCCTTTCACCTCAACTTCCAGACGCCCGTCCTGCGTATCGATGCCAGCCGTTAGCAGCGCAACGCCGTCCGGCACTTCCGCGCCAAACACTTCGGTACGTTCGACCAGCTTTTTCTCGCTAAGCGCTTTCTCGCCGGAATCCTCATAAGGCAGGCCCAGCGTGGTGTTGATGAAGGTCTGGCGCATTACCGGGTCGTCTTTCACGCCCAACCACTCCTCGACCAGCTTTTTCCAGGCTGCGTTCGGGAAGAGGCTGTATGCGGTCCAGACGTGAAAGCCGGCATGTCCTTTAAATGGCTTTGTGGCGCGCCATTCGCCGCCTTCCAGCATCAGCGGCAGGCTGGTGTGCTGGATAACGCAGCCGTTATGCCTGCAGGCGTAGTAGGCCGTTTCGGGGAGGCTGTTGCCTTCCTCGTCGCGGTCCCACTTGATGCCGTAGGGCGACGTGCGGTCGCCCCATTCCAGCACCTGCATTTCGCCGCAATGCGGGCAAGGCACAAAGAAGTAACGCTGGTCGCTGTCGTTGAACGACTTTTCGATACGGCTGATGCCCTTAACGGTCGGCGTTGAACCGATGCCAATCTTGCGGTTCCAGAACGATTCAGAACGCTTTTTGCCGAGCGCAATCTGGTCGCCTTCGTTGCCTGCACCGCTGGCGGGATAACCGTCCACCTCATCAAAAAGAATGATGCGGCATGTGATACGACGGAAACCGCCGGGGCTGTTCGCGCCAACCAGCGTCAGGTTCGCGCCGTTTGAAAACGTGCGCTTTAAGATCGTCTGATTGGAGTCTTTCGCCTTAGCGCCGCCGGTCACTTCTGCAAGCACCGGCGTGTCGCGCAGCATCGGAGCGATTTCGGTTTTGCTGTAGTCTTCGGCGTCGGTTTCGCGGGGCTGGATTGCGAGGATTGGCGACGGGTCGTGGGCGATGTAGTAGCCGATAACGTGGTCGAGAATCTTCGTGTAACCCACGCGGGCCGATTTCATGACGCTGATGGTCTCCACCGTGGGATCGGTGAAGGCGTCCATGATGCCGTCCTGATAGCGAAACGAGCGAAAGCGGCCTGTCTGTGATGATGTCTCTTTTGAGAGCATCGCGTATTTGTTCGCCCACTCACTGAGGCGAAGCGGTTCGGGCGGTCTTAATGCCCGGCGAACGGCTAACAGCAGGCTTTTGAAATTCTGCCAGGCTGTCGGCTTATCCGCTGTCTGGTGGCTTGATTCCATCAGCACTCAGCTCCTCCATAGCTTCGTGGATGATTTCCTGCAGCGCCGCCGTAAATGCTGTGTCATCGCTGGTCAACGCCAGCAGGCGTAACCGGGGACCGTGTTCAGGTGCGATGGCAATCAGGCGGGTGCGGATGCGTCCATACTCATCGCCAATGGCGCGGAGCATGTCTTCAAAGGGGAGAAGGCGTCCTGCCTTCTGTTCGTAATCCAGTTGAACCAGCTTCGCGTGGAAGTTGGCTTTCACCGTTCGCGCTTCGTCGAACGTCAGGTTGGCGCCATACTCTTTTACGAGTCGCTCGGCGACGTCAGCTATGTGCTCGTCGTCATCGCCGTCACCGTCACCGGCTGGTCCGCTGTTACCTCTATCCGCAGCCGGAGTGTTACCTCGATTACGGACGATTTCTTTTTTTTTTCGGGCGGGGTAACAGTTTTGCGGTGCGTCTCGATGTTGGCGTTCGACGCCTCGACGTTCACCTCGTCACCCTCCATAACCAGCCAGCCGCGCGCCTTCCACGTTGTGACCGTCTTCCGGCTAACGCCGTGGAGTTTTGCAAAATCGGCCTGATTCATCGGTCGTGTTACCTGTTACCTGTTACCCAAAAAACGAAAAATTTTTAACTAGTGAAAACACGCGGCGCGCAATGCCCGCGAGTTAAATAGGACCGGGGAAGGACCCAAAAAAGTGTGGGAAGACGTGGCGCGCTGGAGTGACGCTGTGCTGATGAAAGCCTATTGGCGTCGGGGCGCAGCTCTGCAGCGGCGTGCTGCTGTCATCCGTCTTGCCTGTCACAACCAGATCAACTTCAACGCGGATCAGCTTGCTAAGGCGGTGCTTAATCTCGCCTGCCATGACGTGCGCAGTGATACCGTCCGAGGCTGCGCTGCCGGTTGTCGCGGGAAACACGCTCATCACTTGCTCAGTAATACGCTGAACGTCTTCCTCGGTTGGGATTTCGATTCGCGCTGCATAACTCAGATTCATTTGTTCTCCTGTGTGGGACCGTGGTCCCGATTAGCCGCGCGGCACGATGCCGTAATGCGCATTGATAACCTCTTCCAGCTCGCTTGCTGCACCGGCTGCCGTTTCCATCAGAAGCGGGAAACCGGCGTCGCGCATTGCATTAATGCCAACCACTTTGTTAATGCCGCCGAGCGGCTTGCCGTCGTCGCCATAAGCAACCAGCTGGAGTGTGACCGATGCGGCACGTTGTTCTTTCATGGGTGATCCGTGTGTTTAGAAGACCGCCGCGTGATGTACCACCGCTAATGGGGTAAACAGAGGCGACGGCCATGTTGGGGTTGGGACCGTGGTCCCAATATCGTTAGGTGGTCCGGCTAAGCGCTGACACGGCGCGGCGTAGCCGTTCGCGGTTGTTCGCTGTAGCCTGAACACGTTCAGTCAATCCAACGCGTTCGCAGCCGAAGGTATCAACGCGGAAAGCGTCATCCAGATAGATAGAGCGGACGGCGATTTCGTGGCTGTAGGTGAAGCCCGCACGCTTGATAGCTTCGGCGGCGTCGCGCAGTGCGCTGTTGTAAACAATCGCGCTGGAGGCTCGCCCTTCGCGCAGCTCTGCGACGCCGTATTCGCGCAGCGGAGGCAGAATTATGTGTTTCATCGTGCCCCCTATTTCGCGCTGGCCATTGCGGCGGCGATTGCCCGCCTCAGTTCGCCAGGCATCATGTTCGTGGCCATTGCTTCGGCGCGGTCCATGTAGCCCAGCACCGGCTGTACCGGTAGCGCGTTACCGAACCGGATAAGCAGCTTTGGCGCACCCTGTTTTACGGCGGCCTGATGCGTGCCGTTGCGCGAACGCTTGCGACGCTTTGCACCTTTGCGGCCCTTCGCTTTCTTGCGCTGCCAGACGCCGTTTACGCCGTCAATCTCACCAATGAACACGTCCGGCTTCGCCTTGAGTTGCGCCATCTTATTGCGCGTCAGGTTGCCGTACTTGTTCAGCTTGATGTTTTTCGGGTTAAGCAATGCCTGGCTGTTCAGCTTGTGCGAGCCGCCAAATTCAAACGGCTCTAAATAGCTGGCGGCAATGTCCCGCACGAATACGCGGGCCGTCAGATTGTCACGCCGCGCGCCCTGTGAGCCGACCGAGTTCACGGTAAACGGCGTGGGATTTTCCAGCTTGCGCTGCAGCGCCACTTTCTCAGCGGCCTGAATCTTTCTCGCTACAGCGGTCAGCGCCTGCGCGGTGGCAAAAGGGATCTGCTTTTGCAGGCTGCGAAGCTGTGCGGATAACGCATTAAGCCCGGCCATATCACTTGATGATCACGACTTTGGCGTAACCCGGCTCGCCGTCTTTGCCCGGCGTGATGTTTTTAATCCAGGCAATCGTAGGCGGCGTGATGGTCAGGTTGCGAGCGTGGTCCTGATATTCGGCGTCGTCGCCCGGCTGTTCGTCAGCGTCGCAGATTGCGATCACTCCGCGCTTAACCTGCAGCGCTGCCGTTTCCGTACCGTCGGTGATTTTCTGCCACGTCTTGTCCGGCTCTATGCCTGTAGTCGCCATTGCTTGCCTCAGCTCTGATCAAAGTGTGGATTCACCGGCGTCAGTTCGTAAGCCGTGGCGGCTGCCGGAACCGTGCCGGTGATCACGTCAATATGGAAACCGTCCAGCGCTTTGCCTGCGGTCAGTGTGCCGCTGGAATCCTGCGTGGCCGGTTCGTAAATCGTGCCGCGCACGACAATCTGCGTGCGCTCTTTTGGCGCTATCCAGCCGTTGCCGCTGCGCCAGTTCGGGCAGGCCGCTATTGCGGTCGCCTCGTCGGGGAAACGGAGGTATCTCATCGCTGGTAAGCAATCCGGGTGATGTAGCGCGCGCCCCAATGAGCGCTGGGATTCGGCAGCGCGTATTCATACTCGCCGCTGAACGTAAAGCTGTCGGTGGTGCCGTCGCTGTAGGTAACGGTCATGCCTTTGGCGGTCTGCGTCAGCACATAGGCGAACGCCTGCGCACGCGTAACCGCGCTACCGTCGGTGATGATCGGCGAGGTGGCATAGCTGCCGGACTCAACCTGAACCAGCCCGGACAGAATGTTGCTGCCGTCCAGGCGACGGAAGAATGACGCCACCGCGTTCCCGGCGGGAACTGCCGATGCCGTCAGACCGTAAACGTAGGAGGTGGAACCGGCGCGCGCGTTATAGGTGCGCACGTTCGCCGCTGCTGCCAGCGTGAACGCCATTTCGATGCGTTCCCATGCTTCGCCGGGTGCGTTGCCGGTGGCGTTAATCAGCCAGGCCGATGCCGTGGCGTTGTACTCCGCGTAAAGATAAAACGCGGCGTTGCCGACCTCGCCTATTGCACCGCCGTCGGGGCCGGTGCCGGTCGAAACCGTGGTGCCGGTGTCGCAGAAGAAGTTGCCGATGCCGCCCGCCTTCACCACATTTGCGCCACGGCTCTCCAGCTGAAAGTTGGTGGCCTGCGGCTCAGGTAGCGTGCGACCTGCTGCCGCGCCAGCGCTGTATTCCAGTGGCCATTCCCCTGCAGCAGCGGTTTTCAGCGTGCCATCGGCGGCCCAATACAGGCGCGAACTGTCACACGCAAACCGCACGCGGGAATCCAGCGTCTCGGCGGTCAGGTCAATGTCGCTAAGGTCTGTGCCTGCGCCAATCGTCACCCAGCCTGCGCTGGCCAGAAAGGTATTGGCGGCAACGTTGCCAACGGTGGCGGCGTCATCTGCCGTAATCATTCTGGCTCCGGTGGGACCGTGGTCCCGATTGTTGTATGTGAGCAAATTGGGACCGTGGTCCCAACCGGCAAGAAACACTAAAAAACGCCCTGCCGGGCGCTTTATGGTGTTGCTTACTGAACGGGACGAGGCGGCTTAATCATCTCAACCGTCTGACCGAAACGGTTCATGATGTAGGCTTCGTCGCCCTGATAGATAAACCGGTAATTGGTGCCGGTGACGCCTGGCAGATTAGGATCAACCGCGTCGCTGGTCAGAACCGCAATCGGGAAATCCAGGCGGTCTCCGCGCTCAACGCTTGTGATGTAGTTTTCCGGCTGCTTATTGCGAAGCAGTGCCAGTACGCCGCCCTGCGGCTTGTTGTCGCTCTTGAAAGTCTGGATCACGTCGGGACGTACCAGGCCGAGTTCGCTGGCGAACTCCATCGCTTCGGCATACTGCGGGCTTTTAGGACGCGCAATTGCGGCTTCCTGCGACTCTGAAATCAGTGAGGCGTGATTACGCCAGTATTTAACCGTCAACATTCTGCGTCTCCTTTTGAATTAAAAAGGCCCGCCGGAGCGGGCCTGTGCAGCTGGTGGTTAAGCCAGCTTTTTCGCGAAGCTCACCGCCACGTCCCAGACGTGTTCTACGTCGTGACCGGCGAGAACCAGTGCTTCCTTGAGTTTTGCCACCACTGCATCGACGCCAGCTTCCACCGCGACGGCCAGATCCACTTCGCCATTGCCCGCATCTTCTGCGGTAACGTCAGCGGCTGCGGCTGGATCTGAATCAACCGCCACGGATGCGGGAGCATCAGTAGCAACAGCAGCGGCAGCAGTGGATGCGGAAGCATCAACAGACACGCCAGAATTAACAGCGGTGGCGGCAGAATCAGTTGCAGCCGCGTCGGTAGTCGATACGGAAGCATCAGACACGACAGCAGCGTCGGCGACGCTGGTGGTTGCTGCGGACGATGCGGTAGAGGTGGTAGCAACGGTGGCTGCGTCAGCAGCGGCGGTAACGGTGGTCTCGGACACATTGGTCTCCTTTGGGGATAGTTTGGCTTCAAGCCAGTTGATCAAGTTCATGGTGCCTCCGGGAATGGCATTAGCGTGCCAGCCGGGATGGCTGGCACGGTGATGGCATTACCAGCTGGAATCGCCGCCGCCGCTGCTGCTGCTGTCAAAGCTGCTGCCGCTATCGTGGCTGTGGCTGTAGCTGTGGCTGTGCGCGCCATCGCTAATGCTGTGGCTGTGGCTGCCGTGGCTGATGTTGCCGAGGCTGTGGCTGTGGCTGCCGTGGCTATGGCTGTGGCTGCCGTCGCGGGTTTCGCCGAAGGTGTAGTTATGGCTGCGGTCCAACGAACCGGCACGACGGGTAGCCTCCGCCTCCTGTGCGATCAACACGTTGGCAAAGTTCTGTGCCACGCCGTCGCTGTACGGCTCGCCCGGCAGCAGGCTTTCCAGCGGCTGCGGGCTGATGCCCGCTTTGCGACGCAGCTGCGCGCGGCGCTCTGATGATTCACGCTGGCGACGACGGTCGCGAAGCCCTCTGAGGAATCCAATCATGTTTAATCCCTGATTAACGTCTGCCGCTGCGGAAGCTGCTGCGACTGGAATAGAAAGAGGAACGCGCGCCGCTACTGAATGACGTGCGGCGGTAGCTGCTGGACGAACTGCTGGCGTTGCTGCCTGAGAACCAGCTGCGCTTTGCCGGTGCCGGGGTGGCTGCCGCTGGCGCGTGGTAGTTGTTCACAATGCGCGTGGTGGTGTGGTTGCTCGCGTAACCTCCTCCGCCACCGCCACCGCCGCTGTTGGAAAGCATGTGGCCCAGCATCATGCCGGTTACAAGGTCGCCGGTGCCGTCACGTTCATGGATAACGGTTGGTGGCTGCTGCACCACTACCGGCGCTGCAGAACCTACAACAACCGGCGGGCTGGCTGCCTGTGCCGCTGGTGCCGCTGCCTGCGTTCCTGCCGGTGCTGCGCAGCTCTGCTGCAGGTCTGCGTTTTGCTGCTGCAGGACGGCAATCTGCTGCGCCTCCGCATCAATAACCGCGCTTTTGTCGGGGTGCTGATCGCAGCCGCTTAAGGCGGACAGGCTGAAAATCAGCCCCGCCATAACGAGAAGTTTTTTCAATTGGGAGTCCTGTGCTGCCCGGTCGGGGCGGGAGGGTTATTTGCTGGTGGCGGTTCGCTGCGCGTCTTCTGCGCGGATGCCAGCCAGCTGGTCGTTCGCCTTGTCCAGTGCAGACAAAAGCGGGTTAATCCACAAAACCGCCTGGCAGTAGGTCAGGGTGCGGGCGGTAGCGGGACCAGTACCGGCGCTGTCAGCGACGGCGATAGCGCCGGACATTGCGCCGGAACGTAAACGGTCCGTGTAGTCGTACAGCCCGCCAGACACAGAATCAGGAACGAGCTGGCTGCAGACAGGCACAGCCTCTTTCTTGAGGATCGTGCGGTATTCAATGGTTTTCTCCTCGCTTTCGCTGGCGGTCTTCGTCGCGTGTTTCTGCGAACTGGCTGCCAGCCGGTTAAACGTCTGGAAGGTCAGCGCCTGCCCGGCGATGGTGCTCGCCTGCAGCGTGTTATCGCTGGTCAGCTGGCTGATTTTTCCGGCGTCAGCCACGGCTTTCGCGTGGTAGTGAAACGCCAGAAACCCCAGCGCGACAAACGCCAGCAAAAGTACGCCTGCAAGGGTGCTCACGATTGCGGCTTTCATTTGGCCCCCATCATGCAAACCGTATGATCGATGTAACGGCGGTAAACCAGACCGCGCTTGCGCTGCCCGTTCACGTACACCCACTGGCGCATGTCGTTACACGCCTGCCGTGTGTCGCCGCTGTTCAGATGCCTAAGCAGGGACGAACGCTGGAATGCGCCTGTGCCAACGTTGTAGGCGAAGGAGTAAAGGGAGGCGCGGGTGTAGTCATCCAGCGGCACCTTCACCGCGCTATCGACCGCGCGTTTTACCGGGGCCAGGTGCTTTTCCAGCAACACATCACACTGCGCGTCGGTGTAGTGGTGACCCTGCTTAACGTCCGGGCCGGTGATGCCGTCGCAGACGGTCCACACGCCACCAATATCCTGATAGGGATCGTACCGGCGGCCTTCCACGCCGTCGTGACCACCGAGCAGGGCAATCGCGATAGCCAGTGCGCCTGCGCCGCCTGCAGCCAGCACTTTGCGCATCAGTCCAGACGGGAATACAAGGCGCATGGGTTAGCCCTCATCGCTTGGGATCTTGTAGCCACGCTTGATAGCCCACACCTTGATTACGGCGTTAGATACGCACGTCAGGCCCGCAAACATCAGGCTGCCGATTACGCCAATAGCGGCCCACTGGTCAGGCGTCATTGAGGTGGTCAGCTTGTAGAACCAAAAGCCGAACGAACCCGTAGACGCGCCATAGGCGGTCACGTTCGCGGCCTGAGTGATTTTGTCCATGTGAGAAAGTCTCCTCCACGCGGCGCGATGTCCGGTGGTTAGGGGGGGTGGGACCGTGGTCCCAATCGATGATCGGGAATCGGTGGGACCGTGGTCCCGTTTGGCAAATTGGCGGGTGGTGCGGGACTCGAACCCGCTACCGCACGGTTAACAGCCGTTCGCACATCCACATGTGCTTACCACCCATAAGACCGGGACCGTGGTCCCAGCCTCTTATGCGGTTTGGGGCATGCCCCTTAACAGGTCAGCGCCGCGTGGAGCTCAGCCACTTTTGCTGCCGTATTTTCAAACGTGTCGGACTCCAGTTCGACGCCAATCGCGCGGCGGCCCAGCTTGAGCGCTGCCTTGATGGTCGAACCGGAACCCATAAAGAAATCCGCTACCAGATCGCCGGGACGGCTGCTGGCGTTGATGATGTCTTCCATCATCGCGGCGGGCTTTTCGCAGGGGTGTTTACCGGCGTAATACTGCACCGGCGGGTAACTCCACACGTCCGTAAACGGCACCATTTTGGTGACGGCAAACGGGCGGCGTAGTTCTTCGTAGCGGGCGCGCAGGTCGTCGTATTCCAGACGTAACCCGTCGTAGTTGCGCTTGAGCGCGTCGTATTCGGTCTGCAGGCCGTCGTGAGTCTTCTCCAGCCGGGCGGCTTCGCCTTTCTCCTGCGCCTTGCGGGCGAACAGTTCCTGCAGCTTTTCGTACTGGTCGCGCTTTGGCAGCTGCCATTGCGATTCGCTGAACCAGTGGCTGCACATATGCGTGCCGGTTGCCTGGTTGATTTCCTTCGCGGAAACGCCCAGCGCAGCACGCGCCGTGGCAAAGTAATCAATCAGAGGCTTAAAGGTTTGTTTGCGCAGTTCTTCGCATTTGGCGGCGTAGCCCGATGCGCCGGAGGCAGTGCTTTCCGCGCCGTAATGCTCAGCGAAGATAACGCGCTCGGTGGTCGGGAAATACTGGCGGAGGCTCTCTTTGTTAGAGCGGCCCCACGTCCCGGACGGCTTCGCCCAGATGATGTGGTTCAGCACGTTCAGGCGGTCGCGCACCATAATCTCGGTGTCAGCGGCAAGCTTGTGGCCACAGAACATGTAAAGCGATCCGGTCGGCTTAAGCACGCGCCAGAACTCAGAAACCATTTCGGAAAGCCACGCGAGATACGCGTCGTCGTTCTTCCACTGCCGGTCCCACGCGTTGTCTTTAACGCGGAAATAAGGGGGATCGGTTGCAATCAGGTCGATGCTGTTATCTGGCAGTGTTTTGATAAAGCGAAGCGAATCAGCGCAGACAAGCTGCGCCGCGCCAGTCTGGACGGTGTTGGTCATAAAATAGGGGGAATATTATGGCTCGGTCGCCGTTGCGGCGCGCCGGAGCAGGTTATTGGACTGCGCCCGGCGGGGCATATTGCAGGCGAAAAAAAACCGCCCGGAGGCGGCTTTTTCGTGGGCAGATTGTAGATTGCCCAGCTTGGAAAAATATTAACTTATTTATTCACTTTAAGTCAATAGTCTAATTTCATTGTTGCGAATAGAGCAAAAATTATCCTTTCTCGATGCCGCCCCGGCCACGCCGATTTGACGGCGCGTTCCATTCCCTGATCTGCGTAACGTGCCGCTTTTCAGCGTCTAACACGACCTGCCATTCTGCTGCAGCGGCGCGTATCGCCCGGCGGGCCTTCACAAGCGCGAGGGCGGTAATGTGACGGTCTTCTGAATGATGGTGCCGGTACAGCTCCCTGAATACTTTCAGACCTACGCGCTGGCTGAGAACGTGACTTACATAGCCGACCGCCATCGGGCTGACCAGGCGGCGTTTGGTGTGCTTCATGTGATGCTCCGTAGGGTTGCCCGGCGCACTGCCGGGCGGGGTGACAATCAGGCGTGGCGTTTGTAAGGCATAATTCGGTCGTTCGGCGGGAAACCTTCAATGCGGCGTATCATTTCGCCCAGGACGGTGCTGGCATAGCTCAGGCGCTCCTGCTCCGCGCTGTCGCGGCTGGCGGCAAACGCCTCGTTGTTTATGGCGATCTGCTTTTTGATTTTCTCCACCACGTCGGCCCGCGTGTCGCCGGACACCGCGAACTCTTTCAGGTAGCGCTCCAGCGAGTCGGCGAAGCCTTCCTCAAATTCCCATGCGCGCCAGACAAGGTGCCCGTTGTGGCGAACTTCAATCTGCGAGCCGCTGCGGCTGCTGGCAGATTCCTGCGCGGTGTAACCCTGTTTCAGCAGGTAGGCGTTAATCAGTGCGCGTGTTACGTCGTTCATGGTGTTTCTCCTGTCGTTTTTCTTCTGTCGGATTTCGGCGGGTGGCGTCCCGCCTTGAACACCAATCTAACTCTGGTGCAGGACCGCAGCCAGTATTATTTTCACTTTTTAGTGAAATTTGTTTTTTTGGTTTATTTTCATATTTCAGGCAAAAAAAAGCCCCGGCGAAGCGGGGCGCGATGGCGGGGTGTGGCGCGGAACTTAGCCGACGCTTGAAAGCGTGCGGCACTTATGATCGCCACCGACCATCGTGTATTCGCGCTTGCTGTAGCAGGTAACGCCAGACGGCAGATCGACGTTAACGAGCGTACCCGCGCCGATGGTCACATCGTCACCGATGTTCATGTCCAGCCCAATCAGGCAGCAGTGTGCGCCAATAGTGACGTTATCCCCGATGCGAATAACACCGGTCTTATCCAGCTTCGCGCCGATGGTGCAGTTCTGGTGAATCTGGAAGTTTTCGCCGATGCGGCACAGGCGGCTGATGACGACCCCGTTTTCGTGAATGATGCGCAGCCCCGGCCCGATTTCCGCGCCTAACTGGATTTCAACGTTGTGCCGCTGGCTGATGCGGCGATTTAGCCAGTCTGCAAACTTCCCGCGACGCCTTCCCCCGAGGGCATGCAGATACGACGCCACGCGCCATTTAAAGACGTAGCGCACCTGATAGTTGCGAAGGTAGCGGCGAAGGGCGCGGTCCCACGTAAATTTATGGTCAAGGCCAACCACTTCGCGGTGGAGGCACGCTTTCAAATGCTCATATGGCGATTGTTCGGTCATCGTTGTTATCACTACCTAAAAGGTGCGCCGCAATGCGAACGCGAAAAAGGGGCAAAAGCCCCGAACGGATGGGGTCGTGGCCCCGGTTAATCCATGTAATAGCAAGACAGCGTGCGCAGCTTTCGCTTGACGTCCTCAAGCTGCTGGCGAATTTCTGTGATCTGGTCACCCAGCATGGCGCCCTCGGCGCTGTTGTCGCCCGTGAGCTGGCAGAAAAACTGCTGCAGGTTTTCACCGGCGTCCATGATCTGATTCTGCGCGCTGGTGAGTTCTGCCCACGCTTGCTGGTTGGTAATGGTTTTCATGCGTTCTCCTGTCGTTGCTTTCATTGTCGGCGGGTGGCGTCCCGCCTTGAAAAAAAGATAACTCTGCTGGCCTTTGCAGGCCAGCATTGTTATTCACTTTTTAGTGAATGTTTACTTTTTAGCTCCTCTGCTTCTGGCAAGCGTTTTTTCCAGAAGGGCGGTCAGGCCTGCCTTGCGCACCTCATCCCGGCAGCGTTCGCGAAGGGATGCCTGCGTAGCGGTAAAATCAAAGCGGGTGCCGAAAAAGTTAACCATCACCTGTTTGGGCAGAAACTCCACTTTCACGTTGCCGCCGCCGAAGCGAAACTCTAAAGGCTCAACTGTCTTATGCATCTGTATCTCCTGTCGTTTTTGGTATTCGCTACGGGTGGCGTCCCGCAGCGAGACGCAATATAGCTCTGCTGCATTTTCACGTAAAGTAGTATATTCACTAATAAGTGAATTTTACCCATTGAGTTAAATTTAATGCGGAGGTATTCTTTCCCCACTGAAACGGAGGAGCCATGTACAAGGTGTTAGCGCATGAGCTGGCGCGGCAGGAGCTGAAATCGCTGCCGGACCAGCTTCGAGGTCGTATGTTCCGACTGATTGAACGGATGGAAACAGAAGGGCAGCTGAAAATGCCCCACAGCAAGGTGATCGGCGGTGGCCTGTTTGAGCTACGCGTTGGCGGCACAGACATAGCGCGAACCCTGTACTGTTACTCAGACGGCCACACAATTTACCTGCTGCATGCCTTCGTAAAGAAGACCGAGAAAACGCCCGCCAGCGCAATAAAACTGGCGCGGCAACGCCTGGAGGATTTTGAATGAAACCAGTATCTGTAAGTGAACTGAAACAAGACATGCTGAGCAGCCCGGAATCCGTGGAGGCGTATGAAGACGCCGACCGCGAACTTGCGGTGCTGGAGGCGCTGCATTCCATGCGCGAGCACGCAAAAATCACGAAGGCGGAGCTGGCGCGACGCCTGAACATCCAGCCATCGGCGATCACGAATCTGGAAAAGAACCCGCTGGGCGCAAGCCTCAAAACGCTGAACCGGTACGCGAAAGCGTGCGGTGCGACCTTCGATTTCAGCATCGTATACAAGTAAGCCATCCAATTGGGACCACGGTCCCAACTCAAGACGCCGGGCATACCGGCGTTTTTATGCCTGCATTTCACCGTCTGTATAACCTTCCAGACCGCAAAGCACACCTTCCAGCGCTATGCGCGCGTGCTTTGGCACGCCCGATACGCCTTCGGCATTCATCATAATTTCATGAATACAGCGGAGACTCGCAACCGCCTGGATTAAGTCGGCCTGCAGGCTTGCGGTGTCCGCGAGTGAATTAGTGTTGTTTGTCATTGTTACAATCCGTTATTAACTTTGGGCCTGACTGCCCCGCCGGAAAGGCGGTAGCGCCTTATATCATTCGCAGGGGAATGAAAAGGCGATAATTGATTTTAAGAGTTGTCTGAGCGGCGATACATTATCCCAACTGACGAATCCCGTCTACAGAAACGCGAACTTAATTCAGATTATTTTAATGTTTTGTTATCGCGATTTGTGCGGCGCTGAAATATGCCAATACTGTGGGGAAAGATATTTACTTTTCCAGCATGAGCCGTTTAGTTAATTACGAGAGGGATAATTCCCGCATACCCTAGAAAGCTCCTAACTCTGGCGTCCTGACAGTAAGTAAAGAGTGTGCAAGGTCGGTCATGAATAGAGCGATTTCGCCTTATAACAATCTATAAGGCGGTTCAATATGAAATATGTATCGTTTGTTTACTGCATGTAATGCGCCGGGCGGGTTATTCAGCCCACTCTGTGCGCGTGGTGCCGGTTGAGCCGTGGAAGTAGACGCGGAGCGTGTCGAAAATCTCCCATGCGAACCCGCCGAGGATCAGCATTTCCGTGGCGTAGTGGTGCGCCTCGTCGCCTTCGTTGCTGGCTGCAGCGCCCGCGTAATCCAGCCCCTTTAGGTGTACGGGGCCGCTCTCCGGGACGTTGAGCGTAAACGTGGCCACAACCGTTGGATCGCCTTTCTC
Source organism: Pantoea stewartii subsp. stewartii (assembly GCF_008801695.1). Lineage (GTDB taxonomy): Bacteria > Pseudomonadota > Gammaproteobacteria > Enterobacterales > Enterobacteriaceae > Pantoea > Pantoea stewartii. Next base: position 36,125 of record NZ_VZPF01000036.1, read on the forward strand.
TACGGGCCTGACGAGCTGCATTTCCACGGCGCGAACCATCATATCGCTCAGCACTTTCCCGACGCCCTCGTCGCGCAGGTCCACACCGTCGAACGTCACGCGCTGGTCGCCGTCAGTGGCCTGCACCTTGCCGTTTGCGGGAATAATTAAATTATTTGGGAAGCCTTCGGCATATTTAAACCCCTTGCAGAGCTGGCGCGCCAGCAGGCGTGAGGCAAGGTCATAAATCAGCGGTGTGGTTTTCAGGCTGCCAATAGCGCTGCGCAGGTGTTTAAGCGCCTTCTGACACTGCCCGGCGGAGCTGCCACCGCACCAGATGCGCCCGACGTTTTCATCAAAAATCAGGTACACGATCGTTTCGCGTATCGGGGCGGTTTTCAGCACCTCACGCTCGGCCTGCTGCCACATCTCTTCTGTCAGTTCAGACGTGATTTCTCGGCCCTTGTCAGTTGCCTTTTGTAACCTTTGCTTGTGCAGTCTTGTTACGGCGTGTTTATTGGCTGTCCGTTTATTTTCAACGTATTTAAACAACCAGCGATTATCAGCGTGTATAAAGTGATCACTTTGCGTTAAAAGGCCAAAACCTTTAGAAATATGCAAAGTATCAGTTAATTCTCTGAATGCGTAATCAGATAAGCATTCCTGGATATTTTCAGGAATATTACTTGTCGTCATGAATGGAAAAATTGCTCGTAAATTTCTCATGATTTTATTTGTTACCCGGCCTGCGTGATTTATTTAAACTTTGCATTAATGGCGAGACGTAATTAGACAGATGTATATTGTTTTCTTTTATTTGATAGTCTGATTTTTTTCTCAATGGAATATGGTCAGCTCCACGCAGCTTTAATAAATATTCCTGCGTAAAGTCGTAGTCATATTGCGGAGCCGCATTGCGACCTATTCCCGCGCTAATGTCGTTAGTCATAATTATCTGCCTTTGCATCGGGACCGTGGTCCCAATCCGTTAAACCGTTTTAGCCAGGTGGAGCGGCTGGTTTTGCTGGCTATCGAACTTCTCGATCCACAGCTGCTCGGTATGCACATCGCCCGACTTGTTCATGCCGCACCATTCGGCGATCACGCTTTGCTTATTGCTCGACGGGTAGGTCTCAATCTTGCAGGACGGGCAAAACATGAAGACTTCGCCCGGCGTCTTTGCGCGACGCATGATGGGGCGCGAGGGTGCGCGCCTCAGTACCTGCTTACACAGACAGTCGGGTACGTCGCCGCCCGTCGCGTTCGGCTTTGTGTTGCCGTTCCACATGCGCAATTACCTCGTTATCCAGTTCTTCACACAGCGCCAGAAGCAGCGACCAGCGCGGCAAATAGTGGCCCTGCCAGTTATTTGGCTTTATTCCTAAAAGCTGGCTCAGGTGCGCGCCGGTATATTCCAGCTGCGGCCCCCTGACTTTCCCTACAGACACCTGGACGGCTAACAAAACCAATGAACGGAGCTTTTGCTGCATTTTTTCCGCCATTTTTCGTGTACGCGTTTCGCTTTCACGAACAAGGAACCGGTCCCATATGTCTTTACAAATGATCAATTGATGATCAAATTTAAGGTCCTCGCCGTAGCAGTATTTCGCCCAGGCTAAATGCAGATCGGGCAGCTTATTTACCGCCTGACGCCAGATGCCAGTTTTGAATGCAGCCTCTAAAATCAGTGGCTTATTCTGTTTATATTTCTTCCCTTCCCGATATCGCACTGGTTCGGCTTCGATTTTCACGACGCTTTCGCCAGACTCCACCTCGCGAGTGGGCCGGTCGGTGTAATCATCCCCGCCTGCCATATCACTCATGATCGCAATCTGTCCCTTCTGCCCTAATGGCAGGTCGCAAAGGGCAACGCGCAGCTGTTCCCGGACGTACTCTCCCAGCATTAGCGCTTTCCTCTTTTTCGCCGTCCGGATGGCGTCCCGGCGGCCTGTTCGCGTGAGTAGTCTGAAATCAACGCACCGGCGGTTTTCACTTCCAGTTCGTACTGCCGCGCAGGCGGCACTTCTTCGCCCCACTGATACACAGAGTGGCGGGAGAGATTCAGTGCTTTTGCAGCCCGCGCAATGCTGCCGTAGTGCGCGATTACGTCCGATGTTTTCATGCTCGCAATGTTAACCGTGCTTAACTTATCTTGTAAAGTCAGATTTACAAAAATGAGTGCTCAATTTTTCTGCATTTTTCTGGCTGCTATGTATAGCTGGCTTCACAAAGATCATTTATCATCATCCGCATGAATAGAGGACAGTGGCTAAAGGCGCGCCGTGAAGCGCTTAAGAACTCAGACAAAGGGACCGCCAGCGATTTTTCGCTGCGTGGGGTAGCTGAACGTGTCGGTGTTTCTGCCGCCGGGTTAAGCAATCTTGAACGCACCGACGCTATGCCAACGCTGGATCTGGCAATGAAGCTGGCGAATGATTATGGGAAATCAGTGGAATGGATTCTGACAGGGAAGGACACCGCAGCGGACAACGGTATCCCGATTGTTGGAAACGTAACGAACGGACCCAGCGCCGATTATCTGGAACACGGCCTGCGCTTTCCGGGCGAGTACCAGTACGTTGATCTGCCGACCAGTATTCGTCGCCGCTGCTATGCACTGCGCATAAACGAAGAGGCCAGCAGCCCGACATACCGCACCGGCGAATTTGCCATTTTTGACCCGAAGCTGCCGCATATTTTGGGCGAAGATCATTTGGTTAAATTTTCAAACGGTGATACGGTTGCGGAACTTCTACTGCTGATTAGCGAAAGAGACGGTCAGTACGTTTTTAACTCAGTTAGAGACGGACACCGCCGCATCGTTAAAGATTCAAAAGACGTGATCATGATGCTTCCTGTTTTAGCCGTTGCGAAGTCTTTCGCAGTTAGGAAGTAGGGATCTCGATCTTAAACAAAATTTGTAAAGCCAGCTTAACGCGGTTATCATTTTGCCGGTGATAACACAGCGCACGGCTGGCTATTAAAATGGCGGATTAGTGAGCGAAACGCGGATCTCCGGGCGAAAAAAAACCCGGTTTTGCCGACCGGGTTTTCTCTCTGATTCATAATGCCGGTCTTAAAGAACCTGCAAATGACGTACTTCGTAAGAGTTGTCATTGTAGCTAAGACCGGTGCCTGTGCGCAAGATTAATGCGTACTTTTACTGGTTAAAAAATGACATTAAAGGATTTCTACCAGTCGGAATTTGGCTCCGACCCCTACGCGCTTATGCGCGCAGGCGAACTTGAGCTGCAGGCTATCGCCGCGCAGGCCGGTATTAACTGGTCCGCCACGGCGTCGCTGGTCATTCTGCACCAGACAGGCGGTCCCGAAAGCCGCTTCTCAAAATACTCCCGCGCTAAAACCCAAGCCCTGAATAAATCAGATAAAGGCAAGGTCGATTTCTTCTCACGTCTGGAAGAAAAAGACGGCCTGTCCGTGCCATTTATCAACTTCGTGCGCAAAGGTCCTGGCGCTGGCCAGTGGAGCGGTTACAGCTTCCTCTGGCAGCTTTTCAACGACTATCGCGCCAGAATCGGGACCACGGTCCCGGACCCGGTAGCCGAAGAACGTCGCCTCGCTGAACGTCAGCAGAAGCTGGACAAGGCGAAGGAAGAACGCGACACGCTGCTCGCCGCCGCAGCCGAACAGCAGAAGCTGGAAGCCGTGCGCGTGATGGAAGCGTACAACGCGGTTAAGGCTGCTTTTGACGCCGCACCGCTGGAAGATGGTACGCATCCGTATGCCGTAACAAAGCAGATCGCCGACGTTTTTGCGCACTGCAATGTGCGCCGCGTAACCATGCGGGACCGTGGTCCCACTTCGCAACCCACTGAATTTATGGCGATCCCTCTGGCGCACCTGAACGGACCACTGGCCGGAAAGGTGGCAGGCTGGCAGCGTATCTTCGCCAACGGTAAGAAATTCCAGACCGAAGCGATTGAAGGCGTCAGCTTTTCCGGCGCGTGCCATATCATCGGCACACTGGTCGATGCCAAACGTATCGGCGTGGCGGAAGGCTTCGCATCAGCTGCGTCGGCATACCTTGCCGATCCGGAACGTTTCGACGCGGTGATCATGGCGGTTTCCGCTAACAACATGAAGCACATTGTCGACCAGCTTATCGGGCTGGAAAGCGCAGCAGAAATCGTCTGCCTGCTGGACAACGACCGCAAAGCACCCGGTGAAGGTAACACCGGCATGCGCACCGGCGTTGAAATCCTCCAGGCGTACCCGGATCACAATATCCGCTGCCAGTTCCCGACGTTTGATGGTCCGACCGGCAACGACTTTAACGATCTGTTTGTTCAGGCCGGAAAGAAAGAGACGGCGCGCCAGCTTAAAGCGACGGAAAACCGCCTCGCTATGCCGGGCAACCTGTTCGACTCCGCGCTGCTGAAACTGAGTTTTGCCGACACGCGCCAGCCTTCATTTGAAAAACTGGCGTTTGAGTGCGTCGATACCGGCATGCTGAGCTGCCCGGCAGTTATCCCATTCGAACACCTGAAAACCCTGATCCAGCGCGAACTGGCAAGCCTGAACGCGCCGGAACAAACCTGCATTAACGTCGCCAGCCGCCTTGACTGGAAGTACCGCGTCAAGAAACAGCAAGCGCAGTCGCCACGTTCATTCAGCCGCGACATTACGGACCCGGCAAAACGACCGGCACACGTCACTTATACGCGCCTGCAGGACACGAAAATTTCCAAAAAGATTCTGGCGATGGTTCAGAAGCGCGCCGTTACCGGCCCGGTCATCCTCCGCGCCCCAATGGGAAGCGGCAAGACAAAGGAAATGCTGCGCCCGCTGATGCAGGCCGCTTTCCGCGCGTTCGTCATGGCGAACCGCGTCGCGCTGATGAGTTCGATGCACGACGTCATGCAGCTGAGCGACGACAGCAGCAGCACCGCCGACGCCGGTATTTTCTACTATCGCGACGACCTGAACGGCATCCCGCCGGAAACCATCAACAAGCTGACGATCTGCATTAACTCCATCATCAAAGACAAGTGGCAGCCGCTGGTCCACAACCACGATTTCGTAGGGCTGGACGAAGCCACACAGTGCCTGCGCGCCATTCTGGTCGGCAAAGCGATGGAACGACAGGTTGCCGTGTTCAACCACTTGGTGGACGCGTTCGCGCGTACAGACGGTACCGCCCTGATGGCAGACGCCGACGCCAACGATTCGCTGATCACTTTCCTTGAGCTGGTCATGAAGCGCCGACAGGCGCTCGGCATTCCTGGCTGGTCGCACATTCACGTTATCGACCTCTCTACGGACGACCTGTTTGTGCCGGACGACGGTAGCGCACCGCACAAGCGCCGCGTAGTTCACACGGACCGCGACCGCCTGTTTCTGGAAATCACGCGCGCCGTGAAAGCTGATGAAAAGGTTCTGGTGGCCACCGACTCTAAGGCGTTCGGCAGCGGAATTTATGAGCACCTGCGCGAAACGTTCCCGGACAAAAAATTCCTTTACGTCAGCCAGGACACTAAGCAGCTGCCGGACGTGGAAGCGTTCACCGATAAACCAAATAATCAGGCGGTTCACTATGACGGCCTGATTTACAGCCCGGCGATTTCGTCCGGCGTTTCAATTGAGGTTAAGCACTTCACCCGCCACTTTGGCCTGTTCTGCGGTCAGATTGTGCCGTCCGATGCGATCCAGATGCTGCGACGCGACCGCAAGGCGCACACCTTCATGCTGGGCATTGAGCAACAGCCGGGCCGAAAGGAAACCAGCGTTGACGAACGCCGGGGCGCGTATGCCGACGCCACTATTTACACCGATAACGTGCTGGGTAACGTGTCGGACGTTCAGTTCGACAAAAGCACTGGGCGCGTATCGTTCGGCCTTGATGACTCTGATTTCGCCGACATGCAGATCCACCTGGCTGCGCAGGAAGCTGCCTCGCGTAATGACTTCCGCAACAACCTGCTGCTGATTCTGGAGGCCGACGGCTATCTGGTTGAGCGCCTAGCCAGCGACGAAAGCGCCAGCGAAGCCGGGAAGGCGATGCGCTGCGAAGCCCGCGACCGCGTGTGGGAGCAAACGGTCCTGATCCACATGGAAGCGGAAACGCCAACAGAGGAAGAACGCGACGCGCTGCTCGAGGTGGAATATCTCGACGTGGTACAGCAGGCACAGCTTGCACGCTATGAAATCGAAAACGAGCTGATGCTGCCGGTGACGCCAATGTCCCTGGAATTTCTTCTCGATGGCGGGCGCAAGAAACTCAGCCTGCTGGAGCTGATGCGCATGGACGAAGCTTCTGCAGCGGCGATTGACCTGCACCAGAAGCTGAAAAACTTCAGCTACAGTTTCCGCCGCGCCGGGCGCGTCCAGTACGTCAACGTGCTGGCGCACACGCGCGCCGAAGCCGACGAAAAATTCCAGCGCCTGCAGCCGCTGGTTATCAGTCCGAAAGTGCGTTGGCAACGTCTGGTGGAAGTGCCGAACCGTATCAACGCGCTATACCATCGCAACGCGCTGCGACTGTACTTTGAAAAGTGCGGCATCAACATCGAAACGGGCGAAGGGTACGCCACCAGAGACGCACAGAAGGACGCTCTGCAGGCAGTGGTGGAAATGGTAAGCGTACGCTCGTTTAACACGACGCTGCGGTTTGGTGGCTATCTGGGGCGCAATGGTGCCAACAAACGCCCTGACGTCGTTTTTAAGGACATTTGCGGCGCTCTTGGGTGGAATGTTGAGAACGATCGCTTAGGCGCGCGTGGGGCGCGTGTGATGCTCGTGGAGGCGGATTCCTTCGACTTCATGGAAAGCCTGCACACGGCCCGCGTTAAGGCCGGTAAATCGTTCTACAGCCTCAAGACCGAAGCCGAAGAAATGCCCGAAGATGATGATCCAGATCGTTTGTTAGTGTTTAGAGATAACGAAAGATCTGGATCACACGATTGTGACCCAATCACCGCCAGTGAGCACTTGCCAGAACGGGGCGCGGCGGGCGCGGTAGAACGTGCGCTGGCCAACACGCCGGTACCGTTCGCCTGGGTATGCAGCGAGCTGAGCATGGCGGAAATGGCAGAACTGGCATCCATGCCAGCCAGCCTGACGCGCTCAACGCTTGCGGGCATGTATCTGGCTGAACGCATTGGCAGCCTGACGCCAGCCGAACACGCGGCGCTTAAGCGCCTCACGGCGAGCTGACAGAGGGGCAAAACCGGCGTGAATGGCTGATCCAGATCGTTTGTTAGTGTTTAGAGATAACGAAACATCTGGATCACGTCAAAGCACGCGAACCGGCGCGCGCTGCAGCTGGGAAATTTTGCGGGGTATAAGATCACAAAAGCCGGGACTAGCCCGGCGATTGTTGGGTTTACTTGCTGTCTTTAACTACTGTCACCGAGAAGAAGTGATCCGCATGAACGTTAATTGCAGGCGTATCGCTTCCAAAAGATTTCAGTACCGCCAACAGGACTAGAAACACGAAGGTTTTTTTATCCATTTTTCAGCCTTAATTTCTTAAGACTGCGAAGCTCGTTTGCAGCAGGCAGGGAACTCACTTACGACAAGAAATGACAACTTCCGGTCTCGCAGCAGGGTTGATAAATGTGCTCTGACTTAACAGTGCCCACCTTCAGCGATCCCCATCGCCCCCACAGAACACGGTCTTTACAAATTTGATGTTTAGTCGGCGTCGCAAACGGCTGACTAAGAAACTGTGATGCGCGCGGCTATCATTTGTTTCACAAGGCAGTCGCGGCTTGTCTAAGCGCAGAAACGTTACGTTAGGGCGCTAAAACATGCCTGCGATGATCGTTACCTGAATCACGCTACGCCAGTAGCAAAATTCGATTCCCACCGATTTTTAAAACACCAGATCTCAGACCCCTGCATACGGACCAGTACAACAGCGTCATGCGCCGCAGTATACGATGCCGTTCGGCAACATAGAAACATTTTTAATCCTTAATCAAGGCGCGGGAATAGCACGTAATGCCTATAAAATAAGCAGCCATACTTGACGGTCCCGTCAATGTAGCCGACAATAGTCCCTGACAACTTCCGGTCTCGTAGCATCCGACCGTTGCGTGTAATGCCCCCACATTCACGCACATCTAAGCCGCCTCCCCAGGCGGTTTTTTTGTGCCTGTATGATTCACTATAATGAGTAAAACAGTCAGTTCTCTCTTACTGGCATATAATTTTTTTCTTCCATCCTAACGAAGCATTCTCCGCCGCATAATTTCGCAATTATCACGCAGTGATATTTTTTCCCGCGTCTTTTCAATTGCCTGAACGCCGATCCCAACTTCGGGCCTTCCTTTATTTTTATCGTGATTTATACTGTATAAAAATACAGTAATAAACCGAGGATAAAATTATGGGATTCCCATCACCCGCTCAAGATTTTGTAGAAGACCGCCCGTCTTTAGACATGCTCTGTAATACCAATGCGGCTTCGGTTTATTTATTTAAAACCGAAACGGAATCAGCGCTGGCCGGAATTAAAAAGGGGGCTTTGCTGGTATGCAATAGTGCGAACAAACCGCTGGACGGCAGCATAATTGCCGCGAACATCGGCGGTCAGTTTAAGCTGGTACGTTACCGCACGGTGCCGCGCCTTCACCTGGAAGAACTGAACAATCCCGACCGCAAAATTTCACTCACTGCAGAAGAGGTTGGCGATAGTGACGAGGGGATTTTGTTCGGGGTAATCACGCACATCGTTAACGATGCGCGCGTGAAGCTGGAAGGGGTGTAAAAAAAATCGGGACCGTGGTCCCGATTGCTTGTCTAGATCAGGCGTGGTGCGTTTCCCATGCTTTCTGCATCGCTTCCCGCAGGTTTTCCGCCGCACCGGTCCACGCATAGCGCTGGCCGTCAAACTCATAGCGGATCACCCATTCGCCCTCGGCGTTATGCTTTGGCGCATCGAAACGCGGTCGGGCTGGCGGGGCTTTATCCTCGCGTGCCGGCCTTTTTTCTTCGGCAGCGGTTTGCTCGGTTTCGGGGGCTTCATCGCTGTCAATTTCGTCATCTTCCAGCGATGCATCATCAGCCTCGCCGTCGTCTTCGTCGTCGTCCAGCTCGTCGGCGTACTGCGCATTATCCAGCACCAGCGGTTCGGTTTCGGTCACCAGCCGGTACTGCCCATTTTCACCAACAACCTGCTGCAGCGCAGGTGCGACGAACTCCAGATAGCGGCCCACCAGCGTCGGGTTAAATTTCAGCTTGCGCAGTGTGTTAACCGTGATCAACTCGTCCGGCTTTTCCTCAATGATTTTTTTCAGTTCTTCATGCATTCGCACCGCCGCGTCACCGCGCGCGAATCCGGGCATCTGGTCATCGAGATCCTGTAGCGCCTGCAGGCGAGAGTTTTCGTTTCCGCCTTCCGGCGTCCACGTCCGGGAGAAGTTATGCAGCTTGAACTGCTTATAGTGCAGCTGGGTGTTTTCGTCATCGTGGCCCAAAATTTCCGAAAAGAAGACGTCTTCATCTTTATCGGCCCAGCGTGCGTCATGCCTGAACCACGTCTCGTAGGCGATACGCGCATAAATGGCGCGGCTGTCTTTGTATACGCGGCGGTCGTCGTTAAAAAACTGCTTCACCCACGGGTTAAACGCTTTGGCCAGAATGGCGTTGATGCGCCCGTTCTCAGAGCGGGAATCGTTCTCACCGTAGCCTTTGATCACCTGTTCAAAATCCGCCGCCGCCGCGCAGCTGCGCAGCGCTTCCAGCCGGTTAATGAATAGCTCGGCATCGCACAGGGTGTAAATGGTACGCGGCGCGCCGTCGTCGGTGCGCTTTTTCGCCTGGCCTACGAACGCCACCTCATTCGGCCCGACGACCTCAAATTCACCCCGAAACATAATCTCGATCATACGCCGTCCGGAGACCGCCGCCAGCGCAAAAGCCAGTGGCGCCATATGCACGCGTCGGCTCATCCCTTCGTCGACCGGCGCATCAATGATTTCGGTAATGCGCTGCATATAAACCGGGTAGTCAATCAGGACCGTGTTGCGCTTTTTCTCGCTCAGCACTTCGCCCCATTTTTGCTGGATAGAACTGCGCTCGGCGGCGCTCAGTTGCAGGCTGTAAAGCACGTCGTGGTTGATGCGAAGGCCGCCCATTTCTTCCAGCAGCTGCATGCCCTGCTGGAACATTTTGTGCAGATTGTCGCGCGCTGCGCGCCAGTCCTCGCTAGCCGCCATCACCAGTGCGATGTTCCATTCAGGGTATTTTTTCCCCATCGAGCGAAGCTTGCGGTCACCGGCTTTCGTGCCGTATTTCACGCCGCTCAGTTCTTCTGCCAGCGGCATGATTGATTTCAGACGCGCCATTAGCGCCTTATGGCGCTGGCGGATTTCTGCCGCGGGAAGTGCCAGCCATTCGCGCAGCTCGTCGCCGTATAGTGGGTACCGGTCAGCCAGGCGGGCGACGTTCTTCTCAAAATGATGATGTAGCCGTTCATCGAAACGCTTACGCGCTCGCGTCATATAGGCGTTATAGGTGTTAGCCGTGATGCGCTTTGCCAGCCCTTTTCCACGGTATTTGCGCTTATCAGTAAACAGCGCGTTTTTATAGCGGGACGCCGCTGCCTTGTAGCGCTTTGTCTTCTCACCTTGCGGCATTTCCGAAGCGTCGATTTCGTCGATTTCGCCGACGAGCTGGTTAATCAGCTCGCCCACCATAACCTTAGCCATGTGGCCCTCCATGAATGAAACGTCGTTTAAATTATCGTAACACAATTTCAGAACATATCAATTACTGTTTAATAATCGTGCTAATCATTATTGAAACACAAAACAGGAATTTAACAGAACACAATAACGGAATCAATCTAATTCTGTTCCATGCTTACGTTTCGAATATTGAAACACAATATGCCATTATACGCGAGTATAATGGCATATTGTGTTTCAATATTCGAAACGTAAGCATGGAACAGAATTAGATTGATTCCGTTATTGTGTTCTGTTAAATTCCTG